>LNEX01000332.1 GCA_001464165.1 bacterium Ga0077546
GTTTACGCCCTCGACAACGAATGCCCGCATCAAGGGGCAGCGCTCTCGGGCGGCACAGTCAAACAAGGATGCATACGATGCCCATACCATGCTTGGCAATTCGATGGTCAGGGGCAGTGCCAGAACCGGCCCTCGGACCCCGACGCAAAAATACGGCAGCGCGATCACACTCGCTCTTGGGCAGCACGAGAACAAGATGGCTTCGTCTGGCTTTTTGCCGGCGATGCAGCAGCTTCTAGCACAATTGAGATTCCGTCCTTGATCACTCCGAATGGTGCGGAAAAATGGTCTTCAGTCTATGGCATCTTTGACTTTGACGCCCATCTAAATCGCGTCATGTTAAATGGCACGGACATTGCTCATGTGCCGTTCGTCCACCCCGATCAATTCGGCAATGCCCTCCGGCCTGAGACCCCGCGCTACCGACTGCAATACCATCCAGGTGGAGCTTCAGCATCGATTGCCAGCACTGCACCTTCAACCCTTGAGCAGATCGTGCTCAGTCGGCTGGCGCTAAACGGCGACATGCAGGCTGTTGCCACCGCTTACTTTTACATGCCAAATATCACGGTTTTGCAAGTAGCGCGCGGAGGAAAGACGGTGCTTCTAGTTAGCGCCCATGTGCCAATTGGCGACGAGGCCGGGCAATTCAGAACCCAGACCCACTGGGCTTTTCACCGGAATTTTCTGCACACAGGACTCTTTGATATCGCCTTCCGCAAGTCGATGAACGAAGTGTTTCAGGCAGACGCCGACATAATCAATCATCAACGACCTCAAGTCTTAACAGAAGAGCTTTTGAAAGCTCCTTCCACAGCTGTGCCAAGTGATCTGTTGGGTGTTTACTATCGCAAGCTTTTGCTCACGGCGATACAAGCACAGTTAGATTAGCACGCAGTCAAGAAATCAATTTCATTCCCCGTCTGCACTATCAGGCGGGGTTCACCTTACTAATGGGTTCTCCAATATGGACAAAAACACTTATCGAATTCTAAGTCCGGAAGTAAATTGGTTCAATTTCACCTCAAACTTCGCAGGAAATATCTTCGGGGCACAAACAATTTACCTACTGCTCCGGAACAAATTTGAAATTTTGCCTCTTACCTGTAGCCTCAAAATTCTAGAACAAGGGGAGACAATAAGAGTTGATGGGCTGAATTTCAGAGGTACTGACTTAGATACGTTTCGTCTAAATCAAGCTGAGCATAGCCTTACTGACGGTATTCATGCACCGCTAACAACAAGCGGTGCTCGCGGCATTTTTCTTCAAAGCGGCGCGGGAATTTGGTTTACCCCCACCATTAGCAATACTGATAGCAGTAACGAAGCAATCGAAGAAGGTCTTGATTTTTGGTTCTTAGTCAACTCAACTGCGCACCACCAGCTAGGGGTGTCATTTGACAAAGGAAAGCCAACTCAAATTAGCTGGGTTCGACAAAACAACTCACA
Organism: bacterium Ga0077546; assembly: GCA_001464165.1. The sequence continues at coordinate 1,450 of LNEX01000332.1, forward strand.
GAACACCGCTATCGTTGAAATTGGTGCACTGACACAAAAAAAGCTGAGCTTGCCAGACCAAATTATGGGAGGCATCTTTGAAGGGACACTTTTAGTTGTAGACGCTAAGTTGGCAATTACTTTCGAGCCCTTTCAATTCAATCCTAATCTCAACTTCGACCAGTCAGACTCAAGCCGCTCAGCCTACAACTTCTTAGGAAGCACCTTTGTCATTACACCGAATAGCTTGCGTAGCGACGCTGCGCTGGTCGTAGAATCTGCCGTTATTGAATCTCCCTTGAGCATTTATTACTCACGGGCCCGCTATAACAAAGCCGGTCGCTTTCTGGACTTCAGCCACGGTATTCTGCGCCGCAAAGCGGAAGCTAAAACTCTCTTCCACATAGCTGATACTGCATTACCGCAGCGAACGCGAACCCTTGAGTTAGTAGCTTATCAACGAAATTTGTATAAATAAAGTGGAGGCTTCATGAATACAAATAATGTTGCCAGTCTATATGAGCATAGCTCAACTGAGCCTGGCAACGGCACTATCGAAACTTTTCCCCTATCAACAGAGACTAAAGTTCTGCTCGAACTTTTAACCGAACTGTTTGCCGAAAATTGGATGAATATTCAATTTGGCATACTGATTCAAGGCTCGGTGCTTGAGATTTCTTTACCTCATGCACCAACCCTAGTAAGGCTGCTAGATGGTTATCTAACAATCACGTTTGGAAATACTCTGCACTTTCATCTGTGCATTGGTACCAATCGTGGTCCGCGCCAACAGCCTACATCTGAAGCTTTGCAAAAGCACAGAAAGGTTTCGCGAGCAGAGTTATATCGCTTCTTGAATAACAAGTCGCAGCCGGTCTCATGGGGTCTGAGATTGTTTAACGGTGAAGAGGAACACATGCTCACTGTCTATCTACCAAACCCACTCTTGACCGACGAAGGTCGAAAAGCCACTACTCCCGACTGGGAAAAACTCCAACTTTGGGAGCATCTACGAGCTAAGTATCTAGGCTTAGAGCCAGTTGATCCTAAAGACTACCTGGCAAAAAAATTCGTACACTGCTGCTGCTAATTCAAAAATTTCAAGGACTCTCATACAGAGAAAATCATGACTCTAATTTTGGTTTCCATTTTCTGTGGCGCGAACTTGGCGCTGACAGCTGCCATTCTATGGCGGGCCAGTTTCACAAATCATCGGCTGTTCAAAGATAACGGCAACAATGAGCCAATTCGCACTAAGAATAAGTTCTTCGGTGCATTTAACGGACTATACGATCTCCTTGATCGAATGCCCTGGCTCCGTCGCAGTGGCACAGCCAATGAACTTGATTTGCTTAAGGCACTGCTAATACCCGTGATTCTAAGTGTATTCGTTGGCTTCCTTACCATCAAGCCAAGCCTAGTGGGTTCGCTCTTTGTACTCGGTTTCTTGAACTCTCAAATCAACATTCTTTTGTTGTTGCATCCAGTAATCAAGAAATCACTTGCCCAAAGCCGTAAACCATAGATCTCTGGTTGCGCTTCAGGTCTAACCTGGCGCAGCCAATGGCCAGTCAGAGTCAACTAAAGCTCATTTGATAGAGCGCTTGCAGCAATGCTTGCGAAAACAAAATCGCTTCTGCGTGACAGGCCGAAGCTCAAACCAATAGAAGGAAGAAAGAAAAATCATGGTTACTCTAATCTGTTTAGCACTCGGCGGTTTCATTTGATTTGCATCAGTGAAGTCAGGCACCTTCAACGAAGGAGGTGGGCTAGTCCTTTTAGCATTGTCTTTCGCAGCTCTTGTAATTTCGGGCATTGCCGGTGCACTGAGTGCATTTTTCCCTCCTTTCGGGGGATTAGCGGCATTCTTAATAGCCTTTGTCTGCGGAGTTTTTGTCACGGAACATTTATGATAAAGCGGCGGAATTGCCACAATCCAGCGGCTTTAATTCGGCTAAGCAGAATCCTGATTGTACCTACTCAGTGCAATTGAACTTGCTCCGTTTAGTCAATCGACCACCTAATATGTATAAACAAAAACAGAATGCCACTAGTTCCTTCTAATAACAGTCAAGCCAATCTCAATGACCATACGCCCACTTCAGGCCGCCTTCTAGATGTTCCTGAACCGTTCAGAAGCAAAACCGCGCAAAGCATCAAGGCAGTGTTTAACCTACCTCCCGCCTATTCGGACGAAGAGGCTCTCCTTTACTACTGGACCTTGTTTATGGGGCACTAAATGCGCGCCAAGACATTCAAAATGCTTTGATTCAAACACGCCCTAAAAATATGGACAACCAAGAGTTCCAGCGTCGACGCGAAAGTGCCATCAGTAAAGTGCGGCAGCAAATAGACCGAATTAATGGCGTTGCCAACTCCAAGTTGCTAGATGTCTATGACACTGGAGTTGGCTCACCAGAACATACCTACCAAGCTAACCAACGGGCAAAAGCCAACGGGCAAAATCCCCTTGCCTTAAGCAACTGCCAACTTTGCCTTGACCGATGCCCAGTCCAATCGCGTCGATTGAGACACACAGGGCCAACTAACTAGTGAGGAGTGTTACATGAAATTCGACTGGAAAATTATTTCGCTCTATCTTCTATTTGGATTGATAGCGTTCTTGGCTATCAACAATGGTCTTGATCGTTCAACCCAAGTGCGCTGCACCGGCGGCGACGCGAGGGCTTGTAAGGCCTTAGAGCGGTAATTCTAAATAGATTCGTTTCAAGGGGCGAAAAACCCCCTCTTTTTTGCTGGTATATTAATAGACCGGTCTACTAACAAACTGGCAAAAAAACCTGGTCTTCAGAGTCAATTCTGAAGAACCAGGGTTTGCCATACTCGCAGTTCGTTTGTTTAGTTACTATGTTTGCCAATGGAGTGCAGGGATCGGCCATAGGTGCAAGGAAATCAGCAACACGATGAGACTGAGGAATAACGTTTTTCGCTGTTTTTTCGTACGCATAACTCTCAAAACGATCAGCTGCGCCTATACCAAAAACGATCGGGGCCACCAGAGCCTGGGTATCGCTGATTGAACAAATCCCATCAAGGCTGGCTGGTTGGCTGAAAGCTTCACATATATTGGACACTTCGCTGCTCCAATAAAGTACATCATCAAGCTGTAGTTCGACGAGAATGTCTTTCCGCGCTTGAGCAAGAGAGATATTCTGTTCAAGCGAATTCTTTTCTGCAAGAGGATCAATCAGTGTCAAAGCTGAGAGTAGCAGAGCGAAAAAGACCGAGCTCCAGACAAGAAATACACGAGGCTTGCAAAAATTGTCGAACTCACCTCCTTCTTTGGCGTTCGCGGCCAGGCGAAAGAGGCGTTCGTTAAGCCCTTCATTTAATGACGGATTTACTCGCACTTTTGCAAGAAATTCGACAAAAGTTGAGGGTAGCGTCGAATCTTCTACTGCTACAAATCCTGACACATTTCAGAGCGAAAGTGAGTTAACAGTGGTTTGGATGAAGGCGAGGCGAGCACCTACTGGCATAGCCGGAACACGCACAGTTGTAACTCCCCGAAGTTGATAGAATTCTTCGATTAGTGGCGTGATTTGCTTCGTGAACGCTAGGTCTTCAAAGGCTGGGCGCACGCCGTTGTGCTCGAACGTTTCTACATGTTCTAACACCAGCGTCAATCATTGACGGGCAATAGTCCATTTGAAGTTGGCAATAGGCTGCACCATCGAGCATCCCGCGGTCGAGAATGTAAAGCTCACCCGGCTTTAATTGTGCTTCGTTCTCTTTTTGCCGATCTAAAACAGCGTTCTGAAAGGTGAGAAGATCACAGCTCGGGTGGAATTCGCCTTCAAGAATTATCTGTGTTCCAGCCTCCTCTAGAACCTTAATTCCAGAATCTTTTAGTAGCTCTATCAACGTTGTTTTGCCAACTGATGGTCCGCCAGTAAGTACGATGCAGTTAGATTTTGCATTCATTCGATTCGCTGTCTTTGTAGTTGTTTGTAGAAATAAATAGTTGAACTGCCACCGCAAAGTTAGTGCCTGCACTGCTCGGTGGTGCAATTAGCTTTGCTGCGTCTTTTGCGGCATCAGTGGCATGGTTCATGGCAAAACTCTGATGCGCCCAGCGAAGAGCGGCAACGTCATTGTTGCCATCTCCAAAAAACGTCACTTGCTCTGGTGTGCCTAGGCAAGATAGACCTGAGACCTTGTCGACACCACGGGCGGTGAACTCAAGAGTGATGGAATTTCTAATCAGGTTTGACTGACTAATAACACTCTCAGGGAGACTTGCTTCAAAGCTTTGCAGAAGCGGGGAGGGCCCCATAAGCAATATCTTGTGCACTTTGCTTCTTACCACCGCAGTGACTGCACTGTGTCCAAAGTGGTTAGGTAATTCGCGGCGGTGCCTATCCATATCATCGTTCCATTCAAACTTCGAAGTAACACGGATGCCGTCGCGACGGAAAGATAGTGCCGTGATTTGTCGAGCTTGAGCAGATCGCAGAATGGTCGCAACCGCTTGACGAGGTAGTGACACATCGCGAATGTGTCTGCCATTAGGAATGCGCACTGAAGCCCCATCAGCAGTCACCAGAGGCCCCTGTAAACCGAGCTGCTGATAGTAAGGCAAGGTATGTTGGTAAACTCTTCCTGTGGTCAATACAATTGAGAATCCAAGTTCTATAAGCTGTTCAATTGCATGGGCATTCTCAGAGCTGATCCGTTTTTCAGCGTCGAGCAGAGTGCCGTCAAGATCTACTGCCGCGATTTTTCCAGAATCAATCGGCGGCGGAAGACAACAGGAAGAAGAAGAAGGGCAGTAGATGCTGCCCTTTCTGCTTGGTGTCATGGTTTTGTCCTGATTTAAGTTAGCTTTTTAGGCAGCCGAATCTTCTGCTAGCTGTGGCAACCAGTGTCCGAACACGCGAGCCTTATAGTCATACAGAGTAGACAAGTTAGGGTCGTTGACAACGATAGGAACAATGCCAGTGACTTCAATGCCATATTCTTGAAGGATTTTGACTTTCTCCGGGTTATTGGTCATGACCTTTACCCGAGAAATATTGAGGTTGCGCAGAATAGCCACAGATGTGCGGAAATCTCGATGATCGCCTTTGACCGGATACATCTGACCGTCGAAAGCTTTGAGCTTCTTGAAATAACCGTGAGCCTTACCCTCATGGGCAAAGTGATAAATCACAAGGGCGGGACCTTGGTGCTCAACCATCATTTTTAGCGAAATCTCAAATTGTTCGTTGCAGTCACAGCTTTGATCATGAAAGACATCACCAGTGAAGCAAGCGCTATTGATGCGAAGCAATACCTCAGAACCCGATACGAGGTTATCGATATCGCCTTTGTAGATAAGAGCGTGTTCTTCCTTCGGGCTGAAACCATTTAAGTGGAACTGCAAAAACGCGGTCACATACACGAGGCAGGGCGACCATTTTGCTTTTGCGTTTGAGGCAATCTAGGAGACTAGCTGGATACAGAGATGTAAATTGTTTTGCCATGATTTGCTTGGTAAATTTCAAAGTTTGAAAATAATCATCAAGATCATCTGGCCTACGACTGTAGGAACGATGGATGCATAGTTTTGCCACTGTGATTGTGTTTGGCGATTTGCCTTTTGAACATCAAAGAAATAGGAGACTGTTTTTAAATTACAGCTTTAACCTAGCTGTTCCTTGACAGCCTGTAAACTCCCCGAACTCATAAGTTGCTCAGGTTTCTGGGCGCGCACCGGTGAGATAGAGCTAATACGACAGATCTGTCGTAGTTAGGCTCACGCGAGCCATGACCTAGCAACACAGCCGCTTACAAAAATTCTACGTTTTACTCTGGCTAGACCTAATTATGAATGTATGATTGCTATGCCTTGGGGTATCGTTTTAGTTTAGTGGATTCAGTAAGTCGCTATGTTGCATATTCACTCTACAAATGCAGTTTCTGCTTGGAGAGAAACTCTGCTGAGCCTGATGCTCTCAGGCTCAGGCACTGATAACACAAAGTATTATCGTGACGATTTCGTTGTCATAGAGCTAGAGCAACCAAGTATTGAACCGCTTGATTCACTTTTTCCTATGGTTCAGACCGACATTGACACAATTAACCAATACATTGTCAGCGGCGAGAACGAGAAAAGTGTCGTCCATGAATGGACTAAGCTTTACTACCACAGAATGTTCGATCAGCCACACAGTCAAATTGAATTTATTTTGGAAATGCTTTCTTTACCCGAACCCGTTGGCGAGGCGCAAATGTCACTCTGGGATAAGTCTATAGACCAGTCTCAATTGATTAGCCCGTGCACATCGATAATATGGGCACGAAAAAAACGAAATCGGCTTGAACTTCACGTGCACGCACATTCGTCTGATGCTTACAAGAAACTGCTTATGAACATGCAAGAATTTATAGCCATACAGTACTATTTGACAGAACGACTAAACATAACTGTTGGTAAGTACTTTCATGTGATTGATTCTTGCCACATTCATGGTGAAGACTTACAGGCTTGCCTTGACGTCCTTAGCCAGCTTAGCCTAAAAATTGTCTGAAAACTTTGCTTTGAGGTGGTTATTAAATGAAAATCTTGCTTACAGCTCCACCTCAAACTGGCAAAAGTACTGTTATTGAATCGTTCATAGAAAAATATCAGGGCGCAAAACGTGGCATCTTGGCCCGTGAAATGCTTGATGAAAATGGCTCGCGTATAGGCTTTACCTCAATAAACTGTCAGGGGCAATCAAGGCAGTTTATGAGCAGGGTTTCTGGAAACGGTCTTGGAACCTACAGCGGTAAGACTGGGAGTGCGTTGAAAGACCAGCACGAAGATAACATTGAGGACAATCTAGGAAATAAGATTGTCGGAAACTTTGCTGTGGATGTCGCTGCAATTGATACTTTTGTTGTGCCCGAAATTCTGCAGAGTTTGGAAAGCACTGATACGCTTGTTTACCTTGATGAGATTGGTCGCGCCCAGGCTAATTCAATTGATTTCATAAAGGCTGTGCGTCTTTTGCTAGAGGCAGAAAACTCTACTCTGGCATCTATAGTTTTCAAAGATGATCCTTGGAGTATAGAATTTAAGAATCACCCAGCAGTATGCCTACTTGAGGTCTCAGCTTCGAACAGAAACTACCTTCCTGCAATTTTGCTAAAAGCTTTTGACCAGGCAAAGGCTTTCAAGCAGTTGAGACATGAGCAGCAGCTTCTGGTGTACGCTTTGCTCAAGCAGTTTCTTGAGGCTGATCACTTCTATTCGGCGCAAAAGCTTTTTAGCAATGCTCTGGGCTATGTTGTTGGTAATCAAATTCAACTCATAAAAGAAGATACGAGTATTTCTTACTATCAAGTCTTAGGCCAAAGCAGATCGCATCAAATCTCGTTCCATCGAGACAACAACAACAACAACAACAACAGCTTCATCTGCGATTGCGATCTTGCCAACGGCCGAGGTGACTTTGTCGGTGCTCCTCAGACCTGCTCTCATGAGATGAGCATCCGCATTGCAAATTTGCTGTAGTCGAGCTCGTGACCCCTTCAAGAAAGTTAGCCACTCCGATAACTCGAAATAGACCGAAACACATTCTTAGCCGCTTCTCACTCAATATTCTCGCAGGCTTTGACCTAGCTAGGGCACTGCTGGCAGCGTTATTCGGACTTGTAACGGATCACCAGGCATTGCTTGAACTCATTGAGCGGCCTCTCATATGGTAAGGGCATATTTCACTTCTCATTCGCCTCTCTTTCACAGACCCAAACACACAAAAGCACAAGAACTACCTCGTAACGCGCTCAGAATGACTAGCTTTTGGCTGGTCAGGGGGTGAGAGTTTTCAGGCAAAACCTCAAATTTCGATTTCAACTTCAATTTCAATAAAACATAGATCAATCATGAGCAATCCCATTGGATCTCGGAGTCAAAGCGGACTTTTTTCTAAAGTCTCACTGTTATTGACTAGCACATTTCTAGTCAGCGCCATCGGCACATTTTTGGGTGCGGGCATAACCTCAACGGCCGCTATCATTTGCTTGGCTGTCCTATTCTTTGTAGGCGCCTTCTTTGTTCCCCTCGCCTTAGCCGCCTCTACTGCAGCCGGTGTAGCCGCACTTACCGGGTGGACTTTTATCTCTGGCCTTTTCCTTGGGCCCTGCATCCACACGTACGTTCACATACTAGGCTGGCAAACTGTTTTTCTGACATACCTTGGCACTGGCGGTGTCATGGCAGCATGCGGTGCAATTGCAAGCTTCAGCGGTATCAACTTTGGCAAACTGGGGAACTTCCTCACGGTAGCGCTGCTAGCTTTGATTGCCGTGGGCATCTTTGCCATCTTTGTTCCCTTTAGCGCAGGAGTCAACATTGTCTACTCGCTAATCGGGATGACAGTGTTTACTTTGTTCTTTCTCTTTGACTTTTTCCGCCTTAGTGAAGAAGAAGATACCTGGGCAACTGCCGTGCTGCTGACTATGAAGCTTTACCTCGATTACATCAACTTCCTCCTATTTGCGCTCCGGCTGATCGCTGCACTCAGTGGTGGCAGCAACAACAAAGACTAATCAGCAAAGACCAATAAACATAGATTACTACCCGACAACCTTTTCAGGAGATACCATATGAATCTGCAAAAGTTCCTTAACAGCCTCAGCCTGCGCCAAGTTTTGATCATAGCCGGGATTCTAGACGCCCTCTGGGCTGCGGCAATAGCTACGTTTGGAGCCAACCTGCTCCACATCCTCGGTGTTGCTGGCGGTGCCAGTGCAACGTCTGTCGGCATTGGCACAGTTCTTGGCTGGTTAATCACATTTATAGTCGCTCTCTTGCAGGGGGCGGTCTTTATTTTCGTAATTGGATTTATCAGCTTCGTGTTCTGGTCAATATTCTCGAAGAGATAGCCTCTAGGCTGGGCCAGACCGAATTTTGAAAGCCAACTAATCACCATGCGGTGACAGGCCCTAGCACTTGGCGAAAATTACAAAACTGGGGCCTGCTAACACAGGTGATTGAATCAAATCGAATTGTTCATACACACAAGGAGTTTCCATGAGCCTAATTGAAGGTTTGGATTATAGCGATGTTCCTGTTGCTCGACGGTTCCTTGCTATCAGTAATTATAATGACGGCTTGAAAAGTACGGAAGGAAGCGCCATAGAACTAAGAACTGGCGTTCTGGAAAACACAGTCAAAAGTGCAACTGTTCTGATTTTCTTTTACAATTCAAAAGTAGGCGATAGCCTTATTCTTCAGGAGGACAATACTGTTCTCGTTCGGTTGCCGGACAAAACAAATGTCAATGCCAACGTTTCTCTGAGGACGATCTGGACGATATTGTGGTCAAGTCTTCGCTATCTTGGCGAGACTACCAGTATTGACAGAAGCACTGGGAAGATCATTTCTCATCGGACGACCAAATAGCCTGTCAGCTCAATTGCCGACATTTATACTCGGCGACCTTCATTTCCCCTTAAATTCTGGGCTTAAATTATGTTATTTACTGAGTTCCAACCCAGGCTTACCTACCTGGCCAAAGTGCACGAGGCATTCCAGAAGCTGAAAGAGTTCGACTTTTTAGCCCTCGCGGGTGCAGAAGGCTCTATCGAGGGGCAGGCAGGTTGCCGCTTCTCCTTAGAAGCAGAACTTAAATTTGCAATTGGTCTACCGCTCAAGATCGAATGTTTTTCAACCAATCCACATGCCACCAAGTGGGTTACACAGACTCTTATATGCATCCTGTCGAATCTCGGCATCAAGGAGGTATTCGATACCTATCACGGACCAGACCTCGAGTGCTATGTCATCCGCGACAACTCAGAAACCTTTGTTGAGATTTATTAGGCACCATCACTGGTGACTGATCCAGTTGAAACCGAAAACTTAATAATGCGAGCGCCCTTGGCTCGTTTTTTCTTTCGACTTGATAGTCGACCAGTCTAATACCAGCGCGAAAGAAAAAAGGGCTAGGGAGCCCTAAGTGTTTTTCTAGAGACTGTTTAAGTTAGTTAGGTTCGTCGTCAAACTAGTCATCATCGTCATCTTTATCTCCATAGATTTCGGAACAGAAATCGTCCTCTTCCGCCCAAGATGGCGTAGCCACTTCCTTGTTGCCGTCAAGCTTGACTAGCTGAACGCCATACTCCACATAGCCACCAGATGCCCTGATTGTGGTATAAATCGCCGCTGCTTGCTTCCAAGCATCTTGCTCACAAGAGAGCAATGGCTTTTCAGCGAAATTGGCGCTAATGTATTCGCGCTTGAACTCTGAATCTGGTTCAGAAAGGTTCTCGGCAGCCTGAATTTCAGCCACACGAAAACCATCATTCGTCTCCAAAATCATTACGGTGTTATCAGCAGACATAATCGGACTCCTTTTCTTGGGGTTTCAACTGCCTTTCGGCATGCTTTGAGGCAGTAGGAGTTCTGCCTTTAATGGAACTGACGGGATTTGAACCCGCATGCACTGTTCTTGCATTCAAGTCAGTGCGCTCCCAGTGAGCCACAGTTCTGCTTTAGTCATTGTGTCAATCAGAGGAGAACAGCTTTTGGTATTTGCTGATCGACCAGGCATCCGGATGACACGTCAACGCTCAATGCCGCAGGAGAGCCTGCCCCTATGTACAGATGAATCAAGTGAATAGAAATCAGCAGCAAAACAATCACAATGCATGTCAATACTTTGAGACCTGCCGAGAATAAATCTGCCATGAACTTTATCGAAACTTCTTCATACAAGTCGTCGAGTAGCTCATATATTAAGTCGTCGAAAGTCGCAGAGGGCCGCTCTACTTTTACGCTGTTGACTGCATGTCGTTTCATAGTTGATTGTCCTTTTGTTTTGATAGTAAATTACCTCACAGGGAGGTCTTCCTTTCGGAAGTTTGTCCAGAAGCCGCTTGAAGCAAGCTAGAACGCAAACGCACGAAGATTGCACTTGCCTGGTTAATGGAACTGAAGGGATTCGAACCCGCGACCTCTCACTTAAAAGGCGAGCGCTCTACCGCTGAGCTACAGCCCCTGATCGTCAAAGAAAGACGAACATCAGATTCATTCAAATAAAGCCCCAGCTTCGGTAAAGCAAACTTTGACCTTACGTTTTTCGCACTCATCGCACACTGCGCTAAGAGCCATGACTCCGAATGCGCCGAGCGAAATGTTAGTTTCTTCAGCAAGTTCGGCGGAAGCCGCAACGGCAAGACCGAAGGTGACTAAGAATGTCTTAAATCCCTCCTCACTATGCCATTCTGGCTGAGAAATCATGCTCTCTGCCTGGCGAAAACTATCATGGATTGCTTCGAGTTGCTGGGCGTGTGCACGATAAATTGACTTAAAAATCACGGCTGTATTTCCTGCAGCGTTTACTGCGCTGATAATTTCTAACATTGGTCGAGCTCCGCTTAGCGGAGATGATAGTAAATATGTAAATTAAGAGTTAAGCCGAGGTTTTCGGCAGGAATTGATTGATTTTGACCACCGTTAATAAAAAAAAACTTGCATCTCAATCAATCAATTAATCACGCAACTCGCACAGAAAAAAACACGCGACGCCGACTTCAAGCCATACACACCACATCTATAGATGCGGAGCAATGGTGCTGTAATAGCAAAGGCATTTGGATTTCGCTGGTCGGTGTCTTTTGTATTAAGTGGATGAAATAGAGATAGGTTTACCATTGCAGAAGTTTCGCCAGCGAGTCAATCACCCCTACAAGCTCTTCAATTAAGGCTTTGTTGAGTAAGTGATAGGTTCAAGATAGTTATTGGCAATAGCTCGTGCTCTACCCAAAAGCTATTATTCATAAAGCTTCTTCTAATATAGTGAGGTTCGCAACCCGTAATTTACGCCGACGATTGCGCAGATTACCTCGCGCCAATATTCAGTTAATAACACTACGTTAAGCAATTTACTGTGCCTGAAACATAGCAGGTCAACCCTGAACGAGTATGTCTTTGTCACAATCATATGGTTAGAGTACCTATAAGAAACAAAACATAGCTCCGCAACTCTTCGGAATAATACTATTTCGCAGTGATACTGAATCAAGTATCACTATTTGACTTGCATTGATGACCAAAAAGCAATAGAAGCTAAACCTAGCAATAGCTTCAAGACACAGAGAGCTGCGGACAATACGATAACATAGATAGCGATAGCTCCTTCCTCCTTTATTGTTAATTACTGTCCAACGCCACATCAAGACTAGGTTTCAAAACACCCATTGAGAGTTGGAGCATCGAAATTACAAAGAAGATCTAGTTTAAAAGTGATTTGCTTCCTGAGTAGAGACTTTGATAAGTCTAGGTTATCTCAACTTATTCATTCACCCCAAAACAAGCCCAAAACTAGCGAAACCAAGACCATATTTCCATCCTCGCAACCATCCTTCTTCGCCTCGCGTGTTGAGAGCTGGTGTGGTCTCTGGTTCCTGTCTGCTTTGAATTGTGCGAGTTGCGTGATTGATTGATACCCGAAAAGGTTTTGACGGCACTTTGAGGGCCTTTCCTGGAGCTATAGCTCATTGGTAGAGCACTCGCCTTACGGTGAGAGGTAGCGGGTTCGAATCCCGTCGGCTCCATTAACCGGGCAAGTGCAATCTCCAGGCACCGGCATTCGAGCTTTCTATAAGCAACTCCCGGACAAGCATGCGGCGCATTCCGCGACGCAGTTGAACAAAGCAGAAACATCATGTCTAAAATCAAAGACAATCAACGGACAGCCATCGAAGGTGAAAAGCTTAAAATTTCCTACTATGCGTTTATCCGAGACTATCACTCAGATAAATGTGTCGTCTTGGCAAAAGGACATGAGGAGGCAGAGCAGAAGGCAAACGCCAAAGGGGTTTCCCCGTGGACTGCTGAATGCAAAGCTTTTACTACTAAGCTAACTGCCCAACGATGGTTGAAAATCAAGTCACTCAAGTTGGAATTGGCATACGTCCAAGACCAGCTCAATCGCTCACACCGGGCTCCTCAGTCAACAATAGACTCATTAGAAGAAGAACAAGAGCGTCTCCAAGGCCTGATGGAAGAAATCGATTTCGTCGATTGGGAAGAGGAAACCTGGAATGACGAAGACCGGAACCAGTCGGACGTTGACAATTGGCTCTTTTTCTATGAGGACGTCTAATTTCGCGTCCTAGAACTGAAGCTCACTGGGAGCGCACTGACTTGATCGCAAGAACAGTGCACGCGGGTTCGAGTCCCGTCAGTTCTATTAATCGCAGACTGAGTCTTTCTAAAGGCTCTGTACAGTGGCATCAACACCTCAGTTTTGCTGCGCACATTTCAAACTACAAAAAAAGGAAGGTAAGTACCATGTCACGCAAAAACAACCGAAACCAATCTCAAGACACAAAACGCGACTTGCTAGAACCCACGCCAGTCGAAACGCAACCCTGCCTGTATGAAGGCGATCAAGATTGGATTAAAGACGAAATGAAAGCTGGAGGAAAATTCAGCTGGATTTCTTAGTAACGCCAAACCGAAAAGACCGTGGCTTCGAACTGACTAACATCAGCGAGCGATAATTAGAACTCATCTAGAGCACTCTAAATGACAAAACTAAAATACTGATGAGGCTGTTTCTCTCGCGGAGATAGCCTCACCTTTCATTTTCATATTCCCCAAACAAACCCCTGAATCCAACTGAAAAAGAAGTTGGAGGAGGCATAGCGTAAGTATTACTTGAACTTGCGTGAGTGTGCGCCGCAGTTGCTGAAAAGCGCTGGCAGAGAGGGGAAACCCGCCTAAACCAATGACAAAAGTAAAAAAGGACCAAGACAATGGCAAAATTAAAAACTAAAACTAGCAAGGGAAATCTCAGTCTACCCTACCTTATCGGAAGACTACAGTCCGACGTCAGCTACTTCGCCCAACTAATCGAAGCATCAGCAAATGCTGAGCATGGTCAAAAGATGCATGCTGTTACTACTGAGACCCTGGAACTAGCGCAAAAATTTCTGATTGCGGCGCAACAAGCTGCACATATTGGCAAGAAGAAAATTAAGAAAGCAAAAACTTTCGCACTAAAAGGCTTAGAGCTTTTTCCGCCACTAAAAAGTCAAACCAATTGACGCTGGCACAAGCCAAGCAAATTTAGAACGGTTAAGCAGCTATCTATAGCAAGGCTGCGCATCGCCCCAAATGGTGGCAGCCTCTTGTTGTTCTCAAAGTCACCATTTCCGGTGCATCTTCTAGGACTGTAGCTCACAATCAGCAGAGGTTATAAATGCATACCATCGAAAATGTCACAGGTACACCGACGCTTAACGAGGCCGAACTGACTTTCACCTTCTCCCGTTCTGGAGGCGCTGGTGGACAAAACGTCAACAAAGTCGAAACCAAAGCGCGGCTGCATTGGAACGTACGAGAAAACGCGACACTTCCGGCCGAAGTCAAAGAGCGATTTCTTGAACAATTCGGCAACCGCATCAACAAGGACGGGGTCATAACTATCGCAAGCCAGAAGCACCGGACGCAGGGACTCAATAGAGACTCCTGCGTCCGTAAGCTGATGGACATGATTCAACAAGTAGCGACTTCGCCACTTGATCGTGTTCCAACAAAGTTCAGCAAGGCTAAAAACCAAGATCGGCTAGAGAAAAAGAGAAGAGATTCTTCTAAGAAGCAGGGCCGGAGAAAGCCATCAATGACGGACTAATTTAAGGAGAAACAAAGCGGCCTATCATCCCAGAAACTCTTCGAGACTACTGGTGCTACGCCGACCAACTTGCCAATGAGGTTGTTTCTCCACGTGCATTCAACAAACAATCAACAGGAGTCTCTCATGAGTACTGTAAAACTGACACAATCAATTTCTGAAACTTACCCCGGCAGCAGCTTAACTGGCGCTGTAATCGTCACTTTGAAAGCAGACGATGTCACTAAAGCAGCATCTTATGCGACTAACATAAGCGGTTTTACGATCGATGCCGGCTCTTCGGTTCTTCCCCTAGGCGACGGTGAATTTATGGTTCACGGTAACGCCACGCAGCCAATTCAGTCAGATCATGTGGTCGCTGTCGAGCGCAATCACAAGTATCAACTAAACGCTCCAGGCTCATCAATTCAATAAGCCAAATAGGCAGCGGTAATAGGAGAAACATAGGGCAAGCGTAGCAGCGAAAGCTGCTACCTAGCCTCGTCGTTCTTTTCTTTCACTCATTGCCAAACGGCCAGACACCCGGCATGCAGCAATGGAAAGCAACATTGAAAAACGACACAGTGAAAGAACTAATTAAGGCGACCAACAAATTCACAAATTGAAAGAAGAAGAAAAATGAAAATGAAATCACTCATTCAGTTATGGCAAGATTCGAGTGCTGAAAATGCACTAGAAGATTTAAAATGGCTTAGTCAACTAAGCAGCAAGCTGGGTTACAAAGCTATTGTAGATGGGGCCGATACAAAGCGGAGCTGCAGCCTTCTCTCGATAAAAAATGACAAGCGACTCACAAGCAATGCCGAGATAGTGAAACGGTTGACTCAAAGTCAACCCTGGACAAAACAAGCACAGGCCTGCCACGCCTATTTCGCCCAACTTTTCTTCGCCCTTACTTCAATTTCTAAGCCATGGAAAGCCTGGGTCTTGGAGCGTAAAGAAGCAGAATTCAAGAAAACACTAGATAAGCTATTGAGCGCATTCTTGCAAACCAGCCGAGGGCGCGCCATGTCAATTGAGGGAAAAATTGCTGCTCTCAAATATCAGCAAGAACTCTTAAAGCTCTGGCTAGACAACCCACCATCATTCCCAACTCAAGCAGTAAACCCAGATAAGGTGATCTTGAAGTATCGTGGTGTCATATACAGACGCAACGCCCTAGGCGAGTTAATTGTCCTTGCCGCCCAAGCTAAGCACTATGTAGAAAGCATCAAAGAATTAGCAATAGAAAGCCAAGGAAAGTTCACCCTCCCGGCAGAAGAGACAAGCGCATCCAAAATTCTATCGTTGATCAAACAGGCTCCCAGTTGGCCTGAAGAACAATACGCCCACGAGGTATTGGAAAATGCAGGAATGGCGCAAGCTAAGGCTGTAAGGTTCTTTCTTCAGGAACAAGAGCTAGGCGATCTCACCGAAGAAGAATTTACTCGAATTTTAGAGGCAAGAACGCAACTCTTCGCTACTCTCGGTGACTGCATACAGCACAGTATTAATGCCCACACGGCCCAACTGGATGCTACGGCTCGCATTATAAAACTGGCAGAGGAAATACTAGCGACAATAAAAGCTACCTAGAACAGCCAGTCTCCGGCCTATGTCACGCGGGCAGCGTCAAAGCTGCTCGACCTATTCTCAAACCCTGATTAAATCGACACTCCGTGAGCCTATGAAGCTATCCAAATTCAAATATTATTAGACAAAGTACTTTTCGTCACCAGCGCCAACCCTCCGCACAAATTTTCTATTTCCTCATCTTCCTTAGACCAGGTCACACAGCTGAGCAAATAGAGGAGTGGACCAAGCTAATTACTGAAGCGCGCATCGCCCGCGGTGAATCTGTTTGGTACATGATTCTACCTGAAGTATTGCACGTGATATTACCACCAAAACTGAGCACTTAAGCTCCTAGAGGAGATCTCAAAGCTGCCGTTAATACAACTTTCCGAGTTAGGAAATCTCACATAAAGGCTATCCAGCTTTTTTCTTCACGCTAAATAATAGACCAGTCTACTAATTTGCAAACATCAACAAACCGTGTTTTATTCAGCAATCCAACTAGCAAAGGAAAAGCGAAAAGTGAACCAAGTACTCCAGACTAAACTTAATATAGGTAAGCTTAAAAAGTTTAGGCAAGGGGCAAATAGCTCTTGAGAATAACTCCCCTAGACCTATCAATAATGCCATTACCCTGAATTGAGGCCTTAATTTGATAGGCTAAGGCTTCAGGCTGGAACTATTTGCATTCTCGGAACCGACTCTGTCACCGAAAGGGCGCCTGCTTTAAAAATGGCAATGAAATTAAGAGCAAGCCTGTTTTCTCAGTCACTAATATGGTTGCTCGTTTCTCTCACCGCTAGCATCGTTTCAATCACTTGCTTTTTACAGTTGAGGCATACAACTAAGGAACTTTCAGCCAACCTTGAAAGAGCCAATAGAATTGCTACTGTGACCAGCAATCTGAATAAGTGCGTGTTTGATCTAGACTTGATTTTAACTGATTTCGTCAAGAACCCACAAAGCAGCAGCGTTGAAAGTATCTCAGACAAAGTAGACTCTCTTGGCTCTTCACTAACAGAACTGAAGAGATACTATCAGCAAAGGCCAAAAGAGTCTCTTCTCTTATCCAACCTGAGTTCTTTGAAGGCAACGGCCGTAAGTTTGCTACCGCAACTACTCTGGAGCGCAGCTGCAGAGAGTGGCAGACAGGTAAGTGTTGGGTCTCAGTTAAGACCATTATTCTCAAAAGTTGAAAGAGACACGGCTGATCTGTGGCTGCTTCAGAACGCTGAGCAGCATAGCTACTTCAGTGCTTTTGCGAGCAACTCAGCAAATCTCCAAAATTTATTTCTGATATGTTGCGGTAGTAGTTTCTTAGCTACAGTGCTTATCTTCTGGCACTTTTACAAATCAGTTCCATCTAGATTGAATCGCTTGTCTTTGAAAGTTCAAAAACTTGTCTCTGAATCAGGCTCAGGCTCAGGCTCAGGTATTGAACGAAAGCCAAATGGTGATCATGATAGTGAAGATCAGTTCGAGTATATCGAGCGAAATTTTGTAGAAGTGACAGAAAGACTCTCGCAGGCGAATACACGTGAACAACTGATTTCAGAGTACGCATCGACACTAATTTTATCACTTGATGATTCTGGAATAATTCTAAACACAACCGGCACGTCTAAAAAATTCTGGGGTTATGAGCCTAATCAACTCGTTGGTAGCGAAGTTATCCAGAAAATAGCAATAGATAGCCGCAAAGTCTTTATGGAATGTTCGCGCACAGCGAAAAGTAAGAGCATGAGCCATAAAGCCTTCGAAGGCAAGGTATTGGCCGCTTCCGGTAAGACAATTGATACAGTTTGGAATTTCAACTGGTCCGAGTCTAAGCAAACTATGTTCTGCGTTGCTCACGACGTTTCGCAGCGTAAACTGAATGAAAAATTGGTGGCAGAAAATGAACAGCGCATTCGAGCAATTATTCGCAGCGTTCCAGTTGGTTTAGCTGTTTTGAGTAGCAGCGGTAAAATTATCTTTCTCAATGAAAAGCTCTTGAGTATGTTCTCCACTTCACTTGAACAACTCGGAGAAAGGCCAATAAGTGAATTCTTCGATAAAGAGACTTTCGCTGTAGACCTTACAACTGAGAATCTTAACTGTACGGTCGAAAGTCGAATTGTTCGACCTCAGTTAGCCGACATTTTCGTTGAGATGTCTTTTCGTGAGTTCAACTTAGTTGACCAGAAAGCCATTCTCTGCACGGTACTTGATATAACTGACAGGCGGAAAATCGAAGAAGCGCGCGAACAGTTTATCAATATGATTACCCATGATATGCGCACCCCCCTTTCATCAGTACGCGGATATTTTCAATTACTAGAAGCAAAAGCATACGAAGGTAAAGCAGAAGCTCATAAGATTTCTGCAGAGCGGGCTTCGCGAAATATTTCGGAGGTAATCAAGCTTATCAGTGATTTGCTTGATATACATAAACTCAAGTCAGACAACTTTGAATTGAACAAAACACCATCGGCAATAACAGATGTAGTCGATAAAGCAGTCTCAAGTATTGCTGAATTGGCTTCGGCCAAAGACTTAGAAATTAGAATTCAAAGAACTAATGTATTGGTAAAATTCGATACTGATCTAATTGGCCGAGTAATCGTCAATATTTTGTCCAACGCCTGCAAGTTTGCACCCTCCTTGAGTAAAATCGAAATTTCGCTTCGGGAACTCAATGGTTTTGTACAAGTTTCAATTTCAGATCAGGGTCGCGGTATTGCCCTTGAGATGCAAGAAAAGATATTTGAAAGCTTCGGTCAAGCATCTGCTGATGATTTTAAGCAAGGCTCAAGCTCTGGTCTTGGGCTTGCCATTTGTAAGAAAATAGTTGAAGCACACGGAGGCTCTATCGGCGTAACCTCAGAGCCCGGTAAGGGCAGCAACTTCTGGTTCACACTGCCACTGTGATAGAACTATGGAAGTCTGCCCATACCACAAAAACGGCCTAGCCAGATTTTTTGACTCTTATTTAAAGCTGGAAGAACTGTGTTCAGAAAAGTGCCATGCCATTGGCACGATCTAAGCACTAAAAATTATTAGGGAAAAGCCTATCTTTGGTGCTCTGCCTATAAGGTTTCTGCGCTAATGAGTAGCTCTGGAAGCAAGACCCAGCTTTACTCCTGTAATAGTGAAGAAGGCAACAACAGCCTGCAACAAACCTGGATTTACTTCGTTGGCTGCTTCAGTTGGCAGAGATAGCTGATGGCTGTCTTCTCTCTGCTGCTCTCTCAAGCGCTGTAACTCAGCTTCAAGCCGAGTTATTCTCTCAAGATGATTAGGCAGCTCAGGCTGTATAAGCTCAGAAGCCCGACGAACACTAAATGGCACAATTCGCCACTCAGGCCCACAAGCGCCTGAAACCTTGATGCCTCTCAAATAGCCACATTCAATATAGCGAGCAATGGTACGCCTAGAACGACCCAAAACTTCCGTGGCCTGACTCATGTCCCAAAATTGCGAGGCATCACTACTTTCAGTCAGAACCAGCGACTTATCAAAGTCAATGGATATTATCTGTTCAAGTTTTCGCATCTATAAATTCCTTACTGAAGTTACGATAATTGACTTTCATAAAGAAAGAAACAAAGCCTGCCGTAGGCTTAGGTGCCAGATGAATCAACTATAAGCGTTCAACTGTGACAAATACATGTCTAATCAGACAGCAGCCGACGAAATCTTAGTTTTTTTGAGAACCATCACGAAGGAAGAGAAATTAATAGCTTGGTCTTCAACAGCCAGATTCCACCAAGGGTCAAAAAGTATTACAGTATCTACAGCAGCTCTTTCGGCAGCCTACGATTCTCAGTTAAAGCCAAGCGTGCATTACAACTTCGTCAAGGCATAGGCGCTCAAGACCATCAAGTTGCGTCGCAGTGTTCCATGCAAGAGCTTTTCTAACATCATTACTTTCGTCGGCGACCAAGATCATCAGATTTTTTGAGTCTTGCAAACATTTCAGATTTTACATGGCACAAAGTATCGCCTCCGCGGCTTTCAAGCCGCGGTAATGGGCCACAATCAACCAGCTTTATGCCGTAACTAACAATTAGTAGACAAGTCATCTACACGCATAAAAGAAAAAAGGAGCAGAGGCCCCGCGACGTCCGCCATGGTTATTTGATAGACAATTCCGAAGCTTGTTGATTGCAAAGGCAAAATTCAAGATAAGACATAGCGAAATCCTAATCGAGTGAATTTGAAAAAAATTGAAAAATGAGCAGAAGGCTGCCACCACTAGGATGATGAGCAGCCAACTATCAAGAAAACTACTCGACGAAGCGAAGGAAGGGTCCTGTCTTCGTCTCGCTGGTTCCGTCTGGTTTAACGACTGTCATGGTGCAGACAACCATGATTGGCTGAACCGGTGTTTCTTTTTTTTGTTTGTTGATCATAACTAATCCTTGCCGGTTTTCGGCATTAATGAACACAGCTGCGTAGCTGGAAGTGACCTAAATTGCTCTCCCCAGTCTTGCGACGCACAAACCTTGCAAAAACTCATTCTACAGATAAAGCATTTTCCCCAAGCTCTTTATTCATAAGCTTTTCGAGCGCCAGATTGTTTCAAAGTCTTTATACCCTCTAAATTCTCAGGGCCTCCACTAAGCGACTATCCAGGCAGCTCCGGCTGATATAGCAAGGTTCGCAACACGTAATCGACGCATCAGCTTGTCAAAGACGGCTCACGCCAATATTTAGTCCTTAAGATGGGCACTGTCAGCTCCTCAGGCTTTCAACGGCATAGCAAAATGCAGAAAATGTGATACTGAGTTCAGTATCATAACGAAATGGTATGAGTCCGAGATTCTTCGGAGCTGATTTTACTGATCGTTTGCGAGCAGAAGGAGGCAGCTGGAGCAAAATCAGAACAGATTACTAAATACCACCATGATATATTGCACAGACAATGATGGTTCAATCTTTTGAGGAAGTACTGACATGATCAATCCAAGCGGAAAGGCAATGTTAATTATCGATCTGCAAAATGACTATTTCCCTGGCGGTGGGTTTCCGCTTTGGAACACAGAGCAGACTGTCGCAAATATTCTCACAGCAATGCAGACCGCCAAAGAGAAAGAGATACAGATAATTCATGTACAGCACATCGCCGACCCAAGCCTCGGCCTATCACCTTTCTTCAACAAAGGTAGCGAGGGTGCTAACATTCACCCCGAAATCCTTGCTGCTGCGCCCTATGCGCCAATTGTGGTCAAATCATTCGCCGATAGCTTCGTCGATACCGATCTTGAGTCAACGCTGCAGCGCTTAGGAGTAAATGAAATTCTCGTCTGCGGCATGATGACGCAGAACTGTGTCACACATACTGCAATTTCAAAACATGCAGAAAAGTACAAGTCTGCGATTCTTCCAGACTGCTCGACCACGGTGTCGGAAATGCTTCATTTGATAGCATTGCACGCGGTCTCAACACGGATGGCGCTTGTTCCTTCTATGCAGGCTCTCTCGTGATTCTCCAATGGCATGAGAGCAAGCGATAGCGCTAGCTATCGCAGCCAAATCCTGAGCCGCCATTAATCAAAGAGATTTTTATTAGCCTACTATTTGTACTTAGGTATCACTTATGGTGCTTTCTTGTTGCAAAATACTCGCTATAGCCTAAGATCTCCTCATCTAATCCAATTTTATATTTTTATCCTCTTTGGTCGAATGCGAGGTTACTATTGCCCGCTCTTATTCACGGAGCACTTATCGATGCTAGCTACGACAGTCGTCGCACTCTAAAGAGCCTGACACCACTGATACCACCTATGGTGATTTATCAGGGCAGAAGCCTGATCAATTTTTCAAGCAACGACTACTTAAACTTATCAAGACATCCGCTAGTTCAAGAAAAGTCTATCGAGTTCATTCGCAAATACGGAGCTGGCAGCCCCTCCTCCCGTCTAGTTTCGGGCAATATTGACTGTTACGAAAAGCTTGAACGCAAACTTGCACAGTTAACTGGCTTCGAAGCTGCACTGATTTTCCCTTCAGGTTTTCAACTTAACTCAACGGTGCTGCCAACCTTCCTCAATGCCTCATCTAGAGTTTTGGCAGACAGTGCCATTCATCGCAGCATTATCGAAGGACTGCGACTCTCTAAGTGCAGACTGACAAGATTTGCCCATTTAGATGAAGACGATCTCAAACAAAGACTAGCCGACCCAACTAATAAATCAGACTCAAACTGGGTAATAGCCGAGTCTGTCTACAGCGTCGATGGCTCATTGCAAGACTTAAACTCTTTAACCGCCATTGCTTCAGCCCAAGGCAGCAAAATATACCTTGATGAAGCTCACGCAATTGGTCTTTTTGGCGCGCAAGGTATGGGCTTTGCCGCCGGCCGCAAAGACATAGATATAGTTATGGGTTGTTTCAGTAAAGCAATTGGCTCTATGGGTGGCTATGTGCTTTGCTCGAATCTTGACAAACAATATCTGGTCAATTATTGCCCCGGCCTAATCTACTCCACAGCACTGCCCCCAGCGGTTCTGGGTGCAATCGACGCAGCCTTAAACCTAATTCCACTTCTGGAAGATGAGCGCAGTTATCTCCAGAGCCAGTCAAAATCGTTCCGCGAAAAACTAACTGCCATGGGCTTTGACATTGGCACTTCCAGGTCAAATATAGTTTCTATATTTCTCAAAAGCGAAAGAGAAGCACTGACCCTTAGTGCGTTTCTTGCCGAAAGCGGTTTCCTCGCCGTGGCATTAAGACCACCAACAACAGGCAAAGACACTTCAGCAGTTCGTTTTTCGATAACCGCAGCCCACCGGCAAGAGGATCTTGAGAAATTAATTGCAGCCTTGCTCAAATATAAGAGAGTCAGTCATGTATATTGAAATTATCCTGCAGCATGGCTGGGGCTATGATCGAACATTCTTTTCGAACTGGGTCGAAGCTCTAGAGAAACAGCCCTGGCCAAGAGATTATCGTATAAAGACAACTTTGCCAGACCGGGGTTATTTTGGTGCTCCGGTCGCTCTCGATGATATGGAATATATTGACTTAAATAAGCGTAACTCAAAAACAATTGGCTCAGATAAATTGCTAATTGTAGTGGCTCACTCACTCGGTCTGCATCTGCTACCAGTAGAAGTTATAGCGAGGGCTGATTACCTAGTTACAGTTTGCTCGTTTTTGAACTTTCACAAAGAGGCGCCAGGTGGCGAACGGCGCAGTCGTTTATTAGTCGGACGAATGCTCACGCGTTTAAAACGGGCGCCACTAGAGGTATTATCTGACTTCTATAAAATTACCGACCCGGCTAAGCGCTTTCACTTTTCACTCCTAGATATTTCGGTAGAGCGGCTAGCAGCTGACCTACACCTACTTGATCAAATAGACACTTCTGAAGACAGTCAACTGTCGAAGCTGAAGTCTAAGGCCATTGTGGTGCACGGCCTAGAAGACACACTCATATCAGAGCAGCAGAGTCTTTCGCTAGCCCGACTCTTGAATGCAGAAACACTGATTTGCCGTGCGGGACATGACTTGCCACTTAGTCACACCAATGCCTGCATCGACTTGATTACCAAAGTTATTCTAGCTAGCAACGAAGCAAGGAGTGAGTACTGTGCCTGATCCTGTTGTCAAAGAGTTTTCACTGTACGTAGATACCTACGAAACCCATGCGGTAGTGCAAAAGATTGCAGCAGAAACTTTAATGCAACTGCTTAAGCAAGAATACCAACCAGAAAATTTTTCAACTCCTGGACAATCGGGCACAGGAGCCGCAAAGATCATAGCCCGGCCGCTATCAATTCTCGAAATTGGCTGTGGCACAGGTATTTTAACGAGACCGCTGCTTGAACTATTTCCCGAGAGCTATTTTCTCTGCGTTGACGGTTCAAAAGCCATGCTACAAAAGTTAAAGAAGAGCATTAGAGGAGAGGTCGCACATACCAGCACTCGCCTCAAAGAAATAGATTGCAACCGCCTAAGTGAATTTCTCTTCCATCCCAATTTTTCAGCTGACCTAGTGGTGTCATCATTCGCCCTGCAATGGATGTACGACTTACCATTTGCGCTGCGCTCAATATCTGCCGTTCTCATTCCTGGTGGTCTGCTCGCCATAGCGATACCAGGCTCTGAATCATTCCCTGAATGGCGGCAGGCTTGCGACCTAGCTGAAGTTCCATTCACAGCTAACCCACTACCGGGCCATCAAGAGTTACACAATACTTTTAGCCAATTGAAGTTCGCTGGTACACTACACGAATCTGTAGTGACGCAGCGGTTTAGAAGCTCCCGCGACTTTTTCAAATCACTAAAAATGGCTGGTGCCAGCAAGCAGCTATTGTTACCAGGCGAGCCGGAGAGAAAGCTTTCACCTCGTGACTTTAATCGACTAGTTAAAGCCTGGGACTCTCTCTATTCACCAGGAAAAGTAGAGCTGTCTTATCAAATTATCCTTGCCGTGTTGGAGAAACATTAATGCAAACATTGACGAAGCCTTGCCAAGACAAGAGTGAAGGAGCTGCTAAAATTTGGCGGCCATACACGCAAATGAAAACAGCTAGCTCAGCTCTTAAGGTAGCAAGTGGCAAAGGAGCATACTTGCAGCTCGAAGATGGCAGAGAGCTGCTCGACCTAATTTCAAGCTGGTGGACAAACCTTCACGGTCATTGCCATCCACATATTGTTGATGCTATTCATCGCCAAGCTCAAAGCCTAGAACATGTCATTTTTGCGGGCTTTACTCACGCGCCAGCTGAAGAACTGGCACTAAGATTGGTGCAACATCTACCCCGCGGTCTCAATCGAGTATTCTTCAGTGATGACGGCTCTACAGCAGTTGAAGTTGCCATGAAAATGGCTCAGCAGTATTGGTTCAATAAAGGAATTGGCTCAAGAGAGAGGTTCTTAGCTCTTGAAGGCGGCTACCATGGTGACACTTTTGGCTCTATGGCCATAGGAGCTTCTAGCGGATTACACGGCAGTCAAACCGATTCTGCTCTTGAGGTCGAATTTATCCCGTTTCCTTATCAGGCCGATGACAACACTTTAGTAGTAGAAAGAGAAGCTCAGAGTGTAGCCCTATTAATTGAAAAGCTTGATCAGAAGCCAGAAGAGTTTGCCGCTTTAATCATTGAACCACTGGTTCAGGGTGCCTCAGGTATGCGCATGTGCTCGCCTGAATTTATTCGAAAGCTAGAGAGTATCTGTCGCGACCGCAATATATTGCTCATCTACGACGAAGTAATGACGGGCTTTGGTCGCACAGGTGACTGGTTCGCCGCTAGTCGCTGCAATACCAGACCCGATATTATCTGCCTATCGAAAGGTATCACAGGCGGTTTCTTGCCACTGGCGGCTACAGTGGCAACTGAGGAAATCTACGATTCGTTTCTCTCTTTCGAAACTCGCGATATGCTAGCCCACGGGCATTCTTATACGGCTAATCCAATAGCATGCGCTGCAGCGTGTGCCTCAATGGATCTAATGGAAGAAGGCGAAATTAAATTCAAAAGAATGGAAGCCTTGCATAAAAGTCTAATAGATCAATATTGGAGCAGCAATGATGGTCTTGCCAATTTGCGAGTTTGCGGTACCATCGTGGCCGCAGATCTCACAGCATTTGGCGAGAACAATTACTTTAGCAGTGTATCGGCCTTCATGAGAGAGCGGTTTTTAGAAAGAGGACTGCTTCTGCGTCCTCTGGGAAGAGTCTTGTATATGATGCCACCATACTGCATCAGTGATGAAGCATTAGAAAAAGCCTACGTCATTGTTGATCAGGTTGTACGAGAAATAGCCACCAGTAATACTAGTTCAAATAGCCGAGGAGGTTGATAGGTGCAGTTATTAGAGCAAAGCGAAGTCAGAGTCGACTGGAAAAGAGTCGAGATTGAGGAACTATTCAAAAAGCCTCTGCTCGATCTAGTATTTATAGCCGCTGATGTCAACCGCAAGTATCATGACAGCCAGGCACTACAGCGCTGTACTTTGCTTTCAGTAAAAACCGGTGGTTGTTCTGAAGACTGTGCTTACTGTCCACAATCAGCCCGTTATCAAACCGGCGTAGAAAATCTAGGTTTACTCTCACTTGAATCAGTGCTAGAAGCAGCTACTCAGGCCAAAAGCCAGGGAAGCTCACGCTTTTGCATGGGAGCAGCCTGGCGTCAAGTGACCGATGGCGAAGACTTTGACAGAGTAATTAGTATGGTTGAAGGTGTTAGTCAACAAACTGGGATGGAAGTGTGCTGCACTCTCGGCATGCTCAACGCTGAGCAAGCCGCAAGATTGAAGACTGCCGGGCTAACCGCCTACAATCACAACCTTGATACAAGTGCCGAGTACTACGGCGAAATCATTTCAACTAGAGTCTACGAAGAGCGGCTTGAGACTCTAGAAAACGTCAGGCAGGCAGGAATATCGGTTTGCTGTGGCGGTATCATCGGCATGGGTGAAAGTATTGAAGATAGAGTTGGTTTATTGCATAGACTCT
Organism: bacterium Ga0077546; assembly: GCA_001464165.1. Next base: position 28,066 of record LNEX01000332.1, read on the forward strand.
GCACTCTTCCCTCTCATCCAGAATCTGTCCCAATCAATGTTCTGGTGCCAGTAGCTGGTACTCCTCTTGCCGAGAGCAAAGGTCTCAATGTCTTTGAGTTGGTGCGCATGGTTGCCATAGCAAGAATACTAATGCCACAGGCCAGAGTACGCCTTTCTGCCGGCCGAGTAGGTTTGAGCCCTGAGGCCCAAGCTCTCTGCTTCCTGGCCGGTGCCAATTCAATCTTTGCCGGGGACAAGTTGCTTACAACACCCAATAATGACCAAGACGATGATCTAAAGCTCGTAGCAGACTTAGGGCTGCGCTTTACTAGCTAAGTCGACAAAGCTTAATAAGTCAAAGATCGATTTGATGCAATCGAAAGTTCAACTGATCTATGCCAGGAAAATCTGACACGGCAGCGGCCTTTGAAGCCGCTGCTATTGAGATTGGATCGCTACAAATGAAATCATTGAAACTAATTTCGCGAGCTTCTGGAAATTCGCGTTCAAAAAAAATGCTGTTGCTGGCGCCATACGCCAAAGCCGCACAAGTTCAGCGCAACCACTCTTTCGAATTATTGAAGCCCAGTCTTTATACATAACTGCAAGGCTTTGTCTTGCCTTACCGGATGTAGGCGGAACAATCAAGACTAGGCCTTGCAAGTCAATATCAAATCGTCTAGCTATGCTCGCAGCATGCAGAGATACCCCGGCCCCCATTGACGACCCAACCAATACGACCCGGTCAACAGACAACTCTTGCAAAAGCATACAAAGGCCTTCGGCCAGCGCAGGCCAAGTAAGTTTATGGTAGTTATGCTGGCTACAAGAGCGGCCGTGACCCGGAAAATCAAACCGCAACAGCGAATGAGAAAGCCCGCACAAGCGCCAATCCGGAAATTCTAGTCTGTCTTCAAGCTCTATGGAAGATGCCAGTGGATGCAGCAAAACAATCGTTGGTTGACTGTCAAAATGCTGCATATATTGAATTGAAAAAGAATTGCCATCAATTGAAAAATTCAAAACAAGAGACTCCTTGTTGCCGCAAGCTCTGATAGCGTGCAAATTCAATAGCTTTGATGTGAGCTAGCTATCGCAAGCTAAGCTTCTTTACTGGAAGACTGATTGATCTTTCGCACACAGAAGCGTCTTGGGCTTGACGGCAACATTTGAAAGCCCTTTCTATGCTTTGCTTCCGCTCTTGCTCGAAGACTTATCTTTTGTGAATACTGAGGCATCAAACTTTACACAAATCTCCCTAGTGAAATAGACCAAATCAATTCAAGGCAACCCTTAACAAGCTTTTTCTTACTCTTGCGAGAGTTCTGTACTTTGTTGTCTTTAATAAACTTGGCAAATTCAATAGCTTAGTATGTGTTCAAGTCCTGCCCCCTCACTCCAAACTAAATTATGACCATCAAAGCATCAGTAATTTTAGAAGGTATAGCCCAACCAAGTTTCACGGTTGACTGCCTTGACGATTTAGAAACCCTACTTGCCAGCTTAGGCTATACACGAAACGGAGAATGGCTACCAGACGAAGATTTTGGCTTTACTAAATCAACTACTTTTACTCACGCTAGCGGTGAAAGCAAAATAATTTGCCTAGAACGCCTAGCCTAGCTACGCCAATGCGTTGAAAAGCACCATCGTGTATATAATCGCAGAGCGTTACCTTAAACTCTGACTCGCGCCTCTCGGCGGCGAGCTTTCAACCTTAGGGTAATTTCCACCGATTAATACTTACGAGGTTTGATTGCCATGAAGGTAAAAGCTGCAGTGCTGGAGAAACCATTTGTCTTCGGAATAAAGGACGTAGAAATTCCGGAACCGGGACCAGATCAAATCTTGGTAAAAACTAAGTCGGTGGGAATCTGCGGATCTGATGTTCACTACTATGTAGAAGGCAGAATCGGACCATACATAGTCAATGAGCCCCTAATTCTTGGTCACGAGACCGCTGGCGAAGTAGCTAGAGTTGGTGCCAACGTCAAACACCTCAAAGAAGGCGATCGTGTAGCTCTTGAACCCGGTGTTCCTTGTGGATGCACAGAGTTTGTAAAACAAGGTCTCTACAATCTATGCCCAAGTATTGAGTTCTTTGCTACTCCACCAGTGCACGGCACCTTCGCTGAATATTTTGTCCACAACGCCAACTTTGCCTTCAAACTTCCGGACAATGTTTCCTTCGACGAAGGCGCAATGTGCGAGCCTCTTTCTGTTGGCATACATGCCACTCGTCAGGGCAAAGTCGGCCTTGGCTCAAGAGTATTAATCACTGGGGCTGGTCCAATCGGCCTGGTTAACCTCCTCTGCGCCAAAGCTGCAGGAGCTGGCATCATCGCTGTAGTTGAAACTCACAAAAACAGAGCTGCTATGGCTCGTCAGTGCGGAGCAACTCATATCATCGAATCATTCGATGGCGAAAAGATCCTAGAAGAGTCAATGAAGATTACAGACAACAATGGCTTCGATGTTGTTCTAGAATGTTCAGGAGCTGCACCAGCAGCCCAAACTGCCGTAAAAGTATTGAAACCAAATGGTACTTTAGTCTTCATTGGTTTGTTCAGCCAATTAGAAGTGCCAATGGATCTGAATGCTATTACACAGAAAGAACTCACCTACAAAGGTGTATTCCGCTATCGCAATACCTACCAAACAGCAATTGATCTGATTGCTTCAGGTCGGATAGACGTCAAGCCGTTAATCACCAAGCACTTCGCCTGGGAAAACGTCAAAGACGCGATGGATTGCGCTCATAAAGAAGCAAGTAGTCAAATCAAAGTAATGACCACTTGGTAGTAAACCAATCAGTCAAGAAGACCAATTAGAAGAAAAAGAACACCACGCTAATCGCGGTGTTCTTTTTCTTTTGAAGCCAAAATTACTGCTAATAAACAATCACAAATCTAGGTGAACCCTATGAATGCAACCAAAATTGACGGCACCATAGCAGGATTCGACATCGACGACACCTCTCTTGAACAAAATCCAAATTTCACCGCTGACGGTGCAAAGGATGGTAGACAGTTCGTTGTTCTGTGCGGCAGTGAAGTGTTTATCAACGATACCTTTAAGCCTAGCGGCGACACCCTCGTCAACCTTCGCGAAGCCTTCGGTGCCACGGACCCTGCAACAGGCGAACTCTGGGGACGTATCTGGGACAACCAGTGCAAACTTAGCGGCGAACTGACCTTCGAAGAACACCTGCGCTTGCAGTTTGAAGATGTCTTCCGTGCCATCTCGCTCGAACAAGCCATCGAATTTGCCAAGCGCACAATGAAGCCCAAAAAGGGTTTCGCCAATTTCTTGAAGTTCCTTCAGAGCAAGAGCGTTACTCCGGTGTTCATAACCAATGGCGCCGATCTAATTGCCGAACCAGTTATCAAACACTTCTTCGCCGATGTACTACTCCAACCGCCCCAACCAACCATCTATGCCAACAAACTGATTGGTGACCAACTCAAAGGTCTTCATGGCAGCGTCGGCCTGGCAAAAGGCGAAGTCGTCAAAGAACTTGGCGATGTGCTGTTCTTCTTCGGCGACTCAGGTGGTGGTGATGGACCTGGCGCGCAAGCGGTTCATGATACTGGAGGCCACGTTTTCACACTGGGAGGCAAGGGTCCGTCGAGCCTATTTGCCTTTGCCAGTAAGAACCTCAACACCGGGCAATGGACTCACCTCGACGACTACGAGACTGTTCCCGCTCAGATAGTCGCTCAAGTGCTGGCATCGCGCCAGTCTTCCACAGCAACTACTTAACAGCTTAACGAGTTAACTCGTTAAACATCAGGCTCACTCGCGCATTTTGACCTCCCCCACTATGAACAGAAATAAGATGACCAAATCAACTGCAATTCAGAGTCAAAACGGCCATAACAACCAAAGCGCAAGCTGCAACTGCAAAGCCTTCTGGCTTACCGCTCCCTTCAAGTTCGATATTGCCGAGTTCCAACACGCAGTCACTCCCAACACTGGTGAAGTACGCATTAAGGTGCTAGCCAACGGCCACTGTGAGAGCGACACCAATGTCGCCCGAGCCGGTAAGCACGCCTCTCAGCCAAACGGCAACTGCCGCATAATGCTCGGCCATGAACCAGTTGGTATCATTACCCAACTGGGAGAGGGCGTTACCGGTCTCAAAATCGATGACGTAGTCGCCATAGAACCGGGCATCTCGTGCGGAAGCTGTGTCGAGTGCGAGGCCGGCCGTTACAACACCTGCCGCGCAGTCAGCTATATGGCCACCCCGGCCACCAACTGGAACCGCGGTTCTTACGTGCAGCAACTTGACTGGCCAGCAAATCTTTGCCACGTAGTCCCAGTCGGCGTCGACCCCATCCTTGCGGCGCTAACAGAATCAATGGCCGCTGGTCGAGAAGCTATCGAGCACATGAAGCGCACCATCGACTTCAATCCTGATGAGGAGACAATCCTCATCGCCGGTGCGGGGCAAATGGCGATGAACATCCTTCTGCAATTGCGACTCATGTTCCCGACTCTGAAAATCGGAGTGCTCGCTCGCAAACATGAAGACCGTTCTATGGCAGAGCGCATGGGAGCAGCTTTCACCCTGCCGCTCTCCGCTCGGGAATGGAAGACTGAAACTCGTGTCGAGTCAGTGCTCCATGCTGCCAGTGCTGCAGAAATGTCTCCGGAGGTTGTGCACGAGAAAGTATCAGCATACGAGGCGGCAGTTGTGCACAATAAGCCACTTCACGCAGACAATATCGCCACTTTTAAAGCAGCGCGGGAGCAGGCTCGCGAGAAGATTGCATGCGTTTTTGAATGCACAGGACAACCGCACATTCTCAACGCCGCTCTTGAAGCTCGCACCATCCGCGGTGAAGGCATGTACTGCCTAGTCTCGTGCCTCTACCACATCACCCTCGACCTGGCCAACATCCGTCGTGACAGCGGCGTAGTCACCAACCTACGTCGCTCACGCAACAAGTTCCCGCTAGTGCTGCAGGAAATCGCCGATAATCAGGAACACTATCGTCAGATGCTTGGCTGGGCCATCGACTTCGATGACATCCCCAAATTGTATGCCCATGGTGGCTTCAAGGGCGAGAAGATCGGAAATGGACCGAAGGTTGTCATCCGCTATGCGGCCTAGACTCATTAACTAGCAAAAGCGAAAGGTACCGACAAAGTCATTCTGAAGAGTGACTTTTTTTTCGCCCGTCTATTAACCATTTGATTAACAGGAAAGCAGGTAGTATTTTTCTCACCGTTTACTCTGCCATCAAAAAGGCATGCCACGACGTGTCTGACACGCAGAACATGTGCTCAAACCCTCCAAACGTGCGCCACAAAACATGCAAACATCGGCAGGGTTAAGCAGTGCCTGATTTTCTGGTACTACAATTGCTTTCCAGCTTCCTGAAACAAAGCCATTACTCGTTGAATTGAGATGCTGCGCTTCAGCTTCACGGCCTAAGGTCTTGAGCAAATCGGCATAACTTTTGGTGATACTAAGAGTATCTGGATGTTGAAGACCAAGCAGCTTAGTGCGCAGTTGAAGGGCAATCTTGTACTGGTCTTCGGCGTCAGCATAACGTCCTTGAATGTGGTAGAGGCTAGCAAGATTATGCCTGCAAGTCGCAACGGTTGAATGTGTTTCTGCCTCAGAATAGCGACCTAACAAATAGTGCAATTTGGCTAAATAATTAGTTGTTTGGGCCACGGCGGGATGAAAATTACCCAAAACTGCCTGTTTAATTTGCAAAGAACGCCACCAAGACATCTCCGCCTGTCCATATTTTTCTATACTGAAGAAGACTTCGCCAATGCGATCTAAAGAACGGGCCAAGCGACTATCGCTTGCCGGATATGTTTCGGCAATTAGAATCGCTTGGTTCCATAACTCCAAAGCACTATCGATTTGCCCTGCAGCAAAAGCACCTTCTGCAGCTTGCTGTAAATCCTCCCAAGTTTTTTCACTTACGGGAAAGGGTGTCGGCAACGGAGTGATTGACTCGTGGACCGCACTAGAATGAACAATGGGCGCCCCACTTTGACTCAGTTTAGCCTGATGCGTGGGTTTTACAGTCTTTATAGGCTGCTTAATTGCACTAGCCTGAGGGGGAGCATCTGAGGGGGATTGTCGCGACCAGGATGGGGCCTGATTTATTAAGCTCGTCACTCGCTTCGAACCTATTGTTTCACTAGAAGGGTTAGCCGACTGAGCGCACCTAATTAAATTTTCAGCCTCAGCATCCCTGTGGGTCATTTTTAACAATTCAGAATAGCTATGCAATAGCTGAATCACCGCAGGTTCGCTCGGTCCTAGAATTCTTGTCTTAATTGTCAAAGCCTGCTTGTATAAGGGCTCTGCCTGTCCATACTTCTGCTGCATATGATAAATAATTGCCAAATTGTGAGCGGCAACTGCAGACTTCAAATGATCATTGCCGTTAAGCTCGCGACAGATATCCAGCAAACGGCGCGCATACTTTTCAGCTTGTCTAAACTTACCTTGCTTTCTGAAGGCCTCAGTAAGACCGTCCAGAGTCTGTATCAATCTATCGTCAGTCGATGCAAAATCTTCAGCTTCTTGCAAAGCTGCCATCCAAGTGGTCTCTGCGTAGCTATAATTGCCCTGGGAAACCGCTTGACGAGCAGTCTTAGAAAGCTTGAGCCATTGTGAGTTCATTTTTTGACCTTAAACTAAATAACTCAGATACGACACGAAGACTAGACAGATAAAAAATCACAAAAATGGCACTATCAGTATTTATGCCCTATTGAATTAAAGCAAGAACAATATCTCGTTGATTCATACCAAATTTTAGATTTCAAAGTTAGAAGCAATTACGCAAATTCAAGGCATATTAAGACTTGGGCACTAGCACCAAAATGGAATAGTGTTGACACAATTGAATTTGTAGAGTTAACAAAAATAGGTCATTATCAGCTCAGCTACGTTCTATTTGCTAGTGACTAACCTTCGACAATAGCGATAAACGCCCTAAAACTAGATCATTCAATAGTGACACTGAATACAGTATCACCATTTTTGCTTTGGCGACAGCCCAAAACAGGCAGAAACAAGACTATCGCTAGCTCTACCCGCACTTTAGTCAAGCAATTAAGCCCCCGCAAGCTGCGCGAGCTTAGCCACCACTTGCAGTGCTACAGACAACTCTAAACTATTTTCACTAGCGGTAACTATGCTTTCGCTAACTTAGACACCATCAGTCAGGCAAACTTCTGTAAACTAATCCCTACTTGATTCAAACAATGCCCATAAGCTATGACTATGGTATCAATCTAAATTCAATAAATCAAAAGACCTACAAAACAAACGAAACGCAGCAAACACCGCCACTTAAGCTTCACACTCGCGCACTTCAAGTGCTCTGAGTTAGCTTGAACACGTTATAGGCGCCCATCACTGCAAAAAACTTTGTGCTCAGCCGAAACGCTAGAGACCTGAATTGAGAAAACAACGTACACCCGAGAATGTCTACTCGGTCTTTTAACCTCATCTAAAAACTGGAAAATATGAAGTTCGAATCACAAAAAGCGCTTCAGGAATATCTGCTCAAAAATATAAGTCTCACTGAGCTGCACATAGAAGGCAGTCAGGAGCTTATCGAGTTACCAGCACTGCCAGACAATATTACCTCGCTGCGAGTCGACAACTGTCCAAATTTAAAGGGTCTCCCTACCCTTCCATACTTCCTAACCAAGCTCCGTCTGTACAAATGCGAAAGCATTGAAAGCCTGCCAGCGCTGCCGCAGGGAGTGACTCACTTAAACATCTACAGCTGCCTAAAGTTAAAATGCTTGCCAACACTTCCAAGCAAACTAGCGCTGTTATGGATAGATGACTGTCCTCTAGAACACCTACCCACACTTCCTGAAACCGTGTATTTATTGCACATATACAACTGCCTAAACCTAAAACGTTTGCCGGCCATACCTGGGGCAGTAGAAACAATGCGCATAAGCAAGTGCATTCAGATAAAAGCCATGCCGGCAGTGCCAAGTAGTTTGCGTCAGCTACTGGTACGAAGATTGAATCTTATGGCCTTACCAGCGCTGCCAGCAGAGCTAAACAATCTAACAATTGAGTATTGCGAACTTCTAGCGAACATACCGGCACTCCCCGAAAACCTAAAGAACTTACGTGTTTTCGGTTGCAGCGCCATAGAATGTTTGCCGAAATTCCACAGCAAGATTGAAAAAGTGCTTGTACAAAAATGTCCAAACCTAAAGACCATCAAACTAAAGAAATGAACACAAAAATCGAAGGCTCCCTTACACGAGCGGCCATAGCTATGGCTATTCTCGCCACTAGCATTGTTATTTACAAGTTGACGGGCTTAAGATATTTTTCTGTAGCTGTGAACGGAGCAGGCTGGTTTATTCTACTGGCTTGCATTGCCCTGACTGTAACGATTCACTCGTTTATCAAGGTAGCACTGACGAAGAATTTCGGTTTGTCAATTAGTAGCAGTCCACTAGCGAATTTCATTGACAACACTCTAGTGTTCATCAGTTACGGCATAGCGACGGTTTTAGGCGCATCACTCGCACCAAATATGGTGGTTATATCATCAGCAAATACAGTTCTGGGCTTCTCTCTGCTACTTGGCGTAGGTTTGGCGCTGGCTGACCTGATCAGCGATCTACTGGTGCCTAAACAGTAAACGGACGAACAGCTTTCCTAATGTAATTTACACACCAATTGATAAAATCATGCAAACAAATCCAAACGGTAAGCCTGATCCATTCGCTCCCGAATATAAAGACTACAAAGTCACTAAGCTGCCACAGGGAATCGCTATCAACTATAGCTTCTTTAAACGTGAAACTCACCTACTTCCAAAACCCGCAGGTCATAAGGTCTCCCCTAATAGTCGCGCAGAATAGCTGTCTAAGTGACATCCGAACATATCCACAATTATCATCGCAACAGCGAAAAACCATGAGGATATGAACGCCGTGGCATCCAACTGGATGCCACATTCTTAAACACAACCATTAATTACAAACCATGCAATTTCAATCTGAAACAGCCTTAAAATCATTCGTGGATTACTGACATTGCTATCTATACCTGCGGTGCTCTAACTAGCTTGCCCACAGTACCGCCCTCAGTCAAGGGCATAGAGATAGCCGAATGCCACGGCTTGACCACTCTCCCTGAGATCCCCGCGACAGTGAACGAGCTCACTGTCAGAGATTGCAACAATCTTAGTCATTGGCCAAAAGTATAACGTTGCCTGCAACATCTGCTGATAGAAAGGTGCGCCGCTCTTAAGAATTTGCGTTGACTGAAAAAACCGTAGATTGATTCAGTCGAAGAAAAAGGTTAGCAACTCTGCCAACCTTTTTCTCTCTGTTTTCCTACTTACGAATTGACTTTTTTTTGCGCTTTAATTAACTTTTTAGTTAACAAATGCCGAGGGTATGGTTTTGTCACAGATAAAAAAGTAAGTTGTAAAGCGAAAAGACAAGCACTATATCAGACGCTTCAGTCTTTTCGATTACTACCCCCACAATTGAAACAGCCTAAGAAAGCTTAGGGAGAAAAGATGATGGAAGAGCCAACGATTTACGAGCAACAAACTAATACGCAAGCCAAAGCAATCGACCTCAGAGCTGAGCTGGCAAAGTTGTCTGCAACAGAAGGCAATTTGAATGGTTCGAGCAGGCAAACAAAGAAAAATTCAACGCAAAAGCGGCTTTGAAAGAAGTTAAAAGTGGCAATCTGATTGCCGCCTTCAAGGCCGTATCAGCCTACGAATACTGGATAAAGGATGACAGAGAGAAGGGCTCTCTTCGCCTCAACGCTTAAGATAAGAACTTATCTGCGGTACTCAAAGTGCCAGGGATCCTTAGGCAAATTCGGCCAATACCAGCCAGCCTTAGCAAGATAAGGCAGAGCCGCACCGTAGTTTTGAATATCAACAGCAAGACCCAACTCATGCATAGACGTGCCCGGCCAGGCGACTGGTGATACGTTCACCAGGTTCTTGTAGAGTCTTGTTTGCTCACGGTAAGATCGCCATGATGAGTTAATTTCAAGCTCGACTCCATGTTTCTTTGCTGTCTCAAATGCTGATTGAAAAGCATCAGCGGCCCGAGGGGCGAGAAATTGGTTGCTGCCGCGCTCCCCTATTTCTTCTAAGCGACTATAACGCCCTGATTCCATCTCAATTCGGTGATGATCATCATTAAAAGGCGAAACTATATCAACCTGCCTCAAGTGAATCTTTCCAGCTTCGTCTTTGTGAGTGAGCAAATTCAAGGAAAGACCCTGACCACTCTCCTGCGTTTTTGCCCAAATTAAAATCTTCATTGCCAACTCAGGCCGCGCAGCCAGCTCACGCACTCCTTCAATTGTTGCATTTAACTTATTAGCATTCAACAAACCTGCTAGCTTGTTAGCTTTGTCTAGTGACAACTTAGACAATAGCTGGCCTTCACCGATGTCGAACCAGAGGCTGTACTTACCGGTACCAGCTTCAATTCTATGGTGCTGGTTGTTAAAACTGGATACCACATCAATATTCTTGAGGCGCTCCTTGCCACTTGCATCTTTAACTGTGAGTAACATAAGAGAGTAACCATCGCCATCCGAAATTGTCTTAGTACGCTTCAAGATTCTCAAAGCTTGATCCGGATCTAAAGAAAGTGTCTTAAGCACACTGAGCGAAGCGTTAAGCTCATTGCTGTCCAGATGGGTGGCTAACGCTTTGGCCTTCTGAAACTCTTGGTCTGTAAGCTCCGGTGAGCGGACAAGCCGCTCGACAGTAGAAGCTACCCTTGAAACGTCTAGAAGATTGAGACTGACTTCAATTTCTTTAGGCGCGACTGGAGTTAACTGTTCGAGTCTCGGCATCGTAAATGCTTCACCTTTTCTATTGTTAGACCTACATCCACCGAACAATCCGCCGAAACATCAAACTGACGCTCCGCTAAATGTCGATACACTATTCCCTCATGTACCATGAAGCTTTAAGTGTGACTATTCCATATCTAAAAATTGGCAAGTTCAATGCCTCACGATTTCTAGCCTTCGCGATTTCTAACAAGCTGGTTCAATTTTCCAGGGTTTGTTTCGATTGCGGACCAGCTTTAGGCAAAGTGAACCAAATTGTTGAACCACCGCCATTATTGTTCATAGCACCAATTTCGCCATCGTGCGCAGTGACAAGCGCCTTGCAAATGGCCAAACCAAGACCTGTTCCATGGGCAGCATCTGAAAGATGACTTTGCTGAAACTTCAAAAAGACCGTGTCAATTTTATCAGTGGCAATACCTCGGCCCTGGTCGATCACACTAAACAAAAGAGAGCTGACATGCTCTTGCACTACAACTCTTATCACGGTGTCGTGCTGCGAAAATTTGAGGGCATTGCTGAGTAAATTGACCAGAACTTGAATAATTCTGTCAGCATCGACTTTAAGCGATACCTGCGGACAGACAACATCAATTTGGGTTCGCTGCCTCTGAGCCAAGTCGTCAACTATATCAACCGCTCTTAGCAGAAGTGATTTAGCTTCTACATCTCGCAGAGAAAGCTTGAAACCTGATGCCTCGATTCGCTCTAAGTCAAGAAAGTCTGTAATTAGTGAAAGGGCCAAGGTAAGATTTCTATCGGCTCGATTTACCAAACTACTACCTTGATCGTTCAGCTGGCCGCCCGCTCCTCGACGCAATTGATCAAGAGCGGCCTGCAGCGAAGTCAACGGGCTTCTAATGTCATGGCTGATCATGTTGAAAAAATCTTTCTTGAACTCATCTAACTCATATCGCTCGGAGATGTCGCTAATAACAACAAGAGGGCGCTGAATACCTGCCAGAACAATTTCCTGACAAATTACGTCAACTGGTAAAGCCTGATCAAGCTTGCTCTGTAAAAAGCACTCTAATCGCCTTCCACTGCCACGATTCGCTATCAACTTATCAATGTTGATCTTGTTAAGAGTAGCGACATCTTGAAGCAAATCAGATAAAGACAATCCGAACATCTCTGCAGCACTGTAGCCAGTCAGAGTTTGCATAGCGACATTGGAAGAATCTATTTTGTTAGCCTCGTCAAGCGTAACCAATCCAACCGGAATGGTGTTCACCACCATTGAATAGCGTTTTTCTCGTTCTCTAAGCTCAGACTCCATCTCACCGCGAAGAGTAACCATCTCCTCAAAGGCTCTATTCAAGCCGCTGACTTGCAGGCAGATTTGGAGACTCATTTCTCGACCAGAGAACAATCTTTCTCATAAGAATCTTCAATCTATTTACAGTAGATTTGTTGAAATAAAGACTTAGTGCCACACTTAAAGAAATATTTGCTAGACAGCCGAAAGTACCTAGTATCTGGATGATGTGCCGAAGTCGAGACTCATTCTTTGACAGCAGTTCTATTCTCGCCGCTTCTTTTTCGTTCACCTTGTCGACTTGAGTAGTTAGAGCATTAATTTGAGGCTGAAAACGCCTAACCAACTTCACTGCAGCCAAAAGATTGTCACCAGAGCTCTTCTCCTCAAAACTGCTGGTAATAGTTCGAACAGTAGCAATGCACTCAGAGTATGAATCTTGGAGAGAACTCCCATGTACCAGACGCTCAAACTCTGCTAACTCCTGATCTAGTTCCTGATTCTTCAATTTTAAAAGATTCTCTTGCCAACTCTTGAGGCGCGGATCACTCTGCACGACAGCATTGGTGAATAGACCAACCTCCTCAAATACGTTTCTTATAATTGCCGAAGTTTGAGCTGCCACTAGACGAGAACGAGTGAGATCGGCGGCTTGCTCGTCAGCGTGAGCCGATAGCCAAGACAAGGTGATCACTAGCGTGAGATCGAACACGAGAGGCAATATAAGCAACAATAGAGCTTTGTGTGCGAGGGTCATTGAGCCTGAATGCTTGCAGCAGAGAAACTAGGTATAACGTCGTGTCTATTGTATCCTTATCAAAACTAGCTGGTTTGGGTTAAGGTGGACGCGAGCTCTTGAAAACAGCAATTAGAGAGGCTAGATGTTTCGAATTCTCTTAGTTGATGATGACACTGACCTGTGTACCTCTGTCAAGAATTCACTGGCCCTGGAAGGCATGGAGACTGACTGCGCCTACGATGCGGAAACAGCCCTAGCAATGCTATCGAGAACAATCTTTGATGTGCTTGTAATTGATTGGAAACTTCCGGCCAAGAGTGGCCTTGACCTTTGCCGTGATTTTAGAGAATTAGGCGGAACATCCCCAATCATTATGCTGACAGGAAGAGACAAAATTGAAGATAAAGAACGTGGTTTTGGAGCTGGCGTCGATGATTACCTAACCAAACCATTCCATGTCAAAGAACTGGCCTTGCGTATAAATGCCTTATTAAAAAGAAGCAGAACCGATGATATCTTATCTTTTAGAGATTTGAGGTTTCATACTCGCCAAAGAAAGCTCTACCGAAACGAAACAGAGATTATTCTTTCACCAACTCAATACAACCTGCTTGAGTTTTTGATGAGACATCCAGATCAAAGCTTTCGCTCTGAAACACTGCTCGCCAGAATCTGGCCTGCCGATAGCGACGCCACAGAGCAAACAGTTAGAACGTACATAATGCGACTGCGAAAAGTACTCGACATAGAAGGTGAGAGCACCTACATTGAAAACCGCTACGGTATTGGTTATCAATTGAACGGGTAATTTCATAAGTGTTTAAAACGAGTCCGTAAAATAGTTTGCTTCCACGGGGTCATCTATGTAAGCTGTTCTCCTGTGAAAACTATCTTGGCACTCTTTCCTGTGCAACGAATACACCACTCGGCTTCCATTGACACGCCACATAGTTCGCACACAGGAAAACTCAATCTTCTTTTCCTCAGACCTGTTACGGTTGGTGCAAAATTGTCATTCAGATTACCAGAGGCACTCTTTACTAACTGGCGCTCGTTAAGGTCGGCACGGCTCTGATTGTTATTAGCTAGAGAAGCCGCCGCAATAAGAGGGTCAATAGACGGACTAGTCATGCCCTCCAAAACGGCAATATTACTAGCAATTTCAAGCAAGATTGGATGGCTAGGTTCATAGACACGGCGATAGATAGCAAAAGCTTTTTTACTCATGTCAATTGCATCGGCCAACTTAGCTTGATGAAAGTAAAGTTCAGCTACTAAGTTCATTGTTTTAGCAATCTCTAGGGCACTAGCATTGCTCAGCTTTGTTTTGATGTTCCAGCACTGACCAAGAAAATGCTCAGCCAAACTATATTTCTGTTGCCTCAATAGCGCTCGACTGAGGCCGTCTAAGCTATATGCAGAGCGAAAATCTCTAGCACCAAAATGCTGAGCTATCAGCACTGCCATAGCCCACATCGCTTCTGAGTACACATAATTTACGGCAGCATCGGCCTGCTCGGCCTGAGTCTTATAAATATTCCAATCACGTTCGAGATAATCTAGCATCGTTTCTCGTTGAACCAAAAGATTTTGGAGTGGAAGTGTACAACAGTAATTGTGTCAAAAATGTATACTTCTAATTTAGAGCGGAAAGAGAAAGCGAAAGAGAAAGAGAGAGCGGCTGTCTCGTGAATGTTTTTGACACAATTGCTGCAGTAGACTTTGTGAGGCACAAACATAATCATTGCCTTAGTCTAGCCGCGACAGTTCGTTTCAAGAATATAGTTTTTAACTTTACTCAAGACAAGTCGGTGATACGACACCTTTTAGTGATACTGTATTAAGTATCACTATTTTGCTTGCAAACAATCTAAAATTACCTCAAAATTTCCTCGCGAAGCTATTACAGCAACACTGGCGAGAAAAACACGCTAGCACAATTCGCGCCAAGTTTTCGCACCATAAGCAGTGCCTCAATCACCAATGACTCCAAGCGCGACACCAGCGAGTGTTTCTGCTAACGGCGCTATGGCGAGCCGAGGATAAAGGCCTAACAAGGATCGCTTGATTTCTCGGATGCCCATAGGCTAACACTAAGGTATCACTTTAATTTCAATCAAATCAGAGCCAAGAACCCAACCAAAACACAGAGAGCGCCTTCACTACAACTCATAACCTCAACACCTATGGTGTTGAGATTTGGTCTGTCAAACAAACAAACAAACAATAGGTTCACATGACTAAGTTAAAATTTCCAATCAAAACTCCCCAAGAACTTCAAGAGCAGCTAATTCGCACGAACGCCTTGGTAGCGGACGCTAGCACAATAGCAACCGTGTGTTGGAAGAAATTAGAAGAAGAATGGCTTGATGGAGAGACGCAATTGTTTTACGACAATAAAAACCCTAAAGTTGAGATCTATCCTGGTAGCGACTTCCGCGGCACACTCAAGAGCAACGGCGTAATAGAATCAGTTATATTCATCTTCACCCAGTATGGGTGGAACGCCTCCTACGTTTCCGAATGTGAGTGTTTTGAATTCGCCTTACCAGATGTCCATGACAAACAGGGCAAAACAGTTACATGCCCTGTACCAGAGGGCCGCCGCAACTGGGATATTCCCAAAATCCTCACACCTGAAGAACTTGCAGATGCCCGAAAAGAGATGCAGGAAGCACTGCGTGTTGCCGAGCAGATTGCAGAAGCGATTGCCGATGGCCTTCAAAATCAATGGTGTCCGGAGAATCAAGAACCTGTTCAAATACTTGTCGATAAAATAATTGCTCCAACAGACACACTCTGTGACAAAAGCTTGGAGCTTGTTCAAAATTCGTTCGCAGAAATGGGCTGGAATGTTTACTACAAACAAGAATCAAATTCATTCTATGTATCAGCCAATTGCCCAGCTCTGGAAGCAAAAAAAGAACCTGCTTAGACAAGCAAGGTAAAGCATGACTCAGGTTTAGAAGCCATAGATATCCAGCAGGGCAGATACTTGCACTCAACTCTATGGCCAACCCCTGAGTTCTGCATACAGCCCGTGTGCCAAACAAGTAGCCAAATAGACAACCGTAAGTTAGATTATGAACAACCAAACCTATGAAGAATATAGTTCTTCACTCAATGCAATTTACCAGAAAAACCAAAGCTCAGAAATTTTGAGAAAAGTTTGCCCTCATCTTACAGACGAACAAATAAATCAATTGATTTCAAGATCGCTGTCAGGAGAAGCTAGCTGCTTCGCCGTGCCGCCACTTCTGGTGTTAGGAGGCTGTCATATTCTCTCTCTAGAGGGAACGAGCAAGAAAGGAGGTTCGACTTCTGTCCAGATTAGTTATGCTTGCGCGCACAGGACACGGGAATCTTATGCTGACCATAAACTTCACGGTGACCGAGAGTACATGACTCTATATCAGACAGAGGCAATAACCTACGCGAAGAACTGGCCAAACACTCTAATAATAGATGATTGGGACAGCATTTACTCTGGATCATTGAAAAATCCGAAGCTCCAGAACGCCCATGGTCAGGCCAAAACTGTAGCGTTCTTTGGCTTTACAACAACCGGAGAGTATAGTCTTTACCAAAGTTTCAGGAATTACACTAATAAGCAACAAAGAAATTTAGCAAAGATCTGTCAAATCACCAGTTCTGGTCTAATGTTCAACGAGTTAAGAGGTGGAAGAGGGGAGCACCCTGGCATTGGCTATTGTGCTCTCTGCGGTGGTGGATTATCAGGAGACAGCTGCACCGGATGCGGTGCCCAATTCAAAGATAGTGGTTGCGGTATAGGACACTCGGCCCCCATGCCTCCCGAACTAGTTGAGCACTTCATAGCGCATGGTCATCGCTTTGAAATTAGTCCCACAATTGCACAAAAGAAGACCAGAATCGAGCAAGTTGCCCGAGGCAAAAGACTTGCACTAAAGAAACGCTAGAGCAGCAAGTTCATTAGCCTCCTTTTGAATACTCACATAGACTGAATCAAATATTCAGTAAAACCATGAAAACACATTCTGGCTGGTCGCATGTGCGGCTTCTCTTTCTATATCTGTGCTTAGAGCTCTCGATAAAGCAAATAAATCTATTACTGTTTTTAGATTCTATCACTGGTAACAGCAGCGCGACCAGTCAAAGAATAGCTGAACTATCGCGGATAGACCTCATCATCTATGTCGTCATCTTGGGACCAATTATGGAGGAGATTATTTTTCGCGGGCTGGCACAGAATGGGATTTATCAATGGCTAAAGTGGCTTTGCGAAGGTGATACTCAATCTTTGCAATTGTGGGCGATCATTGCCAGTGCCGTGGCGTTTGCTCTCGTACATAAGGAAACCTACGCCGTTTTTTTTCTAAACCATTTAACGTTTGGCATTTTTGCCGGAGATCTCTACGCACGCACAAATAAACTCCGATGGCCCATAGCACTGCACTCCTTGAACAACGCCTGTGCATTGCTGGCAATGCACTTATTTAGTGCCCTTCACTAACATCGCCGCTTGAAGCAAAATTTAGGCAAAAACTAAAGCCAGCCAATAAGAGATGGCTTCCGCTTTCAGAGCTTTAGCTTGAAAGCGCTATCCCAAATACCCTACAAAACCAAAAAAAAAGACTATGGCAGACATTATCACCGAAATCGAAATCACAGACTATCCAGTGAAAATTTACTTTACTGGCAACGGCAGCCTAGCGCTGGTCTTGGTGTTCTTGCAAGAGGTAGCGCCTGATACTAGCGTGATGACCCCACAAGCAAATGAAGATGGATACTATGCTGTTTATCTCAAATCTAGCCGATACAGACCTGAAGTCGAGAATATCATTACTTCGGTTGGCTTCAAACTAGTTGAATTTGCAGACTCAGAAGTCACTGCTATCTTTATCTAGCCTTGACGATTAAGTGTCATGAATTTGTCAGTCCCCTTGGACTTTCCAAAAAGAGAAGTAGCAACTCTCTATGTCAGTATTGAGCCATCTCTTAGTAGATGGCTTTTTCTATGATTTTAAAATCCACAAAAACGCAGAAATGCGGCCGTTTATTTGGAGAAATCTTATGAGCGTAACAATTGGTAAATTAGCTGATCTGCCTTCTTTCAACGGCAAGGTAATCAAATACCGTTGTTCCCCCAATCGAAAGTGGCGTCTTGGTCTTGTACATGCACTGCCTGGATCTCCAATCCTTATCGATAATGAAATCACAGCAGAAGGAGTGGAAACATGCCTTTATGCAAACAACGTCCCTGACTTTGAATTTCAGCTGGCCCCTATCGAATCCTGGCAGACTGAAGGCATTAAGTTCTCCTATAGCTAAAACTCAATTAGCCATTCTCCTGGCTCTGACTCTTTGGAGTTTTGCTCTGCCAACCTTGCGAAGGCAAGATCGCTTCTGCGTGACAGGCGGAAGCTTAAACGAATAGAAAGAAGAGAAAAAATCATGGTTACATTAATCGGCCTAACGCTCGGCAGTGCTGTCTTAGGAATTGCATCAGCGAAGTCAAGCATCTTCTGCAAAGGTGGTGGCATAGTCCTTATACAACTCTCGCACATCGCCATCTTACTTGCAGCGGTAGCCGGTGCACTAAGTGCATCCATACCTTCTCTCGCAATATTAGCCTTATGCTTGCTAGCCTTTGTCTTCGGAGTTTTTGTCACGAGTCATTCGTATTCGTCATAAAGCAGTCGCATTGACCTACTAAAAGAAGATCAGCTAGGGCGACAGTTTATCGCCGATAGAACAACTCTTGACGTTGATGACTGGGACAGAATGGCCAAGGCCGGAGAATTCTCAGGCGCAAGTGGAACTGGTATCAAGGCCATTGCCTATTGAATACACCCAGCGCCCAGTATCACTCGGGCACACAATGCGTTTCTGAACTTCGTCAATAATCAAAATGCATGGGATCGTCTCTAATCAATCTTTCATCCGTGGAGCAGAGACAAATGTCACTCCCAGCCATGAGGCTGTGTTATTAATGCCGAAAACCGGCAAGGATTACTTATGAGCAACAAACAAAAAGCAAAAACACCGGTTCAAGATTCTGACAAGCCCAATGCGGATCAACCAAGCATGGTTGTCTGCACCGTGACTGTCGTTAACCTAGACGGAAGCCTTGAGACGATGACCGGACCCTTCCTCCGCATCGTCGAGTAAACTGCCTGAGCTAGTTGGCTGCTCATCATCCTAGTGGTGGCAGCCTTCTGCTCTTTTTTCATTTTTTCTCAAATAGCGCAAGCTTTTGACAGCAGCTAAATTATCAAATTCATTCGATTAGGATTTTCGCTATGTCTTATCCAGAAGTTGCTAACTCCCCCACAGTTGTGATTGAACAAGTGCAGATGACGCTAGAGGAATACTTGGTCAATACTGTTGTGCTGGATGCCAACCAACACTCTTGGGGCGTGCCGTATGCAATTAGTGTTTGCCAAATGCTGGCACGCGCTATTGCAGTATCTACAAGAAAAATGGTAAACGTTGAGCTAGATATCAATGACAAGTATTTGGCCAAAATTATGAGCCAGTCTATGGCTAAAGCTCTTGTTGCGCCTGAAGTAGATTCATTGATTCGCAAATGCGGAATAATTTTGCAAGAGCTACTCGGAGAGAGTTCTTCTGAAGCCGATCAATTAAAAGCCTTCGAGACGCACGACTTCGGTGCTGCACTCGAAGAACTTGTCGGGCCGTTTACGGTTATTACATTTGCGCACCTGGAAGAGAAACTAGATAAAGTCTTGAACTAATTGGTACTGTCGGGCTTCTGCCTGACTTTGTGCCAATGAGCTGTGATGCTCATGCAGAGATGGCGAAAGCATAAAACTAATATCGAGGTAATAAATATGCGCTACGCTTTTGACTTTGACAATGCCGCTAAGAAACTGGCTGTAGATAAACTTGCGAAAGTTCCATTCTCCCAAGATTACGGCAATATAGTGAATCTTAATGAGCCGCTCTATCGCCTTTTTAAGGGCGTGTTTTACATGGCGGCAGGAGAGACCGACAAGCCTGATCCTCAAAAGCTCAAGGCCGCTCTCGAGTGGCAAGAAAAGCTTGTTAAAGCAATACCAGTTGGATTGTCACTGGACGGCTTCTGGCAATTTTTACTTGAGGTTATTTTTTCAGGCGAACTCGGGTTAAGAGCTTGCCTACAAGCAACCTACCAAGGCACTGACGAGATGTTCATGGCAATCCTAAACAATGACAAAGTGGCTGCACTCGCTCTGTTGCCCGAGGCTGAAAAGCAGACTATTGAAGCGGTTGGTCTGACTTGCTCGGCGGACCTGAATTTTAAAACGACTTACGTTGCAGCAAGCGCTCTGAACAGCCTGCTTTACATGGTTTCCAATCCGACTTGTTGGCTTGGTGACCTGTGGGCCGGAGACCTAGTAAGAATGCGACGAACAGCATTATTTGACGCCGCCGAGTTAAAGCAACATGAGGATGAGAGTTATCGCGAATATTGCCAACGTTGGCAATACACCTGTCGGCAAAGCATGGAAGCAGCCGTTAGCTTCTATCAGTGCTTGATATTGTCTGCAATTGAGCAATACGCAAAAATCGCCCCACCGAGACTGGATATTCCAAACGCTCGAGATAACTCTGTCATTCTGTCGAAACAATACAAACCTCTCGTCCATACAATACCGGTACAAACGAAGAATTTCTCGGCACAGTGTATAAGCGGTTCAATCACAATATCGCAAAAATTTACCCAGGCCCATTTCTAGTTCTCTGACTTTATTGGCGCGCTTTTTCTGGCGTGATTCAAATCGGAAAATAAATGAACGACAAACTCTATTGGGCCTCTGCCCATTTTTTCTTTTTGCTAATTAATAGACCGGTCTATTAATCTCCGCAAAAAAATAATCTAAACCCTAGCTAAAATGCCTTACCCCTGCGGGTCTGACAGCTAGGGCAAGAGTTCAAAGTACCGAGCGCTACCCCACAAAACATACAAACTTCTGCAGTTTTTGTGAGAGCTTGATCGTCTGGTACCGTAATTGCTTTCCAGCTGCCAGAGACAAAACCGTTGCTTGTAGAGTTTAAGTGATGCGCCTCAGCATCGCGACCTAAGGTCTTAAGAAGATCAGCGTAGCGACCCAACAAATAATGCAATTTGGCCAAATAATTTGTCGTACGAGCAACAGCTGGGTGAAAATTACCAAGAACTCCTTGCTTTATCTGCAATGCTCGCCACCAGACAACCTCAGCTGGCTCAAATTTCTCTGAATTAAAAAAAATCTCGCCAACACGGTCTAGTGACTGAGCTAAACGACTATCAGTAGACTCAAACTTTTCTGCGGTTAAAATAGCCCGATTCCATATCGCCAGAGCGCGGTCAACTTGTCCGGCAGCTAGCGCTGCCTCAGCAGACTCCTTTAACTCTTCCCAAGTTTCTTGTCTTTTTAGCTCGGCTGTAACTTGAGCAGACGACCTCCCATCAAACCCATCGACCTGGTCATAATTTGATGAGTTAACCGACTGGTTGGCCGATACCATATGACTAACTTCGCGTGTAGCTGGATTTTGCGACCAGACTGGGGCCTGCCTAACCATACTTGCGGCCAACCGAGAGGCCTTGGCATTGACAGACATATCCTCGGATGCTCGAGCACACCTAGTCAGATTTTCGGCCTGATCGTCCCTATACGTTTTTTTCAATAATTCTGAATAGCTGTATAACAGCTGAATTACATCTGGATCGGCGGCCCCTAAAATTTTCGTCTTAATTGTCAATGCATGCTTGTAGAGAGGTTCGGCCTGTCCGTATTTCTGCTGCATATGATAGATAATTGCTAAATTGTGAGAGGCAACTGCAGACTTAATATGGTCATTACCGTGTACCTGACGCGAAATTTCTAGCAACCTTCGAGCGGGCTTTTCCGCTTGCCTAAATTTGCCTTGCTTACGGTAAGCTTCACTAAGGCCTTCAAGGGTCTGCACTAATCTTTGGTCATTTACAGCAAAATCTTCAGTCTCTTGAAGTGCCGCAAGCCAAGTAGCCTCTGCACAGTCGTAATTTCCCTTAGAAGCAGCTTGAGCAGCGGTTTGAGAAAGCTTCATCCAATGAGGATTCATACTATGGACCTTGATTATGCTAGCTCAGAGAGTAAACAAAATTCTCGTGAATACCCAAAATATTGTTGCCAGTGAAACAATCTATACCCAGTTGAAAGGCAATTTGTACCAACGGCTTTGGTGCTTATGCAGCAAGATAAAATGTTCCTGTTTATAATCGAAGAGATCTGTTCTTCCTAGGAGCTATGCATGAATAAGTATGAGATTCGCGCATTATGCTGCCTTGGTCTATTTCTTCGCTATTTAACCTCACCTCCTGCTGCAATGGCTACCCCATCAGATAAGCCGGAAACTGGCGCTCAAACGGCAGCCGGTAAATCACCGGCCAAAGACTCGTTCGCAGAATACCTAAAAGTGGCACAGTCTTCGGTCGACAACCTGGATGCTGCCCGCAAGAGAGGTGCCAAAGACGATCATTCAAGCGAAGCCTGGAAAGCCTTACAGAAAGCTGAATTAGAGGCCCGAGTCTTCGGGGAATCAGATCCACGACTGGCCAATGTCGAGATGCTCTGGGGCCGCTACAAATCACTAGTTGGAAACATCACCACCGAACACTATGCCAAAGCCCTTGCTATCAGAGAAAAGCGCTTCGGCCCCGAGAGTTTGCCGGTTGAAGCCTCACTTATGGCACTGGCTCCGGTCTTAGCACGATTAGGCAAACCGGCAGAAGCTACCGATGCCATAAACCGCGCCATCGAGATTGTCGAGGCAAAAAAAGGAAAAGGCGCCGCCCAATTAGCCGACGGCCTCGAGCAAGCTATGGATAATGGGCTAAAGCGCGCTGGGGACTCAACACGCCTTGCTCGCAAAGTTCTTCGCCTCATGCAGGCACAGTTGAAGCCGAGCGACCCTATAATTGCGCGCATGATGCACGTGCTAGCACGATGCGAAATGGCGAAGCCGCGCGGCTACCCGTTCGCTTCTGGCAATGACGATGCGGTGATTGTTTCACTCAATGAAGCGATAACAGCGCAACAAAAATCGGGCGGCAGCAAGTTAGAACTCGCCGAAATGTACGAGTCATTAGCCGAACGCCAGAGTAGCAACGGCAAAAATGCTGACGCAGCCAAGACCTATGAAACCGTAGTTTCACTAAGAAGCACCAGTGCTGCCGAGGATAACCGCCTGCTTGCGCGCACCTATAACAAAATGGCAGACTACCTGAAAAATACTCAGCAGATGGCGAAAGCTGAAGAGTATAAGAAGCGCTCTTTGGCGATTTGGGAAAAGGAGCCCGGCCCCTCGGATCTCAATTTGATAAACGGCTTGAGCTCCATGGCCTCTTTCTATAAAAGCGCTGGTCAACTGCAAAAGGCGGCGCCCTACCTGGAGCGTCGAATGGCTATCGCTATCAAACGAAATCCGCGCGACATCAGTGAAGTCGAGTCGCTGGCAAATTTGTACATGGAGATGAAAGACTACACCAAGGCTGAACCATACCTGAAAAAATGGTTCGCCATGCGTGCAGATGAGGGACACTCGCGCGGACCAAATTTTGTTAACTACGATTTGGTACCAATTGCCGAGTCTTTATGCGAAGCCGAAACCCATATTGGCCAGCTGTCTGAAGCCGAAAAACACATCAATTTAGCAAAAGACTACTATGATCACCAGGATAAAAAATTCGCCTCGCAGGGCGAGATCTATCCTGAGCGGTTTCTGACGGTCTACACAGAATACCTTCGCAAAGCTGGAAAGTTGCAAGAATTCACTACCTTCAGTGCTCGCCTTGCTACGCTCAGACTGAAAATCCAGCAGATCTGTGTAGGCTGCGGGATGGGCTGAGCACGAGCGTAAAATTAGCATGACAGTAAAATGAATATCCTTAACTTACAATTTGTCGCACAACAGACACTCATTGCCTCCATAGCAATTACTCTGGCCCTAAGTTATTCTCCGCCGGCAGTTGCCATTGTCGAAGCCGTCGGAAAGTTGCACCAACATGGAAGCGAAGCGCTGGAGCGAGGTGAAAAGAAGAAAGCCGAGTCGTTCTTTCTTCAAGCCTTGAGAATTGGCGAGAAGGAGGGCTTTGAGTTTAGTCCAAACTCGGCCGATCAGCTGGCGCAACTCTATCTCGAGCAAAGGCGCTATCCAGAAGCGGAAAATATGTTCTTAAAGTCGAAGAAGATTACCGCCCGGGATTTCCCTAAAGATTATAGGTTACAGATACAAATCGAGCTGCCTCTCGCTGCAATGTATCTGCAGATTGGGCAAGTGGACAAGGCCTTATTTCAGCTTAAAACAGCCGCCAACAATTGGAAAGCTACTAAAACGAGAAAAGACGAACCATCCTCCGAAATAAGTTTGAAATTGGCTGAGCAGCTGTCGAAATTGAGCATCACTCTGGTCAAGAACAATCGCTTTGCTGATGCAGAAAGTTGCGCTAAGCTGTCAACCGAAATACTTGGAAGCATGACGGATAACAGATACTTTTTGCTAGAGCAGGCAAAATATAATTGTTTCCTAGGCAAAATGTACTACAAAAATAAGCGCTATAAACTGGCTTGCGACACTCTGGAGAATTGTATCAGCCTGCAAAAGGCTAACAATTTCACTTTACTTGACTGGGAGCTGGCCGAGCCGATGCACTATAAGGTGCTCGCGCTTATGGCCTCAGCTCAGGATACTAGGGCTAAATCACTTAACGCCGAGATAGCGCCGAACTGGCCAAATTATGCATTCGTTAACGCTGATGATTGGGCTGAAAAATTCACGCAAGCGCTCAATTCCCGCGAGGGCTATGGCCAGCCAAACTACATTGCTGCGCGTGATGCTGTTGCTATAGCCAGCAAGTGGGGAGCGCAAGACATTCGCTTTGCAGAGAGCGAAGCACGCTGGGGTATTCTTCTGTATCAAAAAGGGAAAGACGATGAGGCTTCCCCTCATGTTTCAAAGGCAATCAATCTGGCCAGCAATGCATTTGCTAAAAACAAAACAGCACTGGCGGCTCGCTTTGAACACTGGGGTAAGCTGATTGCAGACACCAACCGCTGCCCGCGCGAAGCACCATGGCCTTTGTACCGGGAAGCGCTTAAACTACGAAAGGAAACTGTTAAATATAGGGACGAGGCCGCCTACAAAGGCGCAAAGCAAATTGCCAACTAATGCAAGAATAAGCTCGTTAGCTCGTCAGACGAAGGGCTATTCCTATTGTTTTCAGATGCTTGCGATGTTATGGCTGTTGCTCGCGGCTTGAGCGACGCGCGAGTGATCGATTCATTACATGATCTGATAGCGGCGCGCGAGCAGCGCTATCAGTTTGAAAGAAAACCAGAGGCTCACGCCCCAACAATTAAGTTGTATCGCAAGGTGCTCAATGGTGAGAAGGACGCCTATGGTGCCGCAAGCCCTGAGATTCGCGAAACCGCTGCGAGCTTGGTTGGATATCTACGACAAGTACAAATGAATGTCGAAGCAGAAAAGTTTGCCCAAGAGTACAAGATTAAATAGCGGCATAAGCTGCAGAGAAAGCTTCGATTGTTAGCGCGCGCTAATATCTAGTTTCCCATGCGGCTATTACGCATCGACAACCTCGCGAAGGCTACAGCCAATATTCCAATTAGTCTTTTGGGGTACCCCAAGAGATAGACCAGGCAAGCCTCACGAGATAAGTAAGCGCCAAGCAAACAGACATTTGAGCATCGTTCAATAGCGCGCGAACAATTGCCTGCGCCAGCGTGATTCTGCCAAGCTTAGTAACTACTTAAAACACCTATCAAACAAAAGCATTTTCAACCACCGAGACACAGACAGATAAACCGTCGAAGCAACTTTATTTCCGCACTATCGTGTGCAGCAGCATTCCAACTCTTCAATGCTGGCAGAGAGGGGAAACCCAACAAACACATTTAAATAATCAGAGGAAACTCAAATGTCTCACTCAAAACTCTTCGCCGATTTACTAACGCGACAGCCATAAACGGGTCCGTTTCTTTTCAACTCGGAGATGAATATTTTACCGAACGCGTAAACCTTAAAGTCAGCCTGGGCAAAGTGGTCACCTACTTCAGTATTTCCGAGGGAGTATCCCCATTTGTAGTAAGTCTGTCAAAGCTAACAAACTGCCCTGATGCACAGACACAGGCTGAAATGCTTTACCGGGAGATGGAGGACAGAACAAAGTGGCAATTAGAGCGTATGGTCATTGATCATACGAAGTTCACTTTCAAATCTGTAGGGGCTAATACCCCAACTTCGGCGTCAACATCAAAACCGAAATCGAAATCAGTCCCTCAAGCTCTAAAGCGGCCGACACGCAAATAGGAAGCTAACTCTATTTTTCAATTTGGTGCGTAGCCCAATGGTCTGAGCGCTCGGCAAAAGCTGAGAGGTATGCGGGTTCGAATCCCGTTGCACCACTGTTCCCGACTTCATTTTCACGGGAACTTACTGGAACATCATGAAAAACCAAACCGCTAAAACCCAAACTGCTAAAACCCAAACTGCTAAAACCCAAACCAATGTTCAAGAGACACAAAAAGCTGCAACCGGAACAACCATAGTGACAAACTGGACCGGAACTGTCGCCCCTTCAGATATAAACTTCTTACGACAAGTCGGTGGCGACATTCGCGACTGGCGCTAGACCCGAGAGAGGCTGCTACCGCAATTTTGGTGGCAGCTTCTTGCCGTTTCATTTAATCTATCAAGTTATTCAAGGAATCAATAGCCCTAAATCTGAAGCCGTCTTCAGAGGAAGCATAGCGCTGAACAATGAGCCAGAAGGTTAGTCCAGATAATCTCTGGAACTAGACTTTGCTCTGAGCTTTCATCTACCGCATGTGCTGACAGCCTTCCGTTCCGAATTTTGACGGTACGTTCAGTGCCTTTCTTAGAACTGTAGCTCAATGGTAGAGCCCTTCCCAAAAGGAAGTGGTTGCAGGTTCGAATCCTGTCAGTTCCATTAACCGGGCAAGTGCAATCTCCTTGCATTTGCGTTCTAGCTTGCTATAGGCAGCTTCCGGACAAGCATGCGACGCAACCAACGGCGCAGATGTAAAAAAAGGAGAAATGATCATGGCCAACAGTAATGAAGTACGTATAAGCCTTCCAGTTGATGTTCGATGTGGAACTTGGCTTGAGCTAGAACTTCTTGGTATAAAGCAAATAGAAGCGCCTGAAAAGGACTCCTTATTTGTAGATGTTGTACTTCCTCCTGGCTGGAAGAAAGAAGCCGACGAGCATCCAATGTGGTCAAAACTTGTCGATGAACAAGGACGGCGACGAGCTAACATCTTTCATAAATGTGAGTTTTATTGCAATGAAGCCTCAATATATTTGATCCCGCGTTTTCGCCAACATATGGTGTTTATAGAGGACCTAGCTAACAGCTTCTATTTCACAGTAATTGACGAATTGTCTGGAGTGGTGTATCGCTCTGAGACCATTGCGAAACCGGAGAATTGTGCTTCAGAATCATTCGATCAGTACTTGCGCTTACTTAAAAAGATCGAGCAATCAGTCACAACGTGGCTTGACACCAATTACCCTTATTGGAAGAGCCTGCTCGCCTATTGGGGTGAAATTTCTAACGAAGAACTGGCCAGTCTCGCTGAGTTACAGTCTTCAGTCGAATCAACAGAAGAAACAATTGAATTCAATATCGAAGATTTCATTGATCTCTTCGATGAAGAAGAATAATGAAATGAATTTTGAGTAGGAGGCTGCGTCATCCATAGGTGATGGCAGCCTCCTGCTCTCTCTTTCAAACAAGAACTGTAGCTCAATGGTAGAGCGCTTCCCACAAGGAAGTAGTTGCGGGTTCGACCCCCGTCAGTTCCATTGTTTCATGCTCGCCTTTAAGAAGGCAGAGCCTGAGACATACTGAAAACCTACCAAAAAAAAGAAAAAATGAAAAGAATCTATCTGTCAACTCTAATACTAGGCCTACTTGCGACAACCATTGTCGCACCCAAATTATTTCACTCGGCCCCCAAGGCTCCGGAACAGGCATCAACAATTCAAGCTTCCACAATTCCAACGTCCGCAAAACTCAGTAAAGAATCGCTGTCTTTCGAGCCCATATCAACCCTTCAGGTATTCGGCTGGGTGTCCGGTGAAACATACAACTGCCAAGGAAAAGCGGGCGACAAATTTCACCCAGGCAGCCTTACCTGCACCGACGGAAAGTTAGAAGCTCTGCCATTAGATTGCAAGGTTCTTGGGTCTCTAATCCATTGCAAATTACAATCTCCACTGTCGAATAACCATCGTTAGCCGCTATGAATCTTATGAACACTAGAAACACCAGAAAGCTTGAACAGCTGTTTGCTTCGGGCTCGATTTGCTACAGTGCAAACTGGACCGATGGGCGAAAGTCGAAAGGGCTTAGCACTGGCAACATCGTTGAGAACGACGGCACGGCTGTTCGTGTGTTTGTTCGCCAAGCATCGGAAAGTCGAGCGGCCAACGAACTTAATGGCTATGCTCTGCACTGCTTGTCAAACTTTGAAACTAACTTTCCTGTGACCGTTAGAAGAGCCGACGGCTTGCTGATTCAAGAGAGAATAGGCAAATCAATATTTGACAGAGCCCATCTCTTAGACCAACGTTCAGCAGGCCGTGCCTCAACTGTGCCGATTAGCACATGGCGAGACAGACATGCCAACTACTCACCTAGTCTTCTTAAACACTTGAAAAATAACAGCCAATTTTTAAGTCAAATGGAGCAGGCTCACGCCCAACGACTTATCTATGGCAGCTTTGACAGCAGAGCTGGAAACTTCACAGTTCTTGTCCAAGGCCCAGTCATAAAAGTTGGTGTAATTGATCTCGGCAGAGCCTTCCCAACAAGCCTAAGCATTCCACCAGCAAAAATTCCTTTCTTCAAAAGTCTGCAGCTTTCGCCCGATACCCTTGACCGAATCAATCATTTCAAAACTGCGGTCATCAATCAATGGAAATCCGTGTCTCAAGCTATAACTCTTTCAGAAGAACAATGGGAAGCCATGAGCTATCGCACAGATTGGCTACTCAGACATAAACAGCTGCCGCCCTTAGAGTTTGCCTTGAGTGCATAACTGCCCTGAATGACGGGGAGCAAGAGCAGACAACTAAATATCTAGATTCCACAAGTCGGTGCGTAGCTCAATGGTCTGAGCGCTTAGCTAACGCTAAGAGGCAAGCGGGTTCGAGCCCCGTCGCACCAATGTCTTCGGATATGTATCTAACCGAGGCTAAAAAGGCACCATGTTTAACAAACTAAGCCTTCTCTCGTCAAACTTATCACAAGAGCTCTTTGAGCTTCTTCCAGACTTGCTTCAAGACTGCTATTTCGGCCTCTCTGTGGCAGAAATGACGGTCTGGGCAATGATAATTTCAATTCTGTTAGCCAGTCGCAAAGCGTGACGCCGCCCTTCGAAAGGGTCGGCTGGCATTAGTACTTCCGGTGCGAAGTACTAGCTAAAAACACAAAAAAAGCCAGGAGGCTCTAATAATGACCAATCGCAAAGGAAAACCCCATACTGAAGTCGGCAAAGAGAAATCAAAAGGCTGGCACTGCGCTCTTTCACCAGACCTATCATGTCACTATTTCTCACAATGGAATCACACTAAAACAGGACGGATAGTTCAGCTCGCCAACGGAACAGCCCATGGCTTACCCTGGCGCTACGATCATGAGCATGAGACTCCTGACGACTGCATTTTCTGCGGTCTGCCGGAAGAGCGCAAGTAAAATAAAGCATACTTGAGGCTGTAAAACCATTCTGATTACAGCTTCAAGCTGTTTGTTCTAGCACTACATTTGGTGCCTTTCTTAGAACTGTAGCTCAATGGTAGAGCACTTCCCCAAAGGAAGTAGTTGCGGGTTCGCCCCCCGTCAGTTCCATTAACCGGGCAAGTGCTATCTCCAGCACTTGCTTTAGAGCGCAATTTCAGCTGCTCCCGGAAAAGCTTCCGCAAGGAAGGCAAACCGTAAAGGAAAAAGAAAAGGAGAGTAACAACAGATGACTAAGACATCCCCAAGAAACAAAAGCCGGCAAGTCATGCCAACTGTTACTGCGGGCTATTCTGGCCAGGAAGTAATTGTGCAAAAATCATTCTTTGCCTTCTTCGATGGAGGTGAGCATATCATTTTCGCACCAGATGGCCGAATCGCCATCAAGTTGGCCAAAGATACAGGCGTTTATGTTGAAATTGCCAAAATGCGCGCATTTCGCACTGAGCATGCGGCAAAAGCGTGGCTGGGGCACGAGACATGGAAGCTTGATCAAGAAGTTGAGGCTGAGCTTTATCACGAGCTCGGTCAGTTTTAGTTTCAAGCCAAATCATTATCTACCCATTTAACAGAAACAGGGCCTTAAACACTCAGCTTACCTGCTACTTGGTTTTTTCACCGCATCTATTCATCCAT
>LNEX01000333.1 GCA_001464165.1 bacterium Ga0077546
CTTGTAGTGCTAGGAGACGTGGAAGCTGATGGTCTTGTTATCGGCGAATATAACGACGGCACCATGCGCATAGGCGGCGACCTAACGGCCCAGGCCTATTTGCTGCTAGACCATGATGGTTTTGTTCGTGGTAAAACCAATGGTCGCCAGTATAGCGACGAAGAAGGTGATTGGCGCGAAGTACTTTCAGATTCAGTGTTTGCCTCAGAAGATGAAGACTATCCCGAGGTTGATCTAATTTATGCAGCCCACAAAGCCGGCATAAAAGTCTTTATCTAACTAAAGACCGGCTTCCTTTTTCATTATGTAATCGACGCCGCTATAGCCACCATCAATAATCATTGTAGAACCAGTTATGAAGCTAGCCTTATCAGAAATCAAAAAGCTAACCAGTTGAGCAATCTCATCAGGCCTTCCGTTGCGCCCTAAAGAGGCTAGCTGAGCAGCTTCAAAGGAAGCCTCAGTATTCATGCCAGTGCCATTGATCCAACCAGGCGCAATGCCGACAACTCGTATTGCCCTAGGCCCAAAGAGATTGGCCAGACTCTTAGTCAAACTGTTTAGGGCAGCCTTGCTGGCAGCATAGGCCATACTATTGAAGGAGCCAGTAAAACCATCTGTACTAGAAATGTTGACGATGGTGCCACCATCACTCAAATTGTCCTTGAGTTTCAGAGATAGCAACAAAGGAGTATTCAAATTAACTTCAAATGTGGCATCCCAAGCAGCAAAATCAAAATCATCAAAGCTCTCAGCTTGATAGACACCAGCATTGTTGATAATGGCATCAAACTTTATGCCATGCAGATCATCAATCAACTTAAGTGTATTCTTTCTTTGAGAGAAATCGACTTGAAACACTTCAAGATTGCCCAGCTTGTCCTTGAGCGCTTCGGCCTCAGCTTCGCCCGTGTTGAAAGTTCCATATAACTTGAAACCTTCCCCAGCCAATTGCTCAGCAATTGCCTTACCAATTCCTTTTGAAATACCGGTAACAAGCGCAACTTTAGAATTTAAGCTTGTCACTGCCAGTTATATCCTACGCGACGTCTACCTCTTGGCCCCTGACCTGCACCAGGACCAATCATTGGTCGGTTACCTTTATTGAACAGACGAGGGCGATTAGGAGCGAACGGCAGCACTGTCTCTGCAAACATATCGGCCCGCACCTTAGTCAGCCAATCAAGATCATTGACTACAGCAGATTTATCATGCACCCAACCAACTGGACTTGGCCAAGCCAATGGTTGAAAGAATGAGAGCCCGCCATCTTTAAGAGTATAAATGTCTACGGGCCTGTTGACTGGGCGGTGAGGCAGCTGAAAGACTTGCTGGCTATTCGCTTGTTTAAAGTTAGTTACAGCAATACCAGTGGCAGTGGCATAGGCGGGAGAGTCAAAAAGCACATCTGAAACTCTGCCTTCAATAATGCGCACGAGCAAAAAATAGCGTCTGTCACTAGTCTTGTAGCACAATACATTACCAATCTCATCAGACGGTTTACCTAAGAGTGCAATTACTTGCTCTCTAGAAACGCCCAATTTGATCTTCGCCAAAGATTGCCCAGGTACGATCAATGTTGAACTATTTGAAGGCTTGCTTGAACTTTGATTCAAGCTACTCTTGGCTTGCTCAAGCTTGTTTCGTCCTGTATCAACCAAGCTGGCAGCCAAAAGTTCAGGGGCCGTCAATTGCCCTCTATGCACCACAGCAAACTGTGGCACCTCACTGCCATCCTTGACCACGAAAGAAAGACCGGAGGGCTTAGTCTCGTAGGCCTTATATGGCCCGGCCAAATCTGAAAACTTCATTGCCCCTCGATTGGCAGAGAAGCTGTCTACTCCGATACCACCGGCAGTGACAAAGGCTGGCGATGAAAACAAAATTTCAGAG
The DNA here is from genome assembly GCA_001464165.1 of bacterium Ga0077546. The sequence goes on from LNEX01000333.1 coordinate 1,894, forward strand.
ACAGAGTCGCCCGCTAACCTAAGGGCAAGAAAGTACTTACGATCAGCTGTGCGGTACATAAGTGTACCTGAGTTTTCGCTACTTGGTTTTCCCAATAGATTTTCTACAGCCTGTCGAGTCATACCAATACTGGTACGCCCCACTGATTGTCCTGGAACAATCAAAAGGCCCGGTTTGACATAAGCCGGAGAAACACTACTAGAAGAAGTATTAGAAGAACTACCAGTAGTGCTGCTGCCGCTTATTGCCGGTACTGTTGCTACAGGAGTTAGCGCTGCTGTTGTCTCCGAGACTAGGGGCTTAGTCGCTCCGCTAATGCCGACAGGTCGCAGCTCTACATTTAGACCCGGGCGCCTAGAGACAGGCGTGGCAGCTATACAAAGATCGTTACCCTTCCATTTACTCTCTAAAACTGGTGTTTGCAAGCGCCCCCGTTCTCTCAAGACCTGATCTTGCACTTTGTCTTTGAGGTCACTAAACATTTCGCCAACGGTTGTCTCTTTACCTTTCTTGCGCAAAGACTGCAGCAAGGCCGCTGTAAAGACGCCATTGGCACCGCTCTTACTCTCCCACGACACTTGATCCTCGGCACTTGAAGCAATCATCAACACCGGTGCGCGTCAGACCTTTTGATTCAGACTTAACGCCACCACTGTGGCAAGCATCGAGAAAAATCACAACCCGATCGCAGTGCACCCGGTCTTTGATATCCTTGGCTAAGCGTTGCATGGGCACACCAGTAGTATACAAATCTTGCACATCGGTATCGTAGGCCACCAAATAGTTCTGGCCACCGACATCAAGCTCAGCACCACTGCCGTGAGTCGAAACAAAAATAACCACAAGGTCATCCGGATTAGCCACCCGAGGCAACCAGCGGTCACCAAGCTCAGAGAGTATGCGCCGCTCTGTGGCATCTTTATTGAGCAAAAGCTTTACATGGTCGGGGGCGAAGTCAGCCTCCTTAACCAAATAGTCGGCAAAATCTTTGGCATCCTTGGCTGAGTACTTGAGATTAAGAGCCGGATTAGCAAATTCACTGACACCAACTACCAGAGCCCACTTGTCGCGAATAGGTCGATTTACTGGTAGTGATTCAGCTGAACTGGAGTCGGCAGAATCGCCCACAGCTCTCTCGTCGGCTCTGGCAGGCGACGAGACCAGACAAAGCAGAGATAGCAGTAAGGCCGCGCTACGGCTGCGCCCCAGAGTAGTTCTCGCTCTATGATAGATTTGGCTCAAAATAACGCTCATTCTCTGAATTTCGCTCAATTATAACTCTAGCTTGTTTCTAAGCACGCTCAGGCATTAAAGTAAAAGTATGATGCGCCAAGTAGCCAAGAGAAAAGAAAATAAATGCAGCCTGCTTACTAGTTGCCTTTCGCTGCTCTATGTTTTGCTTCTTCTGCTTGCTGCGCCAAGTAAAGCAGCGCCTAATAAAGCAGAATCCAGCAAAGTAGCCCCGGGTGTCCTGCCTTATATCACCATTAATTTTCCCAGCACCGAAGTTGGCAGCTACTACCTAGTTAAGCCCGCAGCAATCTACACCGCCGATACACGCCTGAGCGACTACAAGGCAGCGCGAGGATCAATTAACATACCGGCAAGCGCGCGAATATCACTCAAGCTCGGCTACTTTGTGCACAGCAATACGCGATTATTGAAGACGATTCCAGCGCAGGTCTTGCGCCATCTCGATTTAGCACAAATGGAAGTAGACAATGCCGAGTTTCAGGATTTACTTCATTTCACTGATTTAGTCAGTCTCGACATGAGAGGCACCGATGTAAACGACACTGGCACTGTTGGTCTGAGGAGGCTGACAAAACTACAGCATCTCAATATCGGCTTTTGCCCCATCGGCCTCGGCACAGTTGAAGAAATATCGAATCTCAAAGAGCTACTTCGCCTCACGTTTTCTAGCAATACACTAGGCGATAAAGCTGGACCAATGCTGGCCAAATTGAAGAAACTGCAGATGCTCGAGCTCTCCACAACAGTTATGACCGATAGCTGCATCAAAGACATTTCAACACTCAGTGACCTTCAAGAGCTAGGTCTTGCCCGCAACAATGTCACAGATAAATGTATCGATAGTATCCTAAAATTGAAGCGGTTAAAGCGACTCAATCTAGCCGATACAAAAGTAACTTTCGCTGGCCTGATGCGGCTCAATCAACTACCTGGGCTGACGCACTTACTCCTGCGCAAAAGCCTGTTGAGTGCCGAGCAATTAAAACAGCTACAACGGTGCTTGCCTAAAGTCACTCTTGAAGAAGGAACAAAAGCAAAAGACTTTGATCCTGAATTATTCAAGCCGATACATTAGGGTTTCAGACCGCATTCACTAGCCAGCGACAATAATATATGCGTGGGCCGCGCACTCAAAAGCTACGCTTACGATTAAGCGTAGGCACTATAAGGCCGAAGCAAAAAATGATAGATTTGTTTCTTAATTTCCGCGTAGAGTGTCAATATGCAACGCCCATTATTCTTTTCCTTGTTAGCTCTAATAGCCGTTGTCGGCACCGAGGCTTTTATCAGCATAGAAGCTTCATATGCTGCCAATGATGTAGCGCCAGAAACAAAAAAAGGCGCGCTAACCGTTCAAGCAAAAAAGTGGCAGGCGGAAGAGTGGGTGGTAAATCGCACCTCGCCGTGGCTCTTACCCGGTGAAGCGGTCGAACAAAAAAAGAAACACAAAGGACCAGTGCGCTCGTTTGCCAAAGCAGTTGCTAAGGGCACGGCCAAAGAACTTAAGACCAGCATGAAAAACATGAGCGAGGACATGATCTTTGTCTTCTCAGCGCAAGATATCGACCCCTACAAAAAGAGCGCCCCAATCAACAAACCAGCCATCGTCTTAAGGTTCAACTTAGTAGATGGCTCCGCCTGCTACTTACGTCGTTTTCCTGATGGTAGCTATGCCATTGAAGATGGCTTCGCTGACGGCACCGTGATACTTCCAGAAGAAGGCGCAGCCTCATATCTAATCAAATATCCTAATGGCGTCAAAGGTCGGCTAGTTCGCAAGTCAAACGGAACAACAGTGGTCTATCGGCCCGACAAAACCATTACGACCATATCCAAAACCAACTCGGGTGGTTACACCGTACGCAATGACAAGACGGGCTATATGGGCGAAGCTCGCCCAGACAGAACAGGTGTGCACTACGAACTTGGTGAATGGTAGCCTAGCTCCTTCGGTTTACTTGTTTTACCCAAGTTGACATTGTTGCCGTAAGACTGGCCTAAACCATAGGCTGTGCGATCATGGTAACTACCTCGGCTCTGGAAAGTACCGAGCTTCTTCTTGTCCATAAACTTTTGATTGGCACTCTCAAGCTGATTGCGCAGCACCATTAAACTGTTGCTCGGTGTAGTGCCACAAACTTGCTTCTCTTCAGCAATTAACTGATTGGCTCTCTGCAATATTCGGTCGGCGGCACCAACTCTAAAGCTGCGCTTCTCGTAAGCCTCTCTGAAGAGCCAGTTGCTTTCTTTTCTAATAGAATCGATTAACCAGCTAGCAATTTCCATTGTGCAGTCAATATTCTCTGCTGTACCAACAAATGTCGGGTGCCATTCTTTTCGATCACTATAGTAACCACTGTAGATAGGACGCATGATAAAGCGAGTGTAGTAGAGGGTGCAAGCAGCATGCATGATGGTGCGAATCCACGGGTCTAGCTTAAGGAAGGCATCATATTCAATGACGTCTACGTCTTCAGAAATGTCAGTGACGTGAGACATATCAAGATTGTGCTTAGACAGCAATTCTAAGGCAAGCTTCATGGCTGAATTGCGCTCGTTCTCGTTCTTATTGCCGTCCGCTAGAGCCAAGAGCTTACGAATCTTCTGCGCCATAGTGTTGGCTGGGGAAGACGAAGAAGATGAATCGTTGGCAGTTGGCATGAAGAAAACCCGAAATTACGCACAACCAACTTAGCACTTGATAATGCCAAAAGTATTAGGAAAACTGCATTTAGTGCCCAGTTTTAGCCGGCCGCAATCACTTAAGCAAAATCTTAGCTCGAATAGGGCTTTGAACGCCTTTGGGCAATGGCTGAAGCGGGAAGCTAGCGCGCACCACTTTCAGTACCAGTTTATCGTTAGATACACCAGCAGATTGAGCGATACAGCTGTTTACAAGATTACCGTTCGCCCCGACGGCAAGCTCCACCACCGTACCGTTAGCCATTGGTTTGGCAATAAATTTACGCAACTTAGACTGAGTCTTGGTGCGAAAAGCTGTTAAATATTTAGTGAGGGCTTGATTAGCCTCCTCACTCATTTCTTCACTGTCATAATAAGTCACCGCATACTCTTCTGAGACCGGCTCCACAGCTTCAGTGGAACTCTCACTAGGCCGACGTGCCTCTTGCGCTTCACCTTCTTCGTCAGTAAGAGAAACATCGTCGCGGTGGGGGTGTTTAGACTCATACAAGAAACCGCTGACAACAACGAAGGCAAACAAAAGAACTGCGCCGGCAATGAATACTGCCACTAAACCGTTTCTAAAACTAGCTTGTAAGCGGTTGAATTTAAGTCGTTGAAAATTTGCCTTAATTTGCTTGGCTGGCATGACAGCACGCAGCTCCCCAAGAAAATCATGAGAATTAATAATCACAGTTGCTTGGCTCTCAGGTTCAATGAGCACAACCTTATCGCCTTCAGAACCTCCACCCTTAACCTGCAGACTCGACAGCAAGAAACTAATACTATCGCCTGAAGCACTATACTTGGCTGCCTCAAACTTATGGAGATGCTCACCATCTAGGGCCGAGATCAGTAAATCATCCCCTTGAACTGAAACCAAGGCACTGATCGGCTCGCCGCTATCGGCCTGATACAGCCGAGCGGGATACTTCTTGGGGACTTTGTCATGGTTGCTAGCGTTTGATCGACCGACTGCCATAATCTCTCTAATTCTCTTAAGACATAATCTCCTGCCTCTATACCTATTAAGTGCTAAGTTTAACCATGGCAAAATATGGGTTCAATCGCAAAGATAAGCCAAATGGATTTAGCTAAATGGAATATGCTAATCGGAATTAGCAAAGCCAGATTGATCAAATTGAAGGAAAAATTCAATGCAGTATGAAACTATGCACGAAGGCTCTAATGCTGTTCTCCGCGTCGATCTTCAACGCGGGGAGAAATTCAAAGCCGAAGCCGGAGCCATGGTAGCTAAGTCTCAGCACCTATCAATTAAAGGGCATATGTGGGGCGGAGTATTTGGCGCCTTCAAAAGATCATTCTTAGGTGGCGAATCTTTCTTCTTTCAAGAAATCACCGCCACTACTGGCGATGGCGATATTATCATTGCTCCATCGGTGCCCGGTGACATAAAGATATTGCCCATGCGCAATAGCGAAGATTATTATATTCAAAACGGCTGTATGCTCGCCGGTCTAGGCGACATTGAAATGGATACAAGAGTACAGAAGTTGACGGCTGGCGTATTCTCTGGTGCTGGCTTCTTTGTATTGCATGTGCGCGGTCACGGCGAAGTAGCAGTAGCAGCCTTTGGCGCCATTATGGAAATTCCCATCGCCGCCGGTAAAGAATATATAGTCGACAACGGACACGTAGTAGCGTGGTCTGGAGACCTCGAATATCAAATAGTAAAAGCAGGTGCCAACTGGATTTCAAGCTTTACTAGTGGCGAAGGTCTAGCATGCAAATTCACAGGACCAGGAAAAGTCTGGATACAGACAAGAAACCCCAAAGGATTTGGTGCTTGGGTTCGTCGCTTTGTTCCTAGCAGGGGGTAGACTTTCGTCTGATGAGCGAAGATTTCAAAGCTCGACTATTTGAAGCAGACGCAGCCGAAGCTAGAGTTGTTACACTGCAGCTCAGCGCTCAAGGCCTCTACATCAAAGAAATTGATGCTAACTTAAGCCTAGATGATCTCAAAATCGAAGCAGCCGGGCACGCTGGCGATCGCTTCAAAATTATCGACGAAAAGCGTGGCCTGGTACTAATTACCCACGACGATCAGCTACTAGAGCAACTTACCAAGAGTGGCTCAACGGCTATAACAAAGCTAGCCGACGAAGCCAAAAAGAGCGTGAGGCAACGTCATAGCCGCTTTAAGCGCTACTGGTTAACGGTATCAGCAGCTCTAGCTCTGCTTGTAATTGCTACAGCCTTAGCAATGGACCCACTAGAAGCAGCGCTGGTTGCCAGCATTGACAACAAATTAGAAGCGAAAGTAGCTGATTTTCTCCCTAAGCCAAAAAACGAAGAAAAAGATACTGTTCAATCTAAACGCATAAACAAAATTGGCCAAAGACTAGTTGCCCAGCTCGACAAATGCCCATACACATTTCATTTTCAAACAAATAGAGACCCTGAAATCAATGCCTTCGCCTTTCCCGCTGGCTCCATTTATGTCAACACTGGTCTCATAGACGCCGCTCAAAGCGACGACGAACTGGCTGGGGTAATGGCCCACGAAATTGGCCATGTCTTACATCGAGATGTTTTAAGAGCCGCCGTTAGAAGAGTGGGCCTGCTCTCTTTCATAACAATTCTAACTGGCGCTGGAGCTGGTTCAGAAACTGCCGATAACATGGCCAATATGCTTTCTATGGCTGAAGGTCTCGAGAGCTTGAACTACAGCCGTAAGCAAGAAACAGCAGCCGATATTGAAGGAATTAAACTAGTGACCTTGGCCGACTACAAAGGAGAAGCCTTCATCGATTTTTTCCAACGACTAGAAGCAGACAAACTAACCAAAGACAATGCAATGCTCGCTATCATCTCCAGCCATCCAATGAACAAAGAGAGAATAGCCATAATCAAAGCCGAGCTAGAAAAGTTCAGGAAGCAATTGCCGACAAAAAAAATTGCTAAGTAGGCATTTTTTAAGCAATAGAAAATCTCAGAATGCTCCCGGCGATCCTGGCCCAGACCTTAGCTCAGATCATGGCTCAGCTCCTGGCTCAGATCATTGCTCCATCACAGCGGCAAGACCTTCACTGAAACTATTGCCAAATGTATTTGTGCGTACAACAACCTTGCCGTCCATGTCTAAATAGATACACTTACTGTCTTCCAAGGCACGCGCCAAACCATCGCAGTAAGCTGAAATATGATCGTATTTTGGCAGCAGCACCCAACGGCCGCTCTTATCGATTATGCCATGAAGATTATGATTGTTTCCTAAGGCATCAGTCTCTTGCATGCTAACAACTGCCCGGCCATGACGGAAATTTCCAGCCAGATTATTGCCAGAGATATCGAAGTGAGGAGCGATTACTATCTTACCTGTCCTGTCAGCATATCCGTATGCCTGACTTTGATCTGACGAGTCGAAATGTGGTGCTACCGCAGCCAAACCTTCGCTAAAAATACGAGCATCTTCGAATTCAGAGAGAAAAAGTGGTTTACCACTATAGTCAAGAAAACCCAAGCGCCGCTCTCCCCCATACTTTCCATTAGAGGCGAGGAAAATCCTGGCTGAATAGTCAATACAGTGCTGACCAGGCTTGATTACAACCTTACCAGCCTTGTCTATATAAGCATTGCTAACAACAGCAGCACCATCAGAAAGTTGCACTGCCGCCAAACCATCGACAAATGGCTCTGCTCGAGAAAAGGTAGGCTCAATCAAAAACACACCAGTTCTATCAATGTAGCCCGCTTTTGTTCCTTTAAATGCCACCGCCAATCCTTCACTAAACTCAAATTGCTCAATCAGTGACTGGCTAAAGTCCCAATCCGGATTAGCATTAAAAGCGGCAGCTACGTGAGCAGGCAAATCAAAGCGAATTGGTACGGCTTCACTGCCGACTTTATCAATGTAACCACATTTGGTGCCGAGCCGCACGTAGGCCAAACCATCGCTAAAATTTCCTGCGCTGTCATACTTAGGCAGTATTTTCAACAGACCAGACTTATCTATGTAGCCCCACTTGTTGCCAACTCGAACGGCACAGAGACCAGAGCTAAAATTACGAAATGGCTTGCGCCTCAATGTACAGCCACCGTATTGATCGCGGGCCACATCATCAAATTGGGGTGCTATTACAGTCCGCCCAGACTTATCGATGAAACCCCATTTTTTATGCGGTAACTTTTCTAAAACTGACACACAACCTGACAACACAGACACAAGACAGGTCGCGGCTAGAATCGGCACCAAAATAAAAAGCTTATGCTGGAAAATAGGCATTTTTCGACTATTTCACCTCGGTTACGCCCGGCAATCCGGGAACCCGGCGAGCACTATATATGATGACACCATTATATGTGGTGCCTGACCCAGTACCAGGGAAAAATGACGGGAGAAAAGACGGATGCGTATATAAGTACCCTCCTGGCAGCGGAATTTTCTGTTTATTCGCACCAGAAGGCGCCATTGTGTACAGTCCAAGATTTTCAAGTCTTGTCTTATCGAAATTGACATAGACGATTGTCTTGCCATCACCAGACCACTCAGGGATGGCGCTAGTGACACCGGGACTGGTTAGCGCTTGCTCTGCCCCTGTAGCAACATTAACGCTAACAACTCGCCAATCTACCCCGCCGAAATAGCGCATAAAGACAACCATATCAGCGTTCGGCGAAAGCCACGGGTCGTAGTCTCCAAGCTTAAAACCAAGCTCTTTAGAAGTTGCTGTGACTTGCGGTTTTGTTAGCTGCTTCAAGTCGCTGCCATTTAATTTCATTGTATACAAACAACACGGCGACCGATTCGAGTCTAAAGGCACCACCACAAAAACAACTGTGCCATTAATGCAATGTGGATCCGAAACGGCCATTCCAGCAGGCGTCGGCAAGCGCTGTGTAGACCTAGACGATAAACGGTGCAACCTCAGCTCAGGCAAAGACTTCAAATCAGACTTATGCACATACAAAATAGAGTCGTTATCAACCCAACTGCTGTTAGCGTTTAAAACATACGGGCCTGTCGGTTCAATAGATAGTTGATGCGAACCATCAATATCGGCAACAACCACTTCAGTATGTAAATAATCACTGCCATTCTCTTCTGCTATTCCACCACTAAGCAGGCGATTGTAGCGAGTAAAAGTAATGTGCTTACCATCAGGAGATACCCTGGGGTGCGACAGTTCACGTTGGCTGTCAAACAAAATCGGACGAATACCACTGCCATCAAGCTTCGCTATATAAATTCCAAAGAGGTCGTGGCCCCGATAGCCGAAAAACCACGGACTTGACGCCACGATATTCTGCCAGAAGAATCCTGTCAGAACCAGCAACCCAACCAGTAGCACAATTACTAGTACTTTTAGTCGTGGTTTTCGTCGCATCTTTCAATCAAGATGCTAGCTTACAGCAGCAGGCTCCAACACATTAAGTGCTGGCACACCAGTACCATCAAAGTATGTCGCTAACTGATCAAGAGAGAACTGCACTCCTGAATAGAAATCGCCAAAATCACCATACTTAGAGCTAGCTTCATCGAAACGCATTTCATAAATTAGCTTCTTGAACACCATAGGATCATCGGCGTAAAGATCAACGCCCCACTCAAACTTATCAAAGCCGATAGAGCCAGATATGACCTGATTAACAAGACCGTGATAGGTTCTACCAATTTTGCCGTGCTCAATCATCAACTTGGCCCGCTCTTCGTAGGGAAGGGTGTACCAGTTGACAGCTTCGCCGCGCTTTTTATCCATCGGATAGAAACAAACATAACGTTTTTGAGGAATGCGAGCCCACAGACGACCGCCAAAGTGTGGAATCTTTGCCTGTGCCATGACCATTTCGTCGAAAGCTTCAATCCACTCAGGAGAGCCAGCTTTGAGCTCACGCTCTTTCAATGTGGCATGAATCTTGCCTGTTGCTTCATAAAGACCAAGCTCAAGCACTGACACATAAGAAGTGGCAGGAGTGAGGTAGTTAGCCAAACGCAGCTTATCGAAAAGCATTTGAGCGTGGGCCATACCCTCATAATTTTTACTGTAGTGAGTGAGCATCAGATCGGCCTTATGACCTACCATCTGGGCCAAACCAAGGTCGCTATCTTCGCCTTCCTTCAAGGATGACAGAGCGGCATGTGCTTCTTTTAAAATCGCGGCACGCTCATCAGCCGGCAACTCGTCCCAAGACAAGCGGTCAAAATCAAACATACGGTGGAGTATCCACCAACCTTCCAATGATTCGGGAACGCTGGGATGACGCATTGGCGTAGTTCTCCTTGATGAGATAAGCAGGTTATATGCTAGCGCACATGACTTGGCAAGCGCCTAGATGCTAAGCAAGTATTTGCAATCGAGCAAGCTTGACAACGAGGGGTTCTAAGTCTTTGACAATCTTACTTCTCAGGAATCGGCAAAAAGAGATCGTCGGGTGGTAATTCATAAAGAGCGCGCAAAGTGACGAAGTCATTGCGCGTAACCGGGCTACTATTTGAGTATTGAGCTTGCTGCATCCAAGTCACTGTCTCGCCATGGCCGCGCATCACGTCGCTAGGCTCATTGCTGTGCTGCCCCAGACCAAGTACATGACCAAATTCATGGGCACTTGTCTGACGCAACTGCTTAGGCGTCTGCGCCCCCCACTTGCGCAAATACTCAGTCTCAACATGAACAATGCAGCGGGCACGGGCAACACCAGTCCAAGGGTAGTAAGTGCGTCCTACTGAGTCACCACCACTCTGCGGGCACCAGAAATACAAAACATCGGCCTTTCTGGGATCATCGACAAACTTGAATTTGACAATACCTTCGGCTGCTACCCAGGCCCAGTCATTAATGCCTTCTTTGACTATCGAAGCATAGTTAGGAACATAGTGATCTACCCGACTTAAGTGCTCAAAGAAGCCCGGCTTATCAAACATTGAATAAAGCGCCCGACACTTATCAACAGTAAGATCGGGGCCAACAAAACCAGGCGGCAACTGCAAACCATCGGCAATCCAAATCTTGATCTCTCCCTTCGACTTATCCCAGCGCATCAACTTACCGTTTTCTAGCTGCGAATAAGGACGAATAGAACTAAACTGCTTCTTCCAGTCTTTTAGGGCCTGAGCCGCCAGCTTGCCCCACTCGCTAGCAGGATCTGTCATCACAACTACGCGACAAAGGGCATGTTCAGCTATCTCCATCTGATTGGAACTGAGAGCAGAGGCAGCCAAATAATACTGAAATGAAGCATCACCCGGCTTCTTTTTAACACATTCTTGAAAGAGCTTGCAGGCTTCAGCGTAATTGCGCATCATGTACATCTGCAGGGCTTTCTGCTGCAATTTGTTCAAATCAGCCGATGCGGCAGCTGAACCAGAAGGGCTACGACTATTTTGTTTAGCCTTGAGAGCGAGAGCTTCTTGATTGACAGCAAACGAAAAGCACCAAACGAGAAGCACACCACACACTGCAACCCTTACAAAAGCCGCCCTAGCAATCATTGGTGTAATCTCGACTTAATCCACTTTGGGTGCAAGTTAATGTTCAAATTCCTGTTCAAATTCGTCGCCAAACTTCTGTGGATCATTCCCTTTTCGCTGCCAGTCAAACCCATTAAACCGGAGCATCCCAATCAATTTCAACCCGCCTCTGTGCGGTTACTAGCCACCAACAACTGCTAGAATTAACCTGGCTCGGCGCAGTAAATGAGTAGTAAGTGAGCACTAAACTTTGCAAAAACTGTGGCAAACCACCGCTCGCTGAGCACGCAGGCTCAGTCACATCTTTTTTCTTTCAGCACAATTATTGCCAATGCGCTGCAGACAAACAGGGGCAATTAGCCCCAGGTCAAAACATACAGGAAAGGCAAGAAAGACACGAAGAAAGTGCCAGGGATCGCCCGCTCTGTCCTATCTGTGGCAAGTCGAAACCATCAGATAAGCACGTTGGTTCGTTTACATCGTTTCTATTCAAAGAACTTCGTTGTAGCTGTTCGGATAGCAACGCCCCGGTTACGACGAAAGAAACCGAGGCGAAGATGCACCCCAATAGCAAAGTGGTTCAACGTACTCAGACCGCTCATAGGCTAGCGAAGAAGAAACAATTCACTGAAAACCTAAAAACCCAGAAGCTCTCCTCTGGCGAAGCGATTGAGCAAGCTATTCTACCTATCGATACTATTATTGGTGGCACATTTCGCATACTTTCAGTAATTGGCATGGGCGGAATGGGTGTTGTATATCTGGTGGAGCAGACCTCATTAGACAAACAGTTCGCCTTAAAAGTACTGGCACCAGATCTAGTAAATGAACAGAACTGGCAGCGCTTCAAAGCCGAAGCCAAAACCATGGCTTCACTCAATCACCCATCATTTGTCAATGTCTATGATCTCGGCATACATGCAGGAAAGATTCCCTTCTACGCAATGGACTACCTAAAAGGCCGTAGCCTAGAAGAAGTTCTAGCTGAGGATGGGGCTCTATCAATCGAGCAGGCCCTTTATATTTTTCATGAAGTGGCAAACAGCCTAGCTTATGCCCACCGAAACGACATTGTGCATCGCGATATTAAGCCTGCCAACATAATGCTATGCAGCAACAATGATGCCAAAACTGTAAAAGTTCTAGATTTCGGTATTTCGAAACTCGTGGGCGCAGGAGGTAGTAAGCTACAAAGCCTAACTTTAGCCGGTGAGATCTTCGGCAGCCCTTACTACATGAGCCCTGAACAATGTTGCGGAGCGAGTGTAGATGCACGTTCCGACATCTACTCGATAGGCTGCGCTCTTTTTGAAGCACTGACTGGTTATGTCCCCTTCGAGGGGAGTACTTCGCTCGAAACAATGCTTATGCATAGAGATGATCAAGCACCACTTCTTGCGGAGGTCTCGACCAGGCGAAAATTTTCGCTGCCACTTGAGGCCGTAGTCAAAACTTGCTTAGCGAAACAGCCCCAAAATCGTTATCAATCG
>LNEX01000334.1 GCA_001464165.1 bacterium Ga0077546
CAGGAGGCATTTGCTAAGTCAAAAATTGAGCCATTGCAGCAAGCAAAACTATTAGGCGAAGGCATTGTCTCTGGATTAGCTCTCAACCCAATTAACGGCGTCACTCAACTTAGTAATAATTCTTTGGGTACGAATTTCAAAGCCATTCACTTGGGCGCTCAAAGTGAAATTGATTCTTCCATCTCTGGCAATGTCGGTAAAATGATCGGCACAACTGCTATATTTATTGGTCTCGCCCTAGCCACGAAAAAGGTTACAACTCTCGGCTCTAAAATGCTCGGTTCGGCAGCGCTCTCTGAGTCAGTTGCCTTCGGTACTGCTGGAGCAATTCAGGGTGGGCTTCTGACACCAACGCAAAAAGACCTTAGCGGCTCTTCTTTCTTTCTTGCTCGCGGTGGTGAAGCACTTTTGGGCGGCGGCTCTGCCGTACTTGGTGCACAAGGCGCACGGGTGGCAAAACTATTTCAAGCTTCAGCACCATCGCTTGGCGTGACTGGCTCACGCCTACTGTCTGTAGGTGCCGGAGGCGTATTCGACGGCGGCCTGGGTGCCGGCACTGCTCATGCTTATTCTTACATGCAGACTGGCAAATGGGCTTCTAATGAAGAAGTAGCGAGGTCTGCCATGCTCTCAGTTGGTATCGGGCTTGGTGCTTCAGCTCTAAGCTTTGGCAAAGGTGCTGGTGCTGCCCAAATCAACGAGCACGCCCAAGGGCCTAAGCCTTGGCGACCAAACAGAGACAGCTATCACTATGACAATGTGCCAGGCGGCAGGCACAACTTTTCGCCAGTACCACGGGCAAGACAAGGTTGGCCATCCCTAGCAGATTCGGAGGAACTGATTGGAAGATTCCAAGCCATGCTTTACAGTGAAGAGTTACCAACCTCGGCAACTTCAGACCCAGCTACTTGGAAATTCATTCCAGAAAAAGCCACAAGACTAGATGCGTCTAAACTCGAATTGTCAGGCTCTGCTGAAGTGCGCAAAGGCTCCACTGAGCTAGGAGATAAGATTCTTCAGATTAAGCGATACATCAACTCAGAAGGAGAACCAGCACGCGAGTATCTTGCTCGAATCGCAAAGACCAGCGATATCACAATCATTGGCGAGCAACATACACCTAACAGTCCTAACCCTCATAGGGGGCTTGGAGCAGAAGTTTTGAGTGAATTGCCGCCAGGCTCGATATTGGCCATCGAGTTGCCATCTTCGCTTAAGCCGCTCTTTGAGAAATTCAATAACAATCGAGGAAGCGATCTCTCTTTGCCTTCTAAATTCGCAGATATGCTGAGCACGCAACCAAAACGTTCTCTTTTGCGAAAATTCTTTAGGGATAATCCCGATTTGGTGAACATGTGGAAGTCTGCGCGGGACAAAGGCGTTCGGGTGGTTCCCATCGACGCAGAGCTTGCTCCTGGTGCTCACGCTTTTAGAGAGTCAAGGGAAGCGACAATTGCAGCGAATCTGCTTGCCTTATCGGATAGTGCAGCCGGTAAGCCGGTTGTTGCTTGGTTTGGCATTGCTCACGCCGCAAAAGCCTCAGAGGGAGAGGTACCACTTCTTGCTAAACGTATAGCTGAATCGCCAGGATTTGCGAGTGGTAAGCGAAAATTGAACACAGTACTTTCGCAGCTGTCAGGCGAGCGCGAGGAGCTGTTCCCTCTTTCCGTATTGTCTAAGGATGTCCGAGAGGCTGTCGGTATGCCGACAGTCAAACACGGAAAAGAAACACTTATTGGCGAAGTTCCACTATTGGATAAAGCTACCGCTGCGAAGGAATTAACTGACATCAAGGTTTCAGAATATGATCACCTCATTCTTTATCCTCCGACGCATCCTTAAGTTTTGGCCAGTAGTAGTGCGCGCACTCTTCAAAAAATCATGGAGCAAGAGCCGCTGGTATAGTCACACCCAAAAGCAGTCCGTGCAGGTTCTTGTACCTCAATTAGACTTGCGCCAGGCGCAAGAAGTTTGGTTGCATAACAAAACAGCAGCGCGACAGCTTATCGACCTTGGCTTCAACAATGTAAAAGTGAGTTTCGTTCATTGCAACGACGCTTGAGCCTATCTAGCTGTACCAACCAGCGAACAGACTAGAGACACAAGCGACAGCGAGACCCCTTGGTCTCATTTTTTGCCAGTTGTTAATCGATCGGTCTACTATTCAGCATCCAAAAAGGTTGGCCAGAGACCCTCATCAGACTAATCGTCCTGTTCTTCGCATGAGCTGCAAACCAGCAATCGTGCAGGTATCGACAGGTATCGGCACGCAGACATGGAAGCGTCACAACTAGCTCTCTATACTGCAAGACCAAGGCTAATAAATGCCTTTATTTTCTCGAGAGAAATACAGAAGATTACGCCCGTTGGCGGATATTGCAAGAGTAATCTAAACCGAGTAGGAGAGCTAAGAGAATGAATAGATTCGAGCAAGCGGCAGCAGTGGAATCAATTATGGATGAGGGTCAAGGGCCACCAGAAAGTCATGCATTTGTTGAGGCAAGATTATCCTCTCCACCGGGTGCCAAAACAGGAGATATGAATTCTTCTTCTATGCCGAGTGGATTTTCCCCGGCACCGGAACTGATGGCAGACCTTCAAGGCACCGGAGTAATTAAATTGCCTCGAGGTCCAGTTGATGAAGGTGCCACATTCCACGAACGCGTAGCCAAGCCAGGAAATGGCGGTGGCAGTTCCGGTACTTATGATGACACCGATGCCAATGCATATCGCAGTCTTGAAGCTAGTGCCGATATACCTAAGCCTCCGGTGCGAACTCCATCACCGGCTGAAATGCAAAGAGAGCTAGAGAGAGGGCAACGGAAACCGGGAGAGAGCTTTAGGGAATGGACAGAGCGTCTTACTGGAAATGCTTGATTTTCAAATGGCCCGAGCTATCGAAACACTGAAGGAGAAGAGTTGTGCCTCAAGATAGGCCAAAACCTATTGAACAGACACCCGTTGCTGCTGCGGGCAGATCTAACTTGGATTTGCCCGCAAATAGCACAAGCTGCAAGGGAGATTCCGCCTGTGAAAAACTTCTGGCAGATTCTTCTGGAAGTATCTTTAAGATTCAGGCCGACAACACTACAGCAGTAGGTTGGGTCGGCCCAGACGGACGATTGATTACTAATTACCACGCCATCATGGGCAAGCGTGAAATCACTGCTGAAGACAACCGTGGCAAAGTCTATCGTCTTGGCAAAGACATTGCCATTGACGACGTGAAAGACTTGGCCGCTCTCAGCTTTGTCGATGGTACCCCGAAGAGTGCTCCGCCCTTAGAGATCACAACCAGCGAACCGCAGGCGGGCGATCAGGTTAGATTATTGAGTCCTCGTTACGGCTGGGCTGGTCATAAGTTGGGCGAGAAGCCTGATGAATGGTCAGATCCGAGTGTTGAGATGTCGACAGCGACTTTTGTCAGAAAGCAAACAATGGTTGATAGCTATGATACTGGTTCAAATCGTAAGCTGATCGATGAAAAGAAAGCACAGTCACTTATAGACAGAGACCCTCTGATGCGCGACCAATACGCTTTCTTAGGTCAAACCATGTTCGATTTTAAGATTGCTGGCAAGCCTGGCTATTCGGGTACTCCGCTCTTTGACAAAACTGGCAAGGTCGTCTCTATGACCAGCAACAAGGTTTTTCAAGACAATCACCAATGGAGTATTCCAGCATCCGGTGTTAGTGATCTTCTGTATGAATCGCTAAGTCGCCCCAAATTTAAAGTGACATCTGGCTACGAGACTGGAGTATCTAATTCTATCAGTCGATTGCGCGGCCACGATAAGCTGGGAGCTATTTCCGACACTCTTCTGAATGTGGGAGGACTGTGTTCAATAGCAAGAGTTGCTCTGGCCGGCACTAACAGTCCGCTTCTTAGAGCTGGTGCACTGTATGTAGCCGGAAAAACCTTCCAGGATGGCAAAGCTTTATATGCAAGCACCAACAAGCGCGACGTTTTAGCTAATGGTCTTGCCGTTGCCGGTGATGCTACGCTTGCAGCCAGCTTAGCTGCGCGTTACATACCAGCAGCCAAGAATCTTAGTCCGGTCTTACTTGGACTTGGTGCCTCGTTGAAAGCTGGAGCTGAGTTTGTACCCAACCATTACACCATCCAACACATAAAGCGCACCAACTTAGATCCTCGTCCCCCTTTTCTTGATTCTCTAAAAACTCCGCCAAAACGACTTGGCTAAGACATAGAATCGTCACTAAAGAAGCGCTATCTTCAATGAATCCGGAACTAATCCAAGTCTACTAGGAACGGATTGCAGTAATTTTCGAAACTTCAGAAGGGGAAAGAATTATGCGTTTTGAGACAACCGAATTACCTGCAGTAGAGGCCTCTCAGAGCTCAACGCATGACGCTTTTGCTAGTGAGTTATTCAATTCTACGGGAGACTCCCCGTCTATCGCCATGTGCCCTGCAGAGGCTAGCCAAAACAAAACTCCGCCAATTACTGATCAAATGAGAAGTAGCCCGAATGGCTTTGATATCTGTCCGTGGATTCCAAATGGGCAGTTGATTAGGCTTTTAGAGCAGGAGAAGGGTTTGCCGGGGGGCTAGACTAGCGGCCTCGATAGCTATTCAACATGAGCAGGCAAAGAAGCACGAGCGATTTAATCTGTTGACAGTTGGCTCAGTGCTTCATGCCCCGGCGATTAAGCAATCAAGCAGGCTAGTAGCATCGACCAAACGAGAATAGACAACCAAGCGCTCACCCAAGACGATGCGGTTCGATGTCGAGACTCTGTTGGCTAGATTTTGAGCTGCTTCTGATAAGTGCAAAGGTAAGCGTTCATGGTATCATCCGCGTCCTCTCTATCGGAGGGAGTCGGGAAGTTGCGTCAACATTTTCGTCGTAACTTACCTTCTAATTTTTGAATTGCCAGACAGACATG
>LNEX01000335.1 GCA_001464165.1 bacterium Ga0077546
AACAACAAAGCCTGAGCATCTTCGAACATAATCTGAGCCACCCGCAACTGCTATCTACGAATATCAGTACGGCCGGAGCATCAAAAAGTTTCAGTTTTTATTTGGCTGCCGCCATAGCTTCCTTTGCCGCCGCTGCAGCACGCTTTTCCATTTCTTCAGGGCTGACATCTTCAACATGGGTGGCAAGGTGCCAGATATGACCAAATGGGTCAACAATAGAGCCTGAACGGTCGCCATAAAACTGGTCTTGCAAAGGCCGCTGCACAGTTGCACCTTCGGCCACAGCCAACTTGAAAGTGGCATCAACGTCAGGCAAATAGAACATTAAACCAACGGGGCTTCCACCTAAGGCGGCAGGGCTCTTGCCTTCGCTGCATTCGTCGGCGAGCATAATTACAGAATCGCCAATCTGCAGCTCAGCATGGCCAATTTTGCCTCCCGGAGCAGGCATTCTCATGTGCTCTTCGGCGCCAAATACTTTCTTATAAAACTCGATGGCCTTAGCTGCGTCACGCATGGTCAAGTAAGGCGTCAGAGAATGGTATCCTTCTGGCTTAAAATTCATATGCCCTCCGCTTTGAGCTGTAAAGGCGGCCGAGTATATATGATCGCTGCGCAAGTTGCCTTAAAAGTTCGCATGCCCTAAGCCAACCAGGGTATAAATATCAGGATGAAGAATTCACTGCGGCTAAAACTGCCATTTCTCTTACTGATATCGCTAATACTCTCGACTAGCAGCGAGCACGCTATTAGCGCAGATGGAGCAGCAGATGGAGAAGCAGAGACAATTTTCTCGCTTGATCAAGCTCGCGAATACATGCTCACCTTGATCAATCGAGACCGGGCAGCACATGGCTTGTCGCCAGTGATACTCGACAGAATCGCTTCTCAAGCTGGTCAAATTCACACTGAAGATATGACACTGAACAACCACCACGGGCACTACGATATCGACGGCAAGAAGCCCTGGCAACGCTATAGTCAGGTAGGTGGACTCGGTTATGTGTCAGAAAACACCTTTTGGTGGTCTGCAAGAGAGTATGAAGGCTACGACCAAGATGCACTCACAGAGGAAAGCGCCGAAAAACCCTTCACACTCCATGGGGTGCAAGCATTTAAGAAAAGCGATATTGATAGAGCAGAATCGGGCTACTACAACGAAAAACCTCCCAATGACGGGCACAGAAAATGCATACTAGATCCAACTCACAACGGCGTTGGCATAGCCTTTACTATCGCCACCAATGGGAGCAAATATCGCTTTGCTAATACTCAAGAATTTACAGATAACTATGGTCAATTCGCCAACTTGCCGCGTGATGTCAGTCAACCCTTCTACGTCACTGGCACTCTAGGCCCGGGTTGGGAGGTGTATTGCGTATCAATCAAGTGGGAGCCGGCTCCGCAACCACTGGCCCCTGAAGCAATAAACAAGATGGAATCGTACAGTCACCCAAGCAAAACTCTAGAAAATTACTTTCCTGTAGAGTGGGCAAAACAGCCATTCCAGATCAGAAGTAACAACGGCTTGCAGCAATTTCGCGTTCTAGTAACACCACAAAAAAGCTGGAAGCCGGGGCTCTACTATGTCGACGTCTTAGCAAAGCAGAAGGGCGGAAAACCAATTTTTATTTCGCGCAGGACTATTGCTGTTCCTAATGACGAATAGTGCACGCCTCTACTTTCCAAGCACGAATTTCTCGTCAAGGTTGAACATAACTATCGCTCTAGTTATGGTTTTACAGTCCGTGGTAAAGTCCCGGTCTAGTTCTTCGTTTCGGCGGATTACATGCATAGCTCGAGTAATCTCGAAACCGAGTTGCTCATGCCTATGCTCGGCGACAAACTGCTTTACTGCATTTTGAACCGCTCGAGTAGTGGCATAGCGAGCGAGAAAATCAATTCGATCTTCTATCTCCATGCTTGGAACTTCTTCTCTTTCTAGGAGTTCACACAGCGCTGGCACATCTTCAAAAGCGGCGAAGTAAGGCAGAGCGATAGTACGAACCGCCTCAATAGCGCACTGAATTCTATCGCCTCTCAAGTCAGCATTTGCCACATCCCAAACCAACCAAGAATATTTTTTACGCAGATTGCCAACTTGCCCGCCGGCCACACGATCATCTTTTCGGAGAGACTGATTGTTTGTGCGCCATTTCTTCATTGCAGGCGAGCTAACATTGGCATGAATCCAAATTTTGACACTTTCACCAGGAATATTGTAGCGATTAGACTGAAACGACACAGTGAATGTGTATTCGCCGCTTTTTTTGGACATCTTCGGTCCAGACTTAGCGTAGCGAAATCCATCAGCCTTGAAAGGTTCACAGATACTGGCGCACGATTGCAAATAGACGTCTCTACATGACTCGATTTTGAGGTCCTCTGACATGCCTATGCTTCTTTCGCTTCCTGATCTAGCCGCTCCAAAATCCACGCTTTTGCCAGCGTCGATGGGGGAATATGTTTTTTATTTGCATACTTAAGAAATCGATCAAGCTGGTCTGAAGACATTGCTAAATTCAACTGAGTTCGAGCACTTTTGCGAGCTTGAATTTGACTCTGGCAACTAGCAGCCAACTCCTCCACATCCTTCAATTCATCCACTGTTAGATCGTTAACGTATCCAGCGACTTCCAATTCATCCAATCCGTACTTTTCAAAATATGCAGCTAACTCATCGGCTGGCGCATTTGCTGCAGGTGGTGGTGGTATCTGTATTTTTGATTTCTTCCCTACCATCATCACTTCCCTCTCGACTTGTAGCGCTTAAGCTCATGCTCCCGGGCTGCCATCGCATGAAAAACAAAGTAAGTCTTATCCACCTCTTTGCGATAACCAACTTGCAGCAATCTTCCGCCCTCAGTCTTTCCGATGAGCCAGTAAATTTCCCCAATCTTTCTTACCAGGCGGCGCACATCTGAAAAACACTCTTCAACTTCTTCTGGCTTAATGCCATGCTTCGAAAGATTTTCTTCGTGAAACTGCAAATTCATCATAGCATTATATAGCAACTCTATATCGAGGCTAAAAAGTGGCGACCTTCAAGTTTGATTTCACGCAGCCATATCAATGTCTCAAAAGCCAGGCAGGGCAGCTTCAGCGGGCAAGCCTTTATTGTTTCGATATACCCTCTGTAATATGGGGAATTATCTCTGACATGGACAATAAGTTAAATCTGCCTTGGACAAAGCACCA
>LNEX01000336.1 GCA_001464165.1 bacterium Ga0077546
TGATACATGGCCGTAGAAAAGGGTCTAAATTAAGAGCATTAGTCGTTGTTTACTTGAAAACTAATTTTTAGTGTGTGGTTCATTTGAGGTTATGCGATGAAGATCATTATTGCAGTTGACGACTCACCTTCATCTAGTGAGCTGGTTCGTACTATCACCAGTCGCAAATGGCCGCAAGATGTGAATTTTAAAATTCTCACAGTGCTAGAGCCTTCCTGCGTTTCTTATGCAGACCTATCTATTTCTGAATATGCCCATACCGCTGCCGAGATTTATGCCAAGCGCAAAGCTGCAGCACGGCATCATTGTGAGGCTATTCGGCACAAGCTTGAAGAGGCAATTGCTACAGCATCTATTCATTATGAAGTACGCGAAGGAGCACCGTGGGCTGAAATAGTTACAGCTGCAGTTGAGTGGTCTGCTGATAAAATTATGATTGGTGTGCATTCTAAAGATGTCTGCCCTCACAATATGCTTGGTAGTGTTTCCCGCGCTGTGGTCAATCATTCGCCTTGCTCTGTTGAAGTAGTTTCAACTGGGCATCATCGCAAGAAGCATGCCGTTGCTGGAGCTGTGGCTAATAAAACGAAATAAATGAGGGTTTTGATCTTATCAACCTCGATTGGTACAGGTCATGTTCGCGCGGCTCAAGCGATTGAGGCAGCATTTAAGAGTCAATATAGTGATGTATTGGTCAGGCACGAAGACTCTTTGAGCTTTGCCAATGCCGCCTTTCGCAAGGTCTATCGGCAGACTTATATTGATTTGGTGGCTAATGCTCCCGATTTGCTTGGTTTGGCCTATGAGTATGCTGATCGCGATTGGGATAAACTGCACTATGGCATGGCTTTTGAGCGTTTGAATATTGGCAAACTCTCCCACGTTCTCAAAGAATTTAAGCCCGATGCCATTGTTTGTACTCATTCATTGCCGGCCGATATGGTTTCTTGGTTGCTCTGTCGCAAAGAAATTTCGTGTCACCACGCTGTCGTCGTTACCGATTTTGATTTGCATGCAGTCTGGCTTTGTCACCATTATTCTAGATATTATGTGGCCCTTGATGAAACGAAAGAACACCTTGTAGCCCTGGGTTTCGAGCGCAGCCGTGTGGTTGTTTCTGGTATTCCTATTGACCCAGTCTTTGCCCAGGTGAAAGATCAGAGGCAAATGCGCATTAGGCATGAGCTTGTGCCAGAGCTACCAACCATTTTTGTTTCCACGGGAGGTTTAGGTATGGGACCTACTGAGCAAATTCTAGAGCAATTAAAAAAACTGCACGAGCCAGCAAATATTGTGGTAGCGTGCGGTGCAAATGCTGATCTCTTTGCAAAAATGAGCTCTGTTGCTAACGAGAATCAAAGTAGTCAGCATCTTATAAGTGCCATTGGCTTTACCACTGAAATAGATGAGTATATGGTTGCTTCTGACTTGATCATTGGAAAACCTGGTGGACTGACTTCGTCGGAGGCTCTGGCAAAGGGTTTAGTCTCGGTAATAGTCAGGCCAATTCCAGGGCAAGAAGAGCGTAATGCTGACCATCTTGTGGAAGAGGGGGTGGCCATCCGCTGTAATAATCTACCGGTATTGGCATATAAAATTGAAGAACTTCTCCATAATCAGGAGCGTCTTAAAATAATGCGTAGCAACGCTGTGAGAATGGCTCGGACCCATGCAGCAGCAGAGGTCGCTGCTGATATATGTCAGGTAGTAGCGGGCCCTGAGTCTGTGGCTACTCATCCTCAGGGTCACGTTTGTGAGCGCTTTTGGCGAGAAAGTTTTGCACTCTGAGAGCAGTCTAGGGCCAATTGCAACTGATCGTGAATCGAGGCTTTCAGTTCGCTTATTGCTGCGTGTTTGTTTTCTTTGTAGCGGTTTAGGTAATTAGTAACTGCAATTGGTTCACCAAAGAAAACTGAGGCTACCTGGGTGCCTTTACTGGTAATTCGACCGGTTGTTTCCGTCTCGAGAAAGTCAACAATGCGACAATGCTGAATTTTAGAAAGGGGTTGTAGTAGAACACGGTGGAAGATCAAAAGATTCTCCACGCGATTGAGGTCTGCAATAAATTCATCATGAAATTGGGCCATGCGTT
>LNEX01000337.1 GCA_001464165.1 bacterium Ga0077546
TTCAGCATAATTATTGTCAATGCAACCGCACTAGGCCTAGCGCCTTGGCCCAAAATCAGCTCTGTGCCAATTGTGGCAAGTCATTGCCCCTTGGTTCTAAAGTTGGTTCTTTCACCTCGTTTCTATTCAAGGAGCTGCGCTGCCAGTGTCAGACTCCAGTTGTGGTCAAGAAGAGCTCTCGTATTTCTTCTCATCGTACTGCCACTGCTCAGCGACTGACTCAAAGAAAACAATTTACGCAGATGCGTATGGGCAGTTCAGAGCAGCCTGGTCAATCGAGCTCGCAGCAGATTTTGCCAGTCAACAGTATCATTGGAGGCGCTTTTCGAGTTATAAGATTGATCGGCCAAGGTGGCATGGGGGTAGTCTATCTGGTTGAACAAATCTCTTTGAAAAAGCAACTAGCTTTGAAAGTGCTCGCGCCAGAGTTTGTCAACGAACAGAGCTGGTTGCGTTTTCAGGCCGAAGCAAAGACGTTGGCAGCCCTCAGTCATTCCACTTTAGTAAAAGTGTACGATCTTGGTATTCATGAGCGCTCGCTGCCATTCTATTCGATGTATTATTTGCAAGGTCACAATTTAGAAGAAGTTTTGATTGCAGATGGACCACTTCCTCTCCGTCAAGCATTGTCTATTTTTATTGAAGTATTGGAGGGCTTGGCCTACGCCCATCGTAACGGCATTATTCACCGCGATCTTAAGCCTAGCAATATTATGTTGTGCACTGCAAATAGTGCAAGTAGTGCCAACCAAGTCAAGATTTTAGATTTTGGTATCTCCAAATTAGTTGGATTTGGTGACAATCTTACTCAGTCATTAACATCGACCGGTGAGGTTTTTGGTAGTCCTTATTATATGAGCCCAGAGCAGTGTGTTGGCGATCTGGTTGATGCTCGTTCTGACATCTATTCTATTGGCTGCTCTTTGTTCGAAGTCTTGAGCGGGTTTGTGCCCTTTGAAGGCCGCAGCTCTGTTGAAACAGTTACTATGCATCAAGATAGAGAGCCTCCGCGTCTTTCTGAAGTCTTGGCCGACGGCGATTTTCCCTCTTCTATTGAGCTTGTATTGGCCAAGTGTCTGGCTAAATTGCCTCAAGACCGCTATCAGTCAGCTAAAGAGTTGTCTTTAGATCTTGAACGCATTCTTGACGGCAAAGATGTTCTTATTTACAATCGCGTTTCTTCTGCCCTTGAACAGGGCGAAGTCAATGAAGCTAGTGGCTTGCCCCTTCGCCTCTTGAGTGTTGTTTCTGTTCTCTTAATTGGTGGTGCCTTTGCGCTCTATTTCATTCTAGGGAAGCCTATTCAACTAGTCGCTACTGAGCCTTTCGTTGGCTCTAAGACTTCTAAGGTAAGAACTGCTGCTGACTCATCTCTGCCAGATCAATGGTCTGATGTGCCGTCTGAGTCACGCTCTCTTCTCTCTCCCTCAACCCAGTCTTCTTTAATTGCGGCGGCACAGAAGAAGGAGGTCGTTGCAGAAACGAGCGCTGCAGCAGATAGCGGCTATGATTCTTTTGTTATGATGGTTGGTGACGCCGATCGCACTATGGGGGCCTATTTCGGCGCACCAGGAGCGCCCAAGGGGTCGCAAGTTGAGACTGCTCAGTTTTCTACTATTAGTGTCGTTAATGGTCAGCCTACGATTTCATTCAAATTTCCTACTGATGTAGTGATCGGAAGAATCTACACAATGCTTGATGATGCCGGCATGGATGCCAAAGGAACAATAGATTGCCGATTGGGTAATCGTTTGACATTTATGCCGTCTCGTCTTGTTGGTGAGTATCCACAGTATATGAAGCGCTTCAAGCAGGATGATTTATATGGAGTGGTACTGTACAACAGGGGTGGTGATGACGGTGTTTTGAGGGCAGTCACCGTTCTTCCCAATATAGAGTTTCTCTCGATTGTGGCTAGTTCTGAGCTTACGGCGGCTTCTGTTGATTCTCTTAACAAGTTCAAGAATCTTAGAAGTTTCGACGCATCTAGTAGTAGCTTAAGCGGTGGGGTTTTCGCCAGTGCAAATTGTTGGTCTAAGCTTGAGCGCTTGCATTGGAATTGTGCTAACGCCCCAACGCCATTTCTTAAGAAGTTGCAGTCATCGCCAGAGTTGAAATTTTTGCAGCTCTCTTCCTCTAACTTAAGTCACCAAGATTATTTGTTGATTGCTAAGTTGACTAATCTGCGGTACCTTGATCTGTCGGACAATATGGTTACTAAAGATGACCTCATTGCCTTAAGTGCCCTGGATAAGTTGAACGTGCTTAAGGTCAAAGGTAGCAAGATTGCCATAGATGCCATTCCAGCTCTGAAGCAGTTCAAGTCTCTTGCTGATTTGCAGATTCTATCTGGTGGCAGTTCTGATCCTAATTATTTTGCCCTTCGTAGGACTCTGCCGAAAGTCAGAATTCACTAGCAATTGGTACGGTTCATAGGTCGAGTTTGAGCTATTCTAGTTCTCTCCAGTTCATGGTTTTTGGTTCACTTTTGCCACTGATATTTTCGAGTACCTGTTGTTTCATATATTGGGCATACTCGTTGGTTGGTTGCAGCTGTAGTGCAGTTTGAAAGTCAACAAGAGCAAGATCGTATTTGTGCAAGTAGCGATAACATGAACCCCTAAAGAGATAATAGTCAATGTAGCCTGGCTTGAGGTTAATCGCTTGGCTCAGTTTCTCTACTGCTTGCTCATAACGGCCCAGGCCGTGCAGACCAAGGCCATCATAGAACAGGTTCATGCCTGGTTGAGCGCTACTATCTTTGTTTGTTGCGGCGATGGCTCTTTCTAGGGCGGCACGGTGCATCATGATGGGAAACAATGACTGTTTATCGCCCTCTCTAGTTTTGAAGTATTGCATTGGCCGTGCGCTTCGAGTTAGAGCTTCTTGGGGCTGATGAGCCAATTCATAGGCTATTATCTGTTCCGTTGTTTCGCAGCCGTAGCCGTAGTTTCCCTTGGCCTTCAGGCTGTCATAGAATGCAATTGCATCTTGATAGTTCATTTGGAACAACTGCGCTTTGGCAATTTCATACTTGCGTCTCTCTTGATACCTCTTCCTTGGTTGCATTAACTGTTCAATTATGCCGGGGACAATTGCCGAGTGCTCTAACACTACAGATTTCTTCAGAGCAGATTCAGCCTCTTGGTAGTGTCCGGTTTCAGATAGGGCCACACCATAGGTTGTTTGCATGGCATAGTCTGTAGGTGCAAGTTCGACTGCTTTTTTGAAGTCAGGGAGACCCTTTTCTGAGGTTTCTTTAGTTAAGCAATAGCCAACATCTTTGTGTATAGAGTGACTAAGGCCTCTGCCGAAATAGGCTAGGGCACAGTTGGGATCAATTTCAATGCATTTATTGCATTCTTCTAGTGCTTTGTCACCGTTTTGGTTGAAAAAGGCAACCATCGCAGCATGGCCATGGGTATGCAGGGCTGCTTTGCTGTCAAGCCAGGCCGGCGACCCTGGTATCAGGGCCCAGGCTACGGCAATGGTGATTACCAGCCAAGAAGTAAAGACGCCAACGAGGGCTAGAATGCCAGTCCAAAGGCCAGTCATCGATTTGGCTGAGTCTAAACTGAGTGGCAATGAATTTGTAGGTTTTACTTGATTGCTGTTTTGGTCGCTTTGATAGTCATATTGACTCAGTGAAGATGGGTCTGAGGCCAGGCTTTCAGAACTGCCGGCTTTTTCATAACCGTCGCCCTGCAACGGCGAAAGTGCTAGTTGACCTTTGCTGACGAGATTGGCACTGTCTACAACTTTGAGAGTGATATTGTCGGCGGTGCTTTCATTTAGCTTGAATTGAGCGGCTGTTGAGAAGGGCGCTTTTGTATTTTCTCTTAGAAGTTCTTTTAATAGTTCTGTAGGAGTCTCTTTGTCGTCCGCGGTAGGCGCGGGCGAGGGGGTTGGAATGCTTGCTGCGTGACCATTAGAGCCATCATTGTTGTTGCTGTGCTTGGTGCTGTTGTTGCCATTATTGTTGCCATTATTGTTGCCATTGCGATCGCTATGGTCGTCGCTATTATTATCGTCGTTGGCGCTCGCTGGTGCATCTAGGTCTTCTATGATTTGGTCGCAGTTAGCATAGCGGTCTTTTAGGTTTATAGCTGTGGCTTTGGCAACAATTTTGTCCATCGATCGAGAAACTGTTCTGTTTTCTTCTCTAGGGTGTGCAACGCTAATTGGTTCTGGTTCTTTACCGGTTAGGAGAAAGGAAAGAGTTGCTCCCATGCCATAAATGTCACTTTGACTGACTGGCTGGCCCCGAAATTGTTCAGGTGGAAGGTAAGCTGGTTTGCCTACTACCGACCCTGTGGCATTAGATTCAACCTGTCTAGCTACGTTGAAGTCAATGAGTTTGAGGATGCCGTCATTGCGTAGTATCAAGTTTTCTGGTGTGAAGTCACGGTGCACTACTTGTGGTTCTTGGCTATGCAGATAGCTTAAGATTGAACACATCTGTCGGGTCAATTCGCGCACCCGCTCTTCTGGTAGCGGCCCTTCTTTAGCGACGATCTCACGCAACGATTTGCCGTCAATATGCTCTAAGACAAGATAGGCTCTATGGTCTTCGACGAAAAAGTCGTTCAACTTAACTACTTGATTGTGATTGAGATGCTTCAGTATTCGCGCTTCGCTTTCAAAACTTTCCAAGACATCTTTACGAACACTGATGTCTACGTAGATCGGTAAGAGAAACTCTTTTAGAACAACAGTGTCTCCACTGGCATGATCGTAGGCAGAGTAGGCTGCGCCTTGGCCGCCTACACCAAGGGAGCGTTTCACTCGGTAGCGACCTTCATTGAGTACAATGTCCTCAGTAAGCGGTTGGAGGCGATCTCTCTGTGGTGGCGCTGATAGTGCTTGCAACCACATCTCAGTGTAGCTGTGATCTACCGGCGGTTGAAGGGCTTGCACTAAGGCCGCTGAACGGCTCACCCCTGGTGCCCAGCGCTCAATGGCATCGAGAATTATCTCGCGGTCTTCGACTGATTCTATCGCCCCCATACTTAGTTTTACTGGGACGCCGTTGTTGCGATTAAATTGCAGTTCTGATGCAGTTGTTTGACCTCTTTTGTTTTTGGTGTTGAGCTCAATAGATGTGAGCGAGTTCCAGGGCACTAGCTCACTTTCTACTTTTTTGGCACCAAGCCAGCGAAATGATTTAAAGCCGAGGGGAGTAAATTCATAGTTTGTTGGTTGTTTGAGAACAAAATATGATGCGGCTACGGTGAAGGATGCAGACAGAACTCCAATCAAAGCTAAAAAAGTCTGGTTGGAGATCCTAAAGATGTTCGCAGCTACTTGAGACCCCCCTTGGCTGCCTGGCCCGTTAGGGTCGAGAAGTCGGCCTATTGCTGCAGCTATATCTGGAAAATTGGTGCAGAAAATTATCAACAAGGCCAGGTTTATTGTCAGTGCAATAGACGCATTGATGATGCGATCCTTTCTGCTAGTGGTTTTGTGTCTGTGTTTAAACCAGCGCTCTATAGCGATGAATGGTCTGTAGCGAATAACCATTTTGTCGCGGTCAATTACTTTGGTTTGTAGCTTAAATGTACCGGCTTTATCTGTTTGATTGACTGTTATCAGCGCTTTTCGCCAATACCAAATGTAGGGCACTGTCATGAAGCAGCCGAGAAAGACTGCTCTGAATTTATTGGGAAAATCTCTTTTTTGCTGTTCTGAGCAGAGTGTCTTTAGTTTGGATGGCCAGTAGCTAAGAGCCGCAACGAAGTAAACTAGCGAAACCAGCAATAGCCACGGCAGCACTTGTAGTACCGAGTATGCGCTGAGGAACATCAATTGACTGAAGTAATAGCCTATCAAGGTCAGCCATGACAGCGGTAAGAGGGAGAGTAACGCGGTTCTGGTGTTGGCACCCTTTGCGCATTGAGGAAGGAGCGGCACTGTGTTCTTGATTAATTGCTTTTGGCTTGTGAAAAACCAAACTAAGTGGAGTACGTAGAAAACTATTCCAGTCAAAAAACTGGCTAGTGTAGACGGGTGGTAGGGGGCAACCCTGGTATTGAGTTCAGAAGGAATAAGCAGAAATGCAAGAATTGAGACTGTTGCTGTGAGAATACCAATGCCTAGGTTCGGTAGAGGTGGGAGCTGTTCTGCTCTAGCTGTGACTTCGGGCGTTGGCGTGACCTGAGCTGCCGTTATCTCCTCTGTAACTAATGACTCGCTGGCGGTTGCCTCTTCGTTTTCGGGCGCGTTACTTAGTGCTTGCGTCGCGCTTATTTCTGGCAGTGATTTCTCGGGAGTGTCTTCAACAGTCAGGTCGACGTCAACAATCGGAGCATCTTCAACTGTCAGTTCAATCTTTTGGCGTTCTGGCGCATCTGCTAGCTTTATCTTTGGTCCTTTTCTATTCTTTTTGCTTTGTACATTGTCTGATTTGCTACTCATGCGCCTGCCTCGTCACTAGCTGCTGTAGAGATTGACGCAGCCTCACTGGAGGAAGCTGTGCTTGCTGCTGCTGCAGCTAGTGCTGGGACATTATGTTTCGCTTCTATGGCGCGCAAATGCTCCAGTAGATGCTCAGCGCTGGCCAAGCGATCTTGTTTCTCAAATGCTGTCAAAAGCATCACTAGATTTTCCATGTCATCTGAAATATTTGGAAGGATAGTGCGAATGTCTGCTTGTGAAAGGGGTATAGGGTCTCTGCCTGTTAACAAATAATGTAATGTGCCACCAAGAGCATAAAGATCGCTTTGGGGAACTGTTTTTCCGCGTAGTTGTTCCGGGGCAATATAGGCCTGTTTGCCTACTAATGTGCCCGTGGCTGTGCCGACAAATTCGTTCGAAGCACCAAAATCAATGAGCACCACCGTGCCGTCATTCTTCAAGACCAAATTATCAGGCGTGAGGTCGCGGTGTACCACTGGAGGATTTTGACTATGCAGAAAATGAAGAATCTCAGCAATTCTAATGGCCCAATTTAAGACTGGTTTTTCGGCACAGGCACCATTTTGTTTAACGTATTGACGCAAGTCTTGGCCGTGAATATATTCCATCAGTAAGTAGTGTCGGTTTTCTTCGACAAAATGATCGAGCACCCGGGCGATGTTTGGGTGGCGTAAACCAAACAACATCTTCGCTTCTCTGACTAAGTGTTGCTCTGCCATTTGCCTTACTTCTGGCTCTGCACTTGGCGGCACCACTGCTTCTTTTAAGACAAACATTTCAGTTTCGTTTTTTTGCACAAGGTAGATTGCAGAGAGCCCACCAAAAGCTAGCTGCCGCACTACTTTTAGCTTGCCGTTTTGTAAGGTTTTGCCAGGCTCAAGTGGTACAAACGTTGTCACCGTAAAGCGTCTTCCTAGCTCGTCTTGCCACATCTTTGTGTGGCCTAGGTTAAGTTGCTCGTTGCCACTCTGAATGGTCCGTTGAAATGCGATTAGCTCATCTGAGCGTTGGCAGTTAGTGCCCCAAAGTTCTAGCGCCAAGAGAAATTCTTCGAGTTGTCCTTTGGGCAGGTCGGCAACGTTGAGAGGAAGCAGTATATTGGGTTGAAAGCCGAGCACAAGCTGTTGGCCGTTGACACCGTCAATTATTGAGGCCGTTCTCAGCTCAGTCCATTGCCAATTGCGCTTTAGGCCAAGCTTGGGTAGAAGAAAAGGTGGGAAACTCATTCCGTTTTTTGAAATATGTATTTTATTGTCTTCACTTAGGGCTGAAGTCAACAGACCGACAATAATTATGCTTGCCAGGGTGAGAGAAATAAGAATGTTGTAGAACAGGTAGGACTCATTGGGAAACTTGACTAGAAAGACTATGAAAGATGCCAAAGCCATCGGTGCAAACAGTGACCAAATCGGCAGAATGGCGCAAACCCCTATAAGTTGCACTTTGGTTTGCATAGGTTTATAGGGAACAACAAGTTGAAACTCTGCCATCTTTTGCCCCGCTCTAAAAATACCCGAACGAGTCGATATACCCGGTGCAGTAGAGCCCTTAACTGGTTGCTCTGCTATTGCTTAACAATTGGCTTTTTTCGCTTTTGTGTTCGACTCAAGTTGGAGGCGCATAAAAGTTCTCTGATCCAACGGTAGGCCGAGTTTTTGTTCCAGCATTGAAATTTCTTCCAGTTCCTTCTCCCAACGATTTTGGGGCAATTTTTCAAAGCCGATGGTGGAATAGAACGGGGCATTCCAGGCAATATTGACAAAGGTGGAAAGGGTTAGGTGGGGGAAGCCCTTAGTTCTGGCCCATTCGGCTACAGTTTCTACCAATCGGCGGCCTATCCCTTGGCGACCATGGCTTGGCAGAACGTCGACTTCTTCAAGGTAGGCCAGCTGCCCCAGTACAGTGGCGATAGCGAAGCCTACAGCGCTGTTGGGCGTGGCCTTGCCCGGGGAGTGACCCTGGTTTCCAATTGCTATTTGTTCCGCCACCCAGACTTGGCCATAGCCAATTAACTCTTTCAATAATTCTTGTTCGAAGTGATGATCGAGTAATTCATCAATGAGGCCGGTTCCCTTGAAGCGGGTGGCTGCCAGTAGCTCTACTTCTTTGATGGCCTTCATGTCGCCCTTGTGGGCTAGTCTTATGCAATATTTGTCAGTCATGTTTGTGGCGAAATCTATAGATTGGCGGTAACTGTTTGTCACAGCTTATAGATTAACTGACTGCGGTTAGTTGCCAAAGGCATTAAATGGTGATCCATTTTTAAGGAGTTTTTATGCCAGGCGTTTATAAGATGACCGAGATTGTTGGAACCTCAACTGAGAGCTTCGCTGATGCTGTCAAAGAAGGCGTTAAGCGTGCTTCTAAGAGCCTTCGCCATTTGAGCTGGTTTGAAGTTGTTGATCAGCGTGGTTCTATCAAAGATGGCCAAGTTGAAGAGTTCCAGGTGACAATTAAAGTCGGCTTCAAGCTCGAAGACTAGAAATTGTTACTGTGCCGAGAAATTCACGGGTAAAGACTAGTGGTTTTGCACTACACTTTTGCCATGGTGGCTATTCCAAACTCAGGGAAGGAATCATGGCGAAAGTGAAGGCACAGAATTCTAAGTTGGTATATGGGTTATTGCTAAGCATTTTGGGCGGAGCTGTTATCGCCGTGGGCACTATGGGTGGTGCTATGGGCGACTCTGGAGTCGCCGCCGCTGAGAGTGACGTTGCGGTCTCGGATACTGTTGATTTGAAGGCTGATGATCCTAGTGATGCCCCGATTTACAAGTTTAAAGCCAATGCACTTGACGGTCACGAAATTCAATTTGCCGATTATAAGGGCAAGGTTCTGCTCATAGTTAATACAGCTAGCCATTGTGGCTACACCCCTCAGTATGCTGGTTTGCAGGCTCTGAGCAAGAAGTATGAAGCTCAAGGTCTAAAAGTTCTTGGTTTTCCTTGCGACCAATTTGGCCACCAAGAGCCCGGTGATGCGGCTGCTATATCTTCATTCTGCACAAAGAACTATGGTGTTGATTTCCAAATGTTTGACAAAATAGAGGTCAACGGTAAAGAGGCTAATCCGCTCTATGTCTATCTTAAGAAGAGTACAAAAGACCATGGTGATATTCGCTGGAATTTCACCAAATTTTTGGTAGATAAGCAAGGCAAAGTGCTAAAGCGTTATGGCTCAATGGCAAGCCCTGAGAGTTTATCGGCTGACATTGAAGCAGCTCTCAAATAGTTTGAGAATCATCAATAGCCTGATATAGCAACTAGCTTGTTCATCGCTATCTTATTCGTCTGCAGATGGTCTGCGACGTTGTTGCTTTTTGATTGAATTTTGCGACTTGGTTTCGACCCGTCTAATTTTTGAACCTAGAGTTGGCTTGGTTGCCTTTCTCACCACTGGTCTTGTGGCTACAGAGATTAGCATTTCGGTCACTTTGGCGAGGCAATCATCGATATTGCCAATTTGGTCGCGATATCGTTGTGAGGTTAATACCAGGTCGCCTTCAATGGTTAGGCGACTGGCATATTTGCTCATGAAGCGGCCCCTTACTTCATCGCTAATGCTGGGGCTTGTGCTAATTGCCCAGCGCATCACGGCTTTGCTGTTCACTTTGTTGACGTTCTGCCCGCCAGGGCCACCGCTACGTGCAAAGGTGAACGAAAATTCGCTCAGTGGAATTTGAATTTTATCTGTGACAGAAAGCATAGTTTAGATTGATATACCACAGCTTTGTCGCCACATGCAAAAGCGCAGAGAATATTGAGAGCTTCTCTGCGCTTTATGAAGTTGCCATGAATCTATAAGCCTGCAAGCTGACTGGGTCAACCCTAACGGGCACTTAGGCGGCGACTAGAGTCCCGTGGTTATCGCAATGAGTTCCGCATGGACTATGGAGGTGGCCATTAACGAGATAATCGACATGATCCCCATGAGGAACAGCTGCATGTCCACAGTCAGCGCCGTGTTTGTGTGCACTGTCATGGCCTTCGCACTTGTGCTCGGGTGTGCAGGTGGCCGGGTTGGTCGCAGACTCAGACAATTTGCACTCGTCTACGTGATCGCTGTGTACGTGATGGAGGTGACCATCGTGTACATAGTCAACGTGATCTTCGTGCTTGACGGCTAGGTGGCCACAATTACTACCGTGCTTGTGGTCATGGCTATTGTGTGTTTCGCAAGACATATTTAAGCTCCAATTTTGAACTAGTAAAAGCTCAGATGGGTAAAGCCGAGATTGAACCAAACGAATTGAATCAAATAGATTGGAGTAATTGCTAGCAATCACATTTCCTTCGGCTCTTATCGTTTTAACGTCTTACTGCTGCTCTGTCAACTGTTGAATTGGTGGTGGCATTGCTGGTGCGCTCCTGGGGTGTGAAATAGTCTGGGTTTCAAGTGCTAAAGGGCTTTTCGAAGATTTTTGAAGGGTATGAAAATCGTTTCCATTGTCGCGAGTTCTTCTGTCTTTTCGAGAATGAAAATGGTTTCAATTGTCACTGGGCCTTGCTTTAGCAGCCGTGACCCCGTCGGTGGTGCCATTTCTTGTTCCGGCCATTCTGCCGACCATTGTTCCATTTTCTGCCGTTGTTGATCCAGCCATTGTTTCGGTAGTTATTCCAGCCGTTGTTCCAGCCATTGTTCCGGCCATTGCTCCAGTTGTTGTTCCAGTTGTTGTTCCAGTTGTTGCGACAGGAGTTATTGCGAGCGATATTGTTGACGTTGCCGTAGTATTGATTGGTGTATCCACCTCTCTGGTTCATATAATTCTGCATAGCTTGTAGGTTTAGGCGTCTTTCAAAGTCGCTGGCGTTGGCTGGTGCTGCGGCAAAGGAGCTGCCGATTAAAGCCACTACTGCCGCGGCGGTAGTTATCAATTTTCGGGCGTTCATCTGTGTTTCCTCCTATGGTGACAATTTAGGCTGACGACGGGATAGACTTCATGTTCCGAGCCTGGCTTTCATCAAGCTTTCACTGGTTTGTGTAAAGCTTGTATCGCAGTCAGGGGCAGTGTTCGCGCTTGTATTAATATTCTCAAATAGTACTGATTTGCAACCTTGCTGCTCACTCGTTTTAAAGTCAAAGAGAAGTGGTGTCAATACTAGTGACACTACTTCTCTTCAACGCGCAATGTTTTTCGTGGACCTGGCCGCAGTTTTCGATGGTTATAGTTGTGGTTGTTTCGATTACCATTGCGGTGATTGTATACAGCGCTATGCCTATTCCTATTTCTGTTCCAGCCATTGTTGTTACGGTGGTTGTTGTTCCAGTTGCGGCTTTGTGAGCGATTATTGTTCCAGCCGTTGTGCCTACCGTTGTTCCAGTTCCTATTATTGTTGTTGCGGCCGCGGTTCCAGTTGTTATCGTGCCGTCCCCGATTATTGTCTGGCACACGCACATTGACATGGCCGTTCCGATTCGTGTAGTTAGAAGTTCGATAGTGCTTACTGTCATAATCCCTGGCTAGGGCCGGGTCGATCATGGTGGCAAAACCGAAAAGGGCCATGGCTGTGGCCATAGCAGCAATTAGTTGGCGGGCTTTCATTAGTTCTCTCCTTGGTTTACGGAGCGTCCGACGGGGTGGTTTACCCCTAGTTCCCGTAAGTTTCGGCTAGTGTCCTAATTTCTCACCAAGACCAAGTTCCATCAGGGCTGAGTCGCCATTTGCTTTTTGTGCTTTTGAAGTAGTGATGGTATAAGGGTCTGTTGCTGTTTTGTAGCCAACTGGTGCGGCAAAGTCTTTGGGGTTGTACGGTAGCTCTTTAAACGAATGGGTGGTTAGATATTCCACATAGCCGCTGCGCTGAAAACCGTCAAACCAACTGTTGTCTTTTGTCTTTGGTTGATCGAGAATAAGTGCATACTTAGTGAGAATGCCCCTTTGCGCCCGTATTCCATAGTAACCAGATATTGTGGCATCGACTTCTGGAGCTGTGTTAAGGTGCTCGATAAACCAGAACGTTTGAGTACCCATCTGGTAGGCGCTGCTCTTGGCGCCAGTAGCATCAGTCGCCCGGGTTTTCTTGAGGCCAATGTGGTTAGTTGGCATACCAGCCAAGTCAACTGGATATGCCTTGTAGAATTGCTTGCGAGTAGTCTTCCATTCGATTTTGTCGTCATCTCGATAGGTGACAACAGACCAATCGGGCGCTTTTGAGAGCATATAATAGCCCCATGATTCGTTGAAAATTTTGATTGCGTTTTTTGAAAAATAGATTTTTGTTCTGCCAAGATCTTTATGGTTTTGGCAAACTATCCATTCATGCTCAACGTGTTCAGAATTGTTTTTCTTTGCTGGTTCGAAAGCTTCTGCAAGCAACTGAAAAAAGAAGTTGCCGAGAACGACTATGCTTAGAGCAAGGCTTAATTGATAGGCAATTCGGCGTTTCATCTTCAGTCCAGCGTGTGGCTTAAGTATTATATTAAATACTGACAGTCATAATAACCTAAACAGCTGTAAGGTAAGTCAACAAAGGAAAGGCAATTGCAAGAGAAGAGAATATGGTCAATAGCAGTTCTGGCCGTGATTTCGAGCATAGTAGTCGGTCAGTCTGCTCAGGCTGAGCGCTCTAATGTGCGAGTGCTGGCTGCCTTTGATGGTGATACTTTGTTGGTAGACCATGGTGGTAAGCGCGAGAAAGTCATTTTGTATGGTATCGATTGCCCTGAGAGTGCTCAAGAATTTGGCGCTCAGGCCAAGCAGTTTACTGAAGCCTGTTGCTCTCGCAAAGATGTGACCATTGACCTCAAGGGCCGTGATAAATTCAATCGTCTGGTGGCCGAGATTTACCTGAGCGACGGTGCTGACCTTAATCATGAGTTAGTAAAGCGGGGACTGGCATGGTGGAGTGATAAATTTGCACCTGGAGATGCAGTTTTGCAGACTCTGCAAACTGAGGCAAAAGCTGCTAGAACAGGGCTGTGGGCCGCACCGCATCCGATACCGCCATGGCTTTTCCGCAATGGTGACAAAGCCGTCCAGGCTACGATTGTGCCTTCGCAATAGAGATGGCTAGAAATATTGATGCCCTGCTGTCAGAATGGTGGCGGTATCCTTAATCTAGTCAAGATATTGATTTAATGTTCGGCGTAATTAGTTGTTAGGAGGTACGGAATGCAGTCCAAATCTAGCGCCATCAGTGCATTCAGCGCGAACAAAGATATAGTCATGAAAGGCAGGCCACTTGTCAGCCTCGCTTCTTTCCTCATGGCAATCTCGATAGGATTTTGCTCTTTGCCTGTTCAAGCTGTTAGCTTCGGGGTGACACCTTTTCCCAAAGGTGGAGAGAACGCTACTCCTCGCGACCAGACTAATGCCATGAAGATGTGTGTTGATGCTGGAGTTACCGGTATTTTCTACGGTGGAACATGGGCCGATTTAGAGCCTTCCAAAGGTACTTATTCGCTTACTCAGCTGGGTAAGACACTTAAATATGCTCCTAAACTCAAGCGTTTCTTGGGCGTTCAAGTTTTTGATATCACTACCAAGAATATGCCTAGCGACTTGACCAAGTCGAAGCTTGATAGCCCTAAAGTCGTGAGCCGTTTCGGCCAGTTAATGGTGCGTTTGAAGAAAGCCACCGGTGGCAATATTGCCTACTTCTCTATTGGCAACGAGGCCGATGTCTACTTGGCCAAGCATCCCAAAGAAGTTGATACCTTCATGAAGTTCTTTGCTTTGGCTAAAAAAGAAGTTGTCAAAACATTCCCTGGGTGTAAGGTCGGTATTACTCTCCGCGCCGAAAATCTTCTCAATGGCAAAGCGCCTTCCGCGCTTGCGCAAAGGCTTTTAGATGAGAGCGATGTGCTGATGTTTAACTACTACCCGATGGAAAACTATAAGCCTAAGAAACCGCAGCAAATAGAACAAGATATGGAAACTTTGACTAAAGTCGCGAACGGCAAGTCGATTGTTTTTCAAGAAATTGGCTATCCAAGCTCTCCCAAGCTTGGTTCATCTGATAAGAATCAGGCTGAATTTATGGAGTTAGCATTCAAAGAAATACGCAAGAACCCACAAGTTGAATTTGCTAATTTCTTTGCTTTGCATGACTTGACCCCTGCCATTTGTGATTATTTGGCTGAGCACTACACCATCAACAGTAAAAACTATCGCCAAGTTATGCAGTCTCTCGGTTTGCGTCGCAGCTCTGGTAAGGCGAGAAGCTCATGGGATGTAGTAAAGAAAGGGCTAGCTGAGAAGCCTGTTGCTGCACCAGATCTGACCAAGCCAGATGTGACTAAGCCCGATGTGACTAAACCAGAAGATATGCCAAGTGATGTAGCCCCTGGTGAAAAGTTGCCATCTACAACACCTAGCGAGACACCGGGCGCAACTCCAGCTGCGACACCTGCTGAGACTCCAGCTGCGACACCCGCTGAAACTCCTGCTGCGACACCCGCTGAAACTCCTGCAAAGGGCGACTCTGAGGCTAAGCCGGAAGTAAAACCAGATTCTGCACCTGAAACTAAGTCTGAAGCAAGTACAGAAACTAAGACTGAGAGCACTAGCGAATCTGCTTCTGAATCTAAGTCTGAAGCTAAGCCAAAGTCTAAGTCTTTCTTTGGGTTCAAGTCTAAGTCAAAGTCGGAAACCAAGACTGAAAAATAGAGCGCTAACAAGCAGTCGTCGTTCAATCCAAGGGGAATTCGCTTACAGCAGCGAATTCCCCTTGGAACTAATTGGGTCACCCTCCGTCGCCACCCTCGGAAAAACAAAAGTGTGAGTAATGAGGGAAGCGCTATGACCGACAAGACTATTACAAAGATAGACTCCGCCTTTTCGCCACGGGGCGAGGCCGGTCAAAAATATCTCGCTTCCGGTAAGGCTATGTCTATGCGCTTGTGGGACTGTGAGCCCGATAGCTGCGACAAGGCCGAGTCACAAAGAGATTATGAGACTATCGGTTTTGTATTAAAAGGAAAAGCCGAACTTCATATTGAAGGTCAGATGGTATTGCTCAGCGCTGGTGACTCCTGGAGCGTACCAAAGGGCTCCAGCCACCGCTACAAGATATTAGAAGCCTTCTCGGCGGTAGAGTCGACATCGCCACCAGCCGAGGTACACGGGAGAGACGCGAACATGGCTAAAGCGGAAGACAAAGATAGTAAGAACGGGGAAAAAGCTAAAAGCTCTGCAAATAATTCAGTTGCAGAATTTGCTAAGGCTACATCTGTAGCAGAGTCTGCGCCTAAGGCTAGTGGCGAAGTAGCAGCTCAAGGTGCTGTTGATAAGACTACCGAAGTTTCACCGATGGACAAGGGTGCTGAAGATGAGCTTGATGGCTCTGCTCCCCCTAAAGAAGGTGAGACAGCTGAATCAAAGAAAGCGCAAGCGCCAGCTGAAGCTAAACCAGGCGATTCCAAACCGGCTGAAGCAGCTGCTCCAGCTCCTGGTGCGGAAGATAAAATCGATGAGAAGCCAAAGGATAAAATCGAAGATGAGCCTAAGGCGGAAAATGAAGCTGACGTCGAAGAGGCTAAAGATGTGCAAGAAATCGGTGGACAGATCGGTCGCCCAGATAGCAAAGTGACTTCGAATTCGCCTGAGAAAGACGCTGAGCCAGCTGAACATGTAGATTTGGAAAAGTCAGCTTAGGTCGGACTGTTTCGACCGTTTTCAGGCAAGGTGCAGGCTGTGCAATAGAAACGCGGATTGGCCAGCCGCAAATTGTGCTGTGTTCAATATTTTGGACGGAAAGGTGAAATCCACACCGAGATCTTTCCCACTTAAAGTCTTAGCCTGAAAAGGGGCTGGATTAGCAACAGAACCATTGTGAGCTTGATCACGAGGCTGTAGTTGTTCCATGTGACTATGTTGGCCATTCAAATCTGTGTGATGGTGGCGCAACCCCGAGCTAGATGGGCATTTTTACTTGTGCGGCCAGATCGATTTTATGTCCATTGCCTCCTTTCGGTAGAAAAAGCAATAAGTTGGACCAATTAGGGCAATGAATAAACAGAGATACAGTCTAATATCATGCCCGCCAACTTGGATTGGATTCATCCACGTATACAGTTGCGTTGCGGCGATTAGGCTCAGAAGAACAACAATTAGCTGGTGATAGCGTAAACCAAAAACCTTCCCTGCTTCTTGTTGTTGTTCGTCGTCTGGTTGGAGCGGTTCTATGTGCATATCATCATTCTATCCTATGCATTTTGCCTGTCTCAGTATCGCTCAGGTGCATTGATTTCCATAGTGTGAGGGCCTATGGCGAGACTATCTGGTAGTTGCTTGGTAGTTCAAACAATTCCGGTGCAGGCTTTGCTGTGCTCGAAATTGTCAATTCCATTTCGATAGTCATATCATGCACTTTGCTTTTACTGAGAACTATAAAGTCGGCTGATTTTTGAGCGCCGCTTGTAAATTACAGTTGACGCAATCTCAGTGCCGCCATTGCCCTGGTCTATTGCGCATCTCTTGGTCGTGGCGCAGAGAGGCCGGGTCGGTGACTGGAATAGCCGATGTCCATTTGATTCCCTCTTGCATGCCCGTGCGAATGTGCTCTCTGTACTCAGTGTTCGAAGGGCGATGTTGATAGATGGTTTGCTTCAAGGCCCGCTCAAGATCGGCTGCTGAAGCGTCAGCGTTGAGCTGTGCCAAAACTTGTCCGCCGGTGCCAAATTCGTTCGGGGTAACGAAGACATAGCCACGGGCAATGCTGACACCGCTAAGGGCACTCAGTTCATTTCTTGTTGCCGAGGTATAGGTCAGCCTGCCGATTAGTTCGCTGCGCCAAGAAAGAGGAGCCAGCTTCTTTTCCATTGCCTGCCGCTCTTGCGAACGGTCGCTGACAACAATGGCCAGCGGCAATTTGTCGGCTGCGGCAACGTTGAGGCCTAGGCGCACAGTTGCTACCACCGGTAGGTTCTGGTTTTCTCCGCGACCAGAATAACGCTTGGCTATATCATCTAGGCCTAGCGCCATCTCGTGTGCATCTCTATATTGCCAGCTTGGTTCGCGGCTTCCTCTGGTGAGTGGTCGGCCGTTGGGGTCGAGAATTACAAAAAGAGTATTCTCTAAGGCAGCGCCGGGGCGCCAGTACGATTTTAGAACTTCCGCTTCACTGGCGCTTTCGTAGGTCATTAAGCGCACACATACAAATTTTCTTGAGGCGGCGACAACTTCAGGCGAAGACAGGTAACTCCCGTCAGCTCTTTGTTTGCCTGGTCACCAGACGCCAGGCACGCCGCTGCAATTGGGGGCGCCAGAGAAGAGTAAAATTGGCTTGCCTGTTTGCCTTGCTTCTTCAAGACCTTGCTGCCATGTTGGTATCCAGCCAATTGTTGTTGCCGCCAGTGATGCTTGGGGCAGCAAAAAGGCGAACAAAAGCAGCACACGTGTTGATAATTTCATGGCAAAGTTTTCCTCGGCAGCATCCTAGTATTCTCTAGGCTCCTCTAGTTTTCTCTAGTTTTCCATACAATATTGGAGAAATTATGGATTTTTCAAGGGCTCAAAGACAATCAACCGATTAAAGACCCTCATGGCCTCTGAATTGCCCACCAAAGAAAATAGAGTATAGAAATTACGAGTATTGCAAAAAGAGTAATTTTGATCCAGCTGTAGGGCCGCTCCCCTTGCACTTCTCCGGTGCGGGCGTTAACGACTACTTGATAAAGTTTGTTTTGCAGGTGGTAGGCGCCAACGTAGACCGGAAGCAAAATATGCTTAAAAGTAATGGCAGAGTGCTGGGTTTGTACTGAGAATATTTGCTGCTCATCACCACCGATCTGGCGGTGAATATCATTTGCGATTATTCCAGACATGACACTCTGAGCCCTTTCAAAGCCCTCAGCTAAAGTTACCTGATAGCGCTCAGCTTTGTAGCCCGCCAGGAAAGCCGGATCGTATGGCTTGAGTTCTGGTAAATCCCAGGGCTCCAGCTCAGCCAGGGCACGGGCTGGTAGTGACTTGGTGCCAGCAATCAAGACGTCATCAAACCAACGGGTCACTGTACCGGCAACCGGATACCAAGCCGTTCTGCGCACTTGTCGGCTGGCTTGTACCTGATTGCCATTCGAATCGGTCTGCGTGTAATATTCGGTTTCGTAGTAGTACTGGCCACGTTGGCCAGTATAGTGGCTGACGGTGTACGAATCATAAGTCCAAAATGGAATGTATACACCGGAGATGCCGCCAGGCACAGCAAAGCGTTTTAAGGCATCGGGAGCAAACCAGCGGCTAGCGATCCACTTTTTGATGGCATCAGTGGCGGCAGCTTTTTCTACGCGAAAGGGAAGAACTGCAGCCGGTGCCACTATTGGATCTGGCGATTTTGCCTGGGCCACGAGGGCTGTACCACAGAAGCTGCATTGGCTCGCCGTGACAGGTGGCGTGAAAGTCACTTTAGCGCCACAGCCCTTGCAGTCAACTTCAAGTGTGTCGGCCGCTAAATCTGTTAACTGCTCCGGCAGAAGTTTTAAGTAGCGCTCGTAAT
The DNA here is from genome assembly GCA_001464165.1 of bacterium Ga0077546. Next base: position 18,852 of record LNEX01000337.1, read on the forward strand.
CACATTCGACGATAGCTTCTTTGCTCTCGGCAATTGATTCTTTGTGCTGACAGAAGTTGCAGGTGAGGGCACCATCTTTGGGCTCAAAGAGCAAATCGGCACCACATCCGGGGCATCTGTAGCGGCGTACTTTTTCTATTGAAGTTTTCTCTGGTGAAATTTGCACTTCCGGAGTTTGCTCAAGCGAACTCTTGTTTTGTGTGTCTCTCTCTGGTGACTTCATCTGCCTTTCACCTTCTTTAGTACCAGCCAATTACTTTGTCTATATGTCTTCGATCTATCTAGGCCAATCGTAATAGTTTTACCGGTGGTGGCATGGCGATACCAGCCTTCGTCCCAGGCGCCCATGTCGAAGTATAGCGCCTCTGCTACACCCAAGGCCGCAAGGTCAGTGTTGAAGGTGCTAAACGTAATTGCTTTATCGCTTTCAAAGATTTTAAAAGTACCTTGCTTTGTTAGGCTTATAGCCCGACGCTGAAATTTGCTCTGATCCCGAAATATAGCTGGGTTGCCGTTGTGTACAATTAGAAATTGCTGGAACAAGGAACCTCTGGCTTTCTGTACCGATTCTAGAAATGACTGCGTTAGTGTTGCGCCTTTATTGGTGGAGAGCAATTTGCCTTGGCCATTCTCAATTACCATGGCACCACCTAGTTCATGGTTAATGGCATTGGCATTGCCGATCGTTCCATCGCTGATATAGACGCCATCAATTTTATTGTCGTGCCCGGTAAAGGCTGCGGGAATGCAAAAGACGATGTCGTTATCTGCTTTAGAAGGTCGCTTCGTGCGAAAATCGAAGACAAATTTTTCTTGTGGGAAAAGCTGATATACAACTCCGCTTTTAGCCGTGACGCTCGTTGGAGTAATGCCTTTGATGCTTTCGTTGTTTCTGTTGTTTGTGTTGTTATTGCTGCTTTTGTTGCTGTCGGCATCGGCAGCGTGTCCAGGGCTTATGATTGCCAGGCACAATACAAGAATGATTGTTGTGTTAATTGCTCTAAACATCAAAAACTCTCATGGCAATAAAGTCGACCGGCCATTCAGATTACCTGGCCAGACAATGGTACACAATTATAATGGTTGTAAACTAAAGTTTTGGTGCCGTGGCAGCTAAGCATATCTTTTTAAGCTTGAGCAAGCCCGACTTACCGTGCACATGGTTACATCTTGTCGTAAATTGCGTTTTTCTCTTGCTCTGTCAACTCTCTGCCTAGGTCGCGGAGTTTATAGCGATGGCCTTGTTCTCCAGATGGCAAACGACCACTAGTGTCCCAGTCGGCTCCGCGGATTCCCACGAAAACTTTATAGGGCAGCTCGTGTTTGCAAGTTGACGTTATAATTGCGACAGCATTCTCAATGCCAAGTGTTTTGCTAGCGTCAAATGTATACCAGCTTGGAGTGTCAATTTGAGTTGAGTTCCTCACCGATTGGAAGCCAGCAACGGCAATTGGTCTTAATCGTTCGTGAAGCGTCTCACTGGTCTCTCCATCCTTCAGCTGTATCTGTTGCGTCCTACTAAAACTCAATTTCTCAAAGGTTTCGCTAGACGGAGTATCAGTTAAGGTTGGTGCTTCACCGAATTGTCTATCCAATGTGCGCTGAGCAATGTTTAGTGCCCCGACTTTACCAGAATTTAAGTCCGATGCTGAAGGCGTACGCATTTCGGTGAAACTTTCCGCTGCCGGATTGTAGAATCCGGTTGATGTGGAGTCCACTTTTGTCGATGGCTTGTCTAGTTCTTTCATAGGATCACTGTCCTTGAAGGTTCAAGCTCAATCAATATACCCAGAAAGGGGAGTGTGCCAGTGTAAGCTCACTCGCTTACCGTATAATCGCGGTTAGTCGGGTTTGGAGGGGTAAGAGTCAGCTTTGCTGAAAGTCACTGTCTTGTCATCTTTACACGCAATTTCCAATACTGAATTGATGCCTGACCACCCTTTGATTCTAACTAAGTGCGGGACCCGGTTGCAAACACATGAATGACCCATTTGATGATCTCCGTGATGCCTGGTGCCAAACCGCTAAAGCTCTTAGTGAAGCATTCCTTTACGACAATCAATTACCAATTGACGAAATCACCAGACAATTTGAAGCAGCAGCACTCGCGCCGAGTGGAACCGAGTGCACTCCCAGGCTAAGGACAAAGAGCTTGCCGCCGCAGAATTGCTATGTCGGAGGCTTTTAGAAGAATTCAGATCTGCTTGTCCAGGGCTGGATGCAATGGATGACAAGAAAGTATAACGCATGCTCTCTATCTAACATGCTTCTGGTCGTTCGCTGTTTGCGAACAGCGAACTGCGCTTTCGTGAATATTATTCTGGGGTAACATCAAACCTTAGAGTCATTTGCTGCGGCGTAGTGATGTCGTTGAAGGAACCGCTAACAGAACCCTCTTCAAGCCGTGTTACCTTTCCGGTAAATTTGATGGTGCCGATAGCAAGCGCAACCGGGCGATTGTCTTTATAGTGATCCACAAGCCGTTGTTTGGCGCCCTCGCTCATTTCGTCTTGATTTACTATGAATTTAAATTGAGTGCTTTCTGTTGGCTCAAGGTAGGGTGGGCGCACTTTTCCTAGTTTGAAATCTGTATCTCTATCAAACATGACAACATCGACTCTTTCAGAAGTTCGATTAGTGCCCAAAAGTTCAAGGACGTCTGTTCGAGGCATGGGCTTTACTTTTCGCACTTGGCTTTCGTGTTTGGGTTTTGCGCCTAACCATTCTCCCTTTGCCGAGTAGCTCATTGAGCGGGGTAAGCCAGCTGCGTTGGCAAAGCGATCTAGTACACGCTTAAGTGCTTTAGCGGCATTTTCAATTTTATTGACGTCATTCCAGTCATTAATGGAAATTCCAGGCACTCTAAAGTCACCGCTCTGGATTTCTGCTGTCGCTCCGCTGAATCTTTTAGACTTGAGACTAGCTCCCTCGAATCGTTTAAACCCTACAAACAATGCTACTGGTGGCTTTATGTGTAGTGCTTCTAGGGCGCAACTATAAGACCAAACTGCGCGAATAATATCATCATCAAAGTTGTCAGCGAAGATCGTAAAATGCTCGTCTGTAGCTACTTCTCGAATTGATTCTAGTTGGCCGGATCTAAATACTTGCACTGTTCCTGCAAGCTTGCTTTCAGTTTTAAATTGCTTGACTGTTTGATATCCGTCAAAGTTTATGCGTCCAACAAATTCATCGACTCTTTCTACTGGAGGTAGGAAAGCTTCGTGGTGGCGTATGTCTTCGAGATCAAGTTCTATTGATTTTTGAAAAGGAACCAAGTGAATAACCACTATTGGTCCTGGGTTGAAATCTTTTTCAATGATTTTATCAATGACTTGGTGACGCTTTTCGCGCCAAGCTTCAATCGTGCTTATGTCAAAAGATAGTTCTTGAGCCAGCCTCTCGCTCACCCAGAGCCTAGAGAGAACGCCAACGGGTAGGCTCAGTCGAGTCGCAACTTCGGTTAGCCCTGCCAGCAGTCTCTCGTCTGCTCTAAATTGAACTAGCCCACTTTTTGATTCAGCTTTCCTTGCACTTGAGTCATTTGTCATACGAAAAATTCTCCGCGTATGGAGATATCATACAGATTAATCTATCTCTTGGCTAGTCTTGTCTTGTTATTTATTGCTGTAACTGTATTTTAGGGATTTTTGGCCGATTTCACTAATGTCTTCTATTTCGACTGGAGGTGTAGTGTGGAAGTTAACAGAATGCCATTTAATGGGAAATTTGAGATTTTAATAATTTTGGGTATAATTACACTATATGCTTTCTCTTAAACCACTAGACATTGCAGTTTTGCTAAAGATAATTGCCATTGAAAGTCCTGGAATAGCGACGGTCGGGGCGCAGGAATTGGCTTTTAAGCGATGGACCCCCGCAAGTCTGGCCGTGAGCATGTACTTGAATCCATCTGACGTTTATGCCGCCTTGCAGAGAGCGGGTAAGGCACGACTTTTTGATCCAAATAGAAGAGTAGTGAAAATACCGGCTCTTGAGGAGTTTGTATTTCATGGCCTCCAATATGTTTTTCTCGCAAACGAGGGTGCGCTTACTAGAGGCATGCCAACGTCGTTAGCGGCACCGCCTCTAGTTTTAACGCATTTTGACGAACCGGATCCTCCGCCAGTTTGGTCGCATCCGATGGGAACCAAGCGAGGTTACTCAATAGAACCACTCTACAAACGAGCTGCTGACGCTGCTGCTGCCGATAGCAATTTCTATGAGCTACTTACCTTAATTGACGCTGTGCGAGAAGGTGGTCCGCGGGTGAAGAGCGTCGCTGTATTAGAATTGAAAAAGCGATTTAAAGCATATTCAGATAGAGTGAGCGGTAACTAGAAACAATGGCACGACGAGATACTGTAATAGCAAGACTTGCTCAAACTGTTGATTTGCTGGGGAGCCTAGCAGATAGCTTTGTATTCGTGGGCGGTTCGGTGGCACCACTATTAGTGACAGACCCAGCAGCAGCTGATGCGAGAAATACAAAAGACGTAGATGCAGTAGTTCAGGTGGCGACCCGGGGTGAATACCACAATATCGAGAAGCAGCTGGCGGCAGTCAATTTTCATTTAGATCCAAATGACAATGTTCTCTGCCGCTATAAAAACGGTGACCTTGTTCTGGACGTCATACCCTCTGCCGAGGATGTCCTTGGTTTTGGAAATAAATGGTTGAAGCAAGCTCCAGCGGCCCCTCTGGTGTATCTGCTTACCGCTCAAAAACCGATCAACATAATCAATGCGCCATTATTCATGTGTACAAAGTTCATTGCTTACAAAGATCGTGGAAAGTCCGAAGACAAGGACCTTGAAGATATTGTGGCCATTGTTGATGGACGACGTGAGCTGATGGGTGAACTTAAAGAGTCAGCTATTGAAATCAGAGAGTATATTGCCTTGTGCACTAGAGAGCTGCTTGCAAGCGATTTCCCTGAAAAGCTAGCCTGGTACCTTCCGCAGGATCGGGCTAGCGCTGACAGAGAACCCTTAGTCATGCAAAGATTCAGTTTGATGAGTGACCTGGTGTAGATGGTACTCAGTTGTGAATATAGGGCGTCAGTTAAGAGTCATTGTTGTGGTGCCATATCCGGTGCGAATAACAGCTCACTGTCACCGAGGCCTTGCAACAATCACAAGCGGCATGCCTTTGAATGCAACGGCTTCTCCTTTCAATGCGTCCGAAACGAAATTCGGAACTAGCCAGCCGTTAGCAGCGGTGTAAATATTTAAGCCTCGGGCAAGCAACCCGTCTGAGGAGGCTCGGGCCAGAAGATCGTTTGACGCGACTTGGGTAAACCGATGAACAATGATGGCGATACGCTCAGCAAGGTCTTCTTTGCTAGCAAAGATCACATCAGTGGCGAACCCTTGGCCATCTCGTGTAGCAAACACCATATCAGGTGCACTAACCAAAACTCTGTCAACGGATGGATCGCGAAGCAATGGACCCAGCGGGCCGAAGCCCAAAGTATCGTCAAGTAGCTTTTGTAGTACCAAGCCCCTCTCAATCAGAGTAAGCGGCGCAGTATCCAAATTAACTAGCTGTCGTGCCATGGCTCTCAAGGCCGCATGCTCAGCTGGAGACAGTTTGGCGAAAAAAAGTGGATCAGAGAGATCTGGGTGGGCACTGTCTAAATTGTCAACATCCAGCCATACTCTGGCCAATTCGGTTTTGAGTGCTTGTTTGCACTCTTCGACCGTTGCCCTCACGAGAGCGTCATTCTTAGCAAACATTTGGCTCACCATCTCTTCGAAGAGCTATAGTCACAGTTATTTTCTCCACAGATGTATTTCCATCATATCAGCGTGCTTAGAGCAAGCCTTTTATGCGCGTACTAGAATCGTTGCCTCATGCCGCTCGCCTAAGGCATGCGCCCGATGATCCAGGGTTTCCCCCCTTGAGCTAGGGGCATAAAGAAGTATTGTGATGAAGTGCCATGCCGGAGAGTTTTCCCGTGAGGGCGGAAAAGATGAGAAACAAGACTTCAACCAAAGTCGTTCTCCTAGCCGATAGTTTGCAGTCAGAAAGCAAAACTAAGGGGCGTGCGCGTAAGAAATCAACGCCTCTGCTGCCAGCAATTAAGTTTAACTCTGATTTTAATTCTGATTCTGATTCGATAAGTTCGGGCTTGCTGCAACTGTCAGACGGCCGCTACCGCCACGTGTACGAACTGGATGGCGTTGATATTGCCGCTTCGCCGGAGTACATCGAAAAACTGCAGCGCGATTTTCTCCATCTGCTCAAACAGCTCGACTGCGACATTCAGCTAATCGCTACAAATAGAATCTTTCCGCTCGGGGCTGGCGAGAAGTATCACGAATCTGTAGGGTTGTCAGAAAATGACTATCTAAAATGGTACGCCGACTATCAGTTTAAATGGTTTACCCGAGTGACACAGTGCACTTACTTGCCGCAAAGGCGCCACTTTATTGTGGTCACTACACGAGCCAAGCATGGAAAGGCGCTGGATATATGTCTCGCCAATCTGAACAAACTGGGGCAAACATATCGGCCCTTTAATCGCCAAGAAGTTCGCGCGCTGATACTGCAGGGCTTTGTCTTGCCGCCCGAAACTTCAGAGCGGACCGACATACGCAAATTCGCCGAATGCAAGTCTGCCTCTACACTGATGGAACCGCCCTTTGAAGAAGCAGACGAACACCTAAGAATCTCTGACCTCCTGCACGGTGGTTGCCATATCTCTTACCTTCCTGCCGAGGTGCAATTCGGTTGGCTCTTATCCGGCCTGACGGTGACCTCCCCGTCGACAGTGTCGCTGCATGTACGTCCTAGCAAGCCGGTCGGCGCCAATAGCGCGATAAAGACTGTAGAAGTTTCGCTGTATTTTTCTAGCTTTGGCAAAACCCCAGGCGAACTCAAAAGCAACTTGGACGCGCTCAAGGAACATTACGAGCGCGGTGGAGCCAAGTTTGCTACGGGGCGAGGACTGCAGGCCAAAACATTTCGCTCTACTTTGCCGTTGGGTCTAGATGAATTGCAATTGAGCCACTGCGTCACAACGGAAGTCGCAGCTACCTGCTGGCCCTGCATCAGCGCCATCCCGCCACAGAAGCTTGGTGTCCCGCTTGGCTCTGCCGTCAGCACATTAGAGCCTTTTATGGTGGCGCCACGAGAATCGACGAATTTCTTAATCGTCGCAGCAAACCGCCGCACAAGTGAAGCCGTTACTTCTTTAGTGGCCTTGCACCACCTCGGCGCAGGCGTCAACGTGTTAGGTATAGGTTCTGCGCAATCGGCAAAGTTCATCGCCAAGCTTCTAGGCCCGGCACTTAGCGTCAGCGAAAAACCGGATGGTCTGTTAGACATGGCTAAACATTCACGGCTTCCTTACACCTGGATTGACTGCAGCTCAATGAGAAAGCTAAACAGCCAGACGCTGATGATATTGAAAAATGGCATCAATAGGTGGTTTTCTGATGATGAGCAAATTCTCGTCATTGAAGATGCCTCAATATTTTTGGACTGCCCAGATGGCGCAAAGTACCTTAGGCAAATAATCGCCGCCGCCAATAAGCGAGGTAAGCGGGTTATTCTGGCTCTTAGTCCGGAGAAACTAGAGTCGGCGCCCACTCTCTGGAAGTCATTTGTCAACCAGGTGATCTTCCAGCCAAGCAAGGCGGACGCGCCGTATATAAAACAATATCTGCACGTCAAAGAACCGCTCAAGTTCTATTTTAGAGACTCCTTTCTGCTGAAATGCGGCAACCGGCGTTCGATTCTATGCCTGCTCTGGAGCCCAATGGACGGCGCCATATTGCTCAGCAACCACCTCGATCTGAAGGCGTCTAAACAAGCCATATCCAAAAAGCGAGACGCATTGTATTCAGACGTAAAAAGAAAAAATCCAAAACTATCCGAAACCGACGCTTGGAGGCAAGCTGTCTATTACCTGGGAATGCAACTAGGGTCTTGAAGGCGTATGCCAAGTGATGACGGATTGTAAACTTCGGCTTGAGTCAAATCTTGTTTTTGAATTGATGCTAGGTTTTGCGCTTAGAAGCTTCCTTATGGCGGATTTCCATCAAGTAGCTAATAGTGCCATGAAAACAATGGCAATTTAAGCTGGTATGTATATTCTCAGTCGTTCTTCGAGGCCTGTAAATGTGTATCAAGGGTCAATCTCAACCAACGAGAGTGGGCTTGCGCAGACCCTTCAACTGACTTGCCTCTGTCTTGGCTTGGAATGCAATCCATGAAGTTGTCGAACATAAAACAGAAGCCACAAATATCATAGAGAAGCTGTTCTCCGGTAACAGGCTAGTGATTCTTCTTCCTCTAATGAACGGTTAAGAGACCTTTGTCCAAATAGTAAAACCGCGCTTGTTAAGCCGGAGGGTTGAATGAATGAATGAAGTTTCGGAGATGCGTCCAAACATATTTCAAAACTGGTCCGGTGATCTTTTGGGTGGGATCATGACGGCAGTGGTGGCGTTACCGGTGGCAATGGCCTTTGGCGTTGCATCTGGGCTTGGTGCAGCTGCTGGACTTTATGGAGCCATGTGCTGTGGTTTGTTAGCAGCGCTCTTTGGTGGCACCAAGGGGCAGCAGTCTGGACCAACTGGGCCAGTTGCCGTGATAATTGCCTCCTTACTTGTTGCAAACAATGGCAATTTGGCTGTTGTCTTTGCCGCCATTATTCTCGGTGGTGTCCTTCAAATCGCTGCTGGAAAGTTCGGTTGGGGAGTGCTGGTGCGCTATCTCCCTTATCCTGTCATTTCAGGCTTCATGACTGGAATCGCACTCATCATTATTCTTCTTCATGTAAACCCGCTTTTCGGGATTAAGGGAAGTAAGCAGATTATGGAGAACATAAACAGCTTCCCAAATATTGCCACCGATATGAATTCTGCCGCCCTGGCAATTGGTGTTCTAACTTTCATTCTTATTTACGGAATGAAACTGATCTCAAAGAAACTGCCAGCTTCACTCATAGCGCTTCTCGTATCGAGTACCGTCAGTGTGGTGATGAATCTCAATATTCCACGTATAGGCGAGATTCCCAGTCAGCTACCAGTTCCGGCTTTACCGATAGTGGATCTGACCATGCTTTCAGTGATTCTCAGCGGTGCTGTCACAATAGCTATGCTAGGTTCAATCGATTCGCTTCTTACTTCGCTTATTGCTGATAAGATTCTCCATAGCAATCATGACAGCAACAAGGAGCTTGTCGGGCAAGGGATAGGCAATATTGCCACCGGCTTGATGGGCGGGTTAGCTGGAGCCGGTTCGACCACGAGGACTCTGGCTAACATTGATGCAGGCGGCAGGACGCCGCTTTCTGGCGTTGTCTATGCAGCTATTATTTTCTTTGTGATCACCGGATTGGGTAAAGTCGCAGCTCTGATTCCGATGAGTGCTCTGGCATCTATTCTCATAGTTCTTGGAATAGGAATCGTTGATTGGCGATCGATCAAACATATTACTAAGGCACCGCGCTCGGATGTCATAGTCATGGCAGTTGTTCTGTTCATGACCGTCTTTATCGATCTTATATCAGCGGTGCTCCTTGGTATGGCGCTTGCATCCGTGCTGTTTGTCAAACGAATTACCGATGCGCAACTTTCTGAATTCGGAACACTTGACAGTATATCTGAATTGGGTCATCTTGTTGATGATCTGCCAGGCGATCTCTTGGCCCAGACTTTTGTTTATACTTTTGATGGTCCGATTTTTTTCGGAGTGACCAAAAACTTGGCGAGTGCAGTTCAAGGAGACGGCGCTGGTAGTGTCCGAAATTTGATTCTCAATTTCGAACATGCGCATTTCATCGACCAGAGTTGCTGCTATTACCTCGAAGACTTGGTTGGTGGTTTTAGAAAAGGCAATAAGTCTGTGTTTATTTTAGGTTTGAAAGGCGAAGTGAGAGAACGGCTTGAAAAAATGGAATGTCTAGCCGTTTTGAAAGAGGAGTTTCGGGTAGATCGATGGCTTGAGGCCCTAGAGCGAGTCAAGTCTAATCCGAGCGGAGTAGACCCACTGTAATCAGGTTCTTCTCTGCACCTGGCAAAGAAGAACCTACTTCTTCTCTGCCACCAGAACCAATTTTTCGGCACCTAAAGTAAATGTCTCTGACACTTCTATATTAGTTGATGCCAGCATCTCTAGTACCGAGAAACCAGCGGCTCTTAGCATGTCGCACAGTTCACCACATGTATAAATCCAATGCTTGGCTGTGCGTACTTCCTGCTGTCCATTTTGGATGTACGTAAAAGTAGTCGCTACAGTACTAGTTTGGCAGTCATATTGATTCTCTATGAGCATGTACATGTCGCCTACCTGTAGCCATTCTTTTTCGCCACCATTGAGGAGAAAACACTCAGCTATCATGGCCGAGTCAATCACCAGGCGTGCTTTGCTTTTTAGGCTTTTGCTGATTGCTTGTAAAAATTGGTTGGTGCCTGAGCGATCGAAATAGCCGAAGCTATTGCCCATACAAAATGCGCCATCAAATTCTTGCGGCAAAGCCAGTTTGCGCATGTCGCCTTGAATATAGTCAATTTTGCTTTTGTGTGCCCGAGCCGACTCTTTGGCTTGCTCGATGAAAGTCTTAGAGAAATCCACCGCAGTGATTTTGTATTCCATGAGCGAAAGCGGCAGGCTGAGTCTGCCGTTGCCGCAGGGTACGTCTAGCAATTTGCTACCTTGTGGCGCTGAGAGAGTCTCTAGCAAAAAAGCCACTTCTTCTTCAGTTTGTTCAATAGGAATAGCTCGGCGCCATAGTTCTAGCGACATGCCTTGAAAGAACTCTTCGTACCATTCGCTGGCTCCTTCTTCTGCTACTGACACTATCTCGCCCCCGACATTTCCATTTTGTCAGGTGTATCTATAGCATATTTAGCGCAGCTTAAGGCCAAAAGACAGTCCGTCGCCTGCTGCTGGTCGAATTACATGAACATGCAAGTCTGAGGGTGCTTTTTTTAGCACGGTTTTTAGGACGCTTTTGCTGAACCAGCTTTCGTTTAGTGATGATGTGTCTGCTAGTAAAATTGCTAGATTGCACTGCCAGCGTTTTGCTTGTTCAATTATGCAATCAGATATGTCTTCGGCCACGATGACGTCACTGCGCACTTCTGCCTGAACGAAGCTTTTCACTCTGGCGGCAATTTCGTCCAGAAAGGCGCGAGCCGTTCCTTGCTTTCTATCTTGCCCTCTAAGTCTGCTGATGGCTTCTGTGTGGGTATAGAGTGGGGTATCTAGCAACTCATTTTCAACTATATGTAAAAAAGTAATGCTTTCAAAAGGCAGAGAGGAGCAAATCACCCGCTTTTTGGCCAGGGTGCGAAGGCGGGAGCTACGAGTGTGAAATGTTGGATCGTTACTAGTGTTTTCTTTTTTCATCCATTTTCCTCTTTGTTCCAACTTTAAATTTCCCATTTGAATTTGGGCTACTGCTTAATTAGCTATCGGTCTGTGGCTTCTTGCCGAACAGGTATGGCAGCTCTAGGCTCTTTCTTAGCTTTCGCCTTTGTCCCGTCGCAGTGCCAGCTGTACTCCAGTCGATCACGAGTTTGTTGCGGTGTTCCATTTCCCATTCCATAAACATTTGCAAAACAGCATGGTCTAAATATGTCACTTCTTCTAAGTGAACATGCAGTTCTTCTTTATCTTTCACTTCTTCCATTAGGCTAAGTAAGCGAGGAATGTGAGCAAAGGTGGCAGCTCCAGATAGCTTTAGGTTGACTGTTCCGCGCGCATCACATGGCTCTACGATCGCTTTGAGATGCATGAGCCTGTAGAGCTCTTTAGCTATAGCGGCAATTAGTCCGATTATCACCCCTGTAAAGAGATTGGTGGCGAGGACGGCGAACACTGTTAAGGCGAGAATTACTTTTTCTTCGTCGGGATAGTCGACAATTGTCTTTTTGATCTCAGCTACCATGCGCACGCCGATGAAGACTAGTATGGCGGCCAGGGCGCAGGTAGGAATGTATTCTAGTAAGTGGGGAAAAAGAATGGCGGCTATTAGCATTAGCCAGCCATGTACCATGTTGGGAATTTTTGTTTTTGCCCCGCTTTGTCTATTGGCAGAGCTGCGCAACAATACCCCTGCTATTGGTAGTCCGCAGATCATCCCGCTGAGCAGGTTGCCGGTACCTTGTGAGATCAGCTCACGGTCGTAGTTGAAGCGTTCTTGACCATCGCTTGCGGTTTCAAGAGCTTTGACTGTGATAGTTGTTTGTGCGCTTACAACGAAGGTTAATGTGATAGCTGATATCCAAATGGCTGGGTCGAGAAACTGCTTTAGGTAGGCTGGTGTGCTGTGCAGCCAAGTTATGCCTAGGTCGGCAGGGAGTTGAACTTTTTGCACACCCAGGTGCATCAATTCAGCTACGAGCGATGCCGCTACAATCGCCACTAAGGCCGGTGGTAGTACTTTGGCAATTGGGAACTTAAGTTTTGACCAGGCGTAGGCAATTGATATGGAGGCAACTCCGAGCAGTGCGGCAGTGTGGTTCATACCGTCAATGCAAGCCTGGGGAATCATAAACAGGTTGGCGAAGCCACATTCTTTTGGCGAGTCGTCAAGCATTATGTGAAACTGCGAGAAGATTATCAAAAAGCCCATGCCGAGCAGCATACCGCTGACTACAGCTGGTGATACCGCACGGAACCAGCGTGCTTGCTTGCTCAGTCCTATCGCTAGCTGCATTAGTCCAGCGATTAGAACGATTGGTCCGAGGGCTTCGATTCCGTGTTTGTGCAGCATCTCGGCTACTAGGGCGCCAATACCAGCGTCGGGCCCCGATACTAAGGTGGGGCAGCGTGACAGGCCGCCTGTTATCACCGCTCCGATGAAGCCTGAGAATAGTCCGATCTCTGCTGGTACACCAGCGGCGATGGCAACACCAATATTGAGCGGAAGGGCAACTAAGAGCAGTAAAACTGCTGCAGACAATTCTTTTGAAAGCCTAGTTTGCGAGTTTTGGGCTGTGTTTGATGTCATGCAGTCGTTGTCTCCAGTGGCAGCGGCTGTGCTTCTCCGACGCGGCAGATAAGCGATAGATTCAGATTTAAAATTCCTGATAGTCCCATTAAATACGACTAAGCTGTCTGTTATCTTTCAGCTTGCTCTGCAAGGATATCCAAATGGTAAAGAATATTTTTTAGCAGAAATCAGATTGTGGTGATTTCGCGTGCCTTCTTGCTAACTTCGTCATATTCTTTTATGCGACCTTGTTTGTAGAGAAGACGACCGTAGGTTTCAAGCAATTCTTTAAGTTCTTTGTCTTGGCTTTTCAGAACACTTTCTTTGATATCTATCGCTTCTTTCAGTAGTGGTTCTGCTTCTTGTACATGGCCGAGATTGTATTCAACTATACCTAGAGCGCATAAGCTTTGGCTTAGTTCTTTTTCGTTGCCCTGGGGGGTTTTTCGAGCGATTGCTAGAGCTTGTTTTAGCTTGCTTAACCCGTCGGCATGCTCTTCTATAAGCCGGTTTTGTCCGGCATACTGAATAAGCAGTGGCACTAGCTTGATGCTGTCCGGGTTAACTTTGCGTTCTTTCTCTATTAGTTCATCGATGTCAGCCATTTTGATTAAGGCTTCTTCTTTGCGCAAGTGGAATGCTTTGTCTTTTTCGGTGGTGATATCTTTATGTACAACTTGGCTGCCGCCGGCAGTTGTGTATGATTCACCGGTGTTATAGCGTTGGCCATTGAAAATGGCGAAATCTTTGTCGTGATCGTTTTTGAAGCCAAAGTTGTAACCGAGTTTTAGCGGTGCCTCTAGGCCTTCTGGCAAGGGCTTGAATGGGCTTGCTCGCTTGATTCCTATCATGGCAAGCCGATCGGCATTTTTATCTCCTGATGATTTTTCTATTGAAACTTTTCTGAGGGTGCCGTCTTTGTTGACTTCAAAACTTAATTCGACCTGCATAAACAAAAGTCTTTTTGGCACCCACCAACACTCGCGAATACGCTTATAAATCTCATGAGTATATGGATTAATGTCAACGCCATCGGTCGTAATACCGCGCTGGCAGGGCAATGTAAAGGTTATTTCTAGTGATGTTTCGCCAGCAGGCAGTGGTGGAAAAGGCGCGGATTTTTGAATTGTAGCGATGGCTAATTGATCGACTGCCGTGTCGCCCGTTGGTTCTTTAATTTTTACCCCACTAATCGCACCAGTTTGTCCGACAGTGAAAGTAACTGAAACACTATTGACCGTTGTTTTGGCCGGAGGAGTCCATTTGATTTTGTTTTGCACTAGTTTCATGTATGGTCCAAAATCTTTTTTAGTTGGTGCTGCTTGAGCGGGCGAAATACCAAGCGTTGTTATGCAATTGAGGCAATATCCGACTGTCAGGCACAGAGCTGTGGCGATCAGTGCCACTTGTTTAGATTGCGGATTATGCACAGATTTTGGACCTTATAAAAGTTGTGATTTGAATTTGACTGAGAATTTTAGTTTGGTTGAGAAACGCTGAGAGTAATTGTGGTACCGTGATTTTTTTGTGACTCGATTGAAATTTGACAAGGATAGAAACAGCGAATTAGTTCTACCCTTTCGCGCATGCCTTCTAGGCCCATACTGTGTGAGCCATCTGCCTCCATACGCACCTGAGCAGCGTCAAAGCCTGTGCCATTGTCACTAACTTTGAAAGTACTAACACCATGTGAAGAAGCTTTGATGTTCACTGTTATTATTGAAGCACCAGCGTGTTTTTCGATATTGTTGAGGCTTTCTTGTACAACTCTAAAGATGTGGAGGCTGACCAAATCAGGGTATTTAGGTAATTCGCCGCTGAAGTTAAAATCAACTGTCAAACCGGTGCGCCTTGAAATACGTTCTAGCAAGTCCTCAATACCTACTTGCAACTGCACGACAACTTCGTCAACAATTTCAATGGTTTCTTCAGTCGAGAGCTTTTTGTCGCCTGCCAAGTAGCGCTTGAGCATCATTAGGTCAGCAATAACACTATCGTGTAAGTCGCGTGCTAATTGGTTTTTCAGTTCTTCTTGCTGATTGAGAAGTTTGAAAAGTAGGTTGTTTTTTTCGATCTCTAACTGTTTTTCAAGGCTAGGTAGAATTTTTTCAGGAAATGGTTTATTGCGCAGGCGCTCTTTGCCTACGGCTAATTCGTCTATTAGATGTTCAACAAATTTGCAAGTCTGCTCTGCGTTGAGTTTGACCCCTTCGTGCTTCCAGGTCATACCGCTGCCGCTGCCACTAGCATTGCCACCCCGGGTTTCAACATATTGAAATTTGCCGCGGTAGCGCGAGCCAAATTCGCTCATGGTAATGTGTGGCACTTCTTTGTCGGGGACGACGAAAAATTCGATTAGGCCCTTGGTCGCTCTGACTGATAGAACATTGCCGCCGCCCGAAATTTTCCAACGATTGTAGAAAGAGGGGCTGTTTTTGTTTTGCAGGTTTCGTTGTTCAGCTCGCGGTAGCCAGTTTGTTGGTTCGGGCACTCGTTGGGGTTCGCTAACTATTAAATGCAAATTTGGCATTGATTCAGTCAGTGTCTGTATATATTGAGCAGCATGGTTTCTCAGGGCTCGCGATAATTCTTCAGCTTGCTTTTGTAGATAGTCGCTGTTTACTTCATCACTGATGGCTCGTTGCTCTGTGAATCGTTTTTGATTTTCGGAATTTTGACGAGCTTTTGCGCCGGGTAGAATGCCGTCTTCAGGCAGCTCCTGGCCTGATTGTGCACGAAAAAATTGTTTGAGAAAGTCATTCATAGTGAATCAGGCGCTCAATTTTCCATTTCAACGCTGCCGAAGCCGTTTTGCACAGCCCAGGCAATTAATTGCTCGCGGGTTTCTAAGCGATGGTCGGCAATGTCTTGATATTTCATGCCGCGCCCGAGCATGGTCAAGACTTCCATTTCAGCCCTTGTGATTTTTTTGTAGGTCTTGGTTACTTCGTCAGAAATTAGACCACTTTGTCCAGATAGCACTGCTTGAATAGTTTCGGCCACTTTTGCCACGCGTTCAGATTTCAGTAGATAGGCTGAAACACCCATTGCTAAAACCGATTGAATAAATGCCATGCGGCTTTCCGCCGAAAATATTATCAACTTGGTTTGCTCGCCGGCGGCTTCTCTGAACGCTTCAATCGTTGCTTTGGGGCCCATTGTGCCTGGTAGGTGCAAATCTAACACTGTGACATCTGGCTGATGTTGGCGCATTAGCCTCAGTCCTTCGTCGCTAGTGCTAGCTGTTCCTACCACCGTCAGGCCAGGCACATGGGAAAGGCCAAGGAAGAGGCCATCCATGGTCGCATGATGGTCTTCTACTATAAGTACTTTGGCTAGCGCGGTTTCGGACTGGTTGGTGTTCTGAGAATTGGTCATTGCTGATAATTGTTCGCTGCGTTTCTAACTTCTTTTATCTACCCTCTCAAATCGTTTAATATAGAATCGCTTTTTAATCTTAGGCAGGGGTTGCCAGATCTTGTACCAATTGTGCAAAACATTGCAACGGCAAGGGGTGCTAAGAGTTAGAGAGGCCTTCTGTGGGGGAACGTATTGCTATAGTTCGTATATGTAATTGATGCTGGGAGTAGACCGAGGGAAGCCGTGCCGCCATTCGATTTTTTGAAGAAAAACGCTACAACAAGAAGCTATCCGACCGATATTTTAATCGGCGAGCTCTTTGTCAAGGCCGGGGTAATTAGCCAGAAGCAGCTGGATGATACTGCTCGTTCGGCCGGAACCAAGCATTTACATATCGGTCAAATGCTGACGATGTCAGGTTTCATTAACCATCGGGATCTACAGTCGGCAGTTGATGCTCAGTCTATGTTGCGCGACAAAGTTATTGATATGAATCTGGCAGCTCGCTGTTTGAAGATTTCGGTAAAGAGCGGTGCTAATTTCCAGGATCTGGTTAAGGAAGAACTGGCTATTGAGCAGCAGGCTTCGACCCAAACTAATCGCTTGGGAGAGCTGCTAATGGACTCTGGCATCATTAACAAAGCTGTCTTCGGTGCGGCAATGCAGCGCTCTCTAGCTACTGGCCTTCCTCTTGGTCGTATTCTTGTACTCAATGGTTCGATGCCTGATTCACTTTTGCGCGTTGCTCTTGAGCTACAGGTGCGAGTTCGCGACGACATGATGGCTCGACAGGAGGCTCTTGATGCTCTGAGAAATGAGGCGACAAAAGCTGGTGCCTCGCTATCAGGCAATCAGGGCTTATACGCTGATCTTTCACTTAGACCGACTTTGCAGAAGACTGTACGCATTGGCGAATTGCTTGTCATGGCCAATTTTTTGAATGAAACTGATGTGATGAGTTGCTTAGAGCTCGGTCTCTTGAGTGAACGCCCGATTGGCGCAGTCATGGTAGAGCAGGGTTACGTCTCAGAACAGATGCTTAATGTTGCATTGACGGTGCAGCAGATGATTGAAGAAGGTCTGTATGACCGCGAATCAGCAGGGGCCGCCCTCAAGCAGATGCAGGAAACTGGGAGGATTTTGCCCGAGGTCCAAAGTCGGATCAACAAGGCTAACCAACCTGCCGCGGACGATGTCGCTGAGAGCAGTGGGGAACTTGAGACCGAGTTTTCGCAGGCCGCTGCCATTGCTAATGCCCCCGCTACTTCAGACGATGGACCTTCTCTTGAGTCTTTGATGGCTTCTGTGGTTGGTAATACGGAAATTAAACCGACTGGTTTGGCTAATCCAGGCAATACATTGTCACGTTTGGCAGCACTCGAAGCTCATTATTTAAAAGATGAGCCGCTAGCTGACATTTCTGTGGCACAGTCTTCAGGTGATAACGGAAGATCCTCGAGTACAAATTCCGAGAATAACTCGGGTAGTGATTTAACTAAAGATTCATCTAAAGAGTATGGCGGTGACGGTGGTTCTAGTAGTCAACACAGCTTTGAAGATTTGTTGATTGCGGCAAAAGTAGTTTCTAGTGATGATATTGACAGGGCTTTGCTGATGGCACGTCAGAATCCGCTAGCATTGGCCGATATCTTGAAAGTCACCGGCTTTCTCACCGACGTCGGTCGTCAGGCGGCCCTAGACAGCAATTTGTTGATGGAGAAAGGTGATCTCGCATTGGCCAATGCCGCCCAAGTTCTCGACCATTGTATAAATCAGGGACGTTTGCGCAATCTTACATTTGAACAGGCCTTGGTTGAACTGGGTTGGACCAGAGAAGTCAGTGCCGAAGAAGAAGCTAATGAGGCTGTTTCGGTTGCAGCAGCAGAGCCTTCGCCTGTGTCTATAGCGGCAGTAGAAGCCGCTGTGCCATTTAGTTTAGAGTCTAAACTTTTCGCGGTAGAAGAGTCGTTAGCTACAGAGGCTGCTGAGTCGAAAGTAATTGAAGCGCAGGCAATGGCTGCTCAGTCTATTGTGGCTACTCCAGTTGCTGTTGAGCAGTCCGTGGTGACTCAATCTAGTGAGGCACCTGGACTTTCGGATTTGCTAGATAGTCTAGATATTCCCAGAGATAATAGCAGCAGCAGCAAGGCTACTGACATTCTTGTACCTCTTACGGAAGAGAAAGGTGCTGATCTGCTTAGTTTGTTTGGACTGAGCGAAGATGGTTCTGAAATCTCAGAGGTGGATGATAAAACAGCTTTGGCTGCATCTCAGGCTGAGGCCTTGATTGCTTCTCTGGCCCAGATTCCTGATGCAGCCATAGCTAGCGCAGAAGCTGAAGCTTCTGCAGATCGTCCTGACGCTTTCCAAACAACAGCAGTCTTTCGTTCGATGGCAGAAGCCGAAGTAGACAAAATTGCTGATGTTGCTGCTTCTGAAGATACTTCGCTAGATAGTCTTCTCAGTAAGTTGGAAGGAGTCGTAAACAACGGTGCGGGCACTGCTTCAAATGTGTCTTCGTCAAGTGCAACTGCTCTTAGTGCTTCCGATATTAGTGATTCAGAATTTGGTATTGCTGGTGATGCGCTCCATGGCTCCGATTTCCTTTCTTCGGGTAGTTTGACTGGCGCTGAATTTAATTTGAACCTAAAGCCAGAACTAAAGCCAGAACAACATTCAGAACCAGAACCAAAGCCAAGTGAGCCGCCAAAAGAGGTTGCACCTATAGCCCAAGATGATGTTGATATGCGTTCGTTGTTTTCTAGCCTCAAGTCTGAGCCTGCCAGGCCGGGTGACTCAACCAGAGCAGCTAGCAGTTCAACTTCAGTGGCACCGGCTGCTCCTACTGCCTCATCTTCCGCGCTTGTAATTCCGCAGCTGACACCTCAGGTGGGAGCCACGGCTGAAATACCAATTCCAGCTCCTGCGCCTGCTCCAACGCCGGCCCCAGCTCCAGCCCCAGCTCCAGCTCCAGCTCCAACGCCGGCCCCAGCTCCAGCCCCAGTTCCAGCTCCAGCTCCAACGCCGGCTCCCGCTCCCGCTCCTGCCCCGGCCCCAGTTTCAGCCCCAGCTCCAGCTCCAACGCCGGCCCCAGCTCCAGCTCCAGCTCCAACGCCGGCTCCAGCTCCTGCCCCGGCTCCAACGCCGGCGCCAGCTGCAGCTCCAGTTTCATCTTCTCCAGCTCCTGCCCCTGCCGCAGATATGAAGCCAAGCGCTTCAAGCTCGCGTCTGGCAAAGATGAATGAGGCTGAGGTTGCCGCTGCTAAGGCTGCCCAAATTGCCACCATGTCCTCTGCGTTAACCAAAATGGCAGAGATGCATTACGAGCAAGAAAATTATCCCGAAGCCCAACGTGCCTACGAGCGCATTCTGTCGTGGCGTCAGGGTGAGCTTGGTGCCTCCCATCCAGAAGTTGTCGATGATCTCAACAATCTGGCTGGTGTAATGTGCGTTCAGGGGCTATTTGCTGAGGCTGAGCCGCTGATACTAAGAGCCGTCACTATTCTTGAGCATGCTGAAGTGCCAGAGCCATTGAAGTTAGCCGAGAACCTTACCAGCTTAGCTGGATTGCAGTTTCAGCAAGGTGTCTTTGATAAGGCAGAACCGCTGCTGGCCAAGGCGCTTGTGCTGCGCGAGAAAGAATTGGGCGCCGATAACCCTGAACTAGCTGACAGCTTGCGCGACTTTGCTAAGCTTCTTAAGAAGTTAGGTAAGCTAGAAGAAGCTGAGAAGCACTACAACAGGGCTAAGGTTCTTCTTGGTCGGGCCTGACATCTGGTGAGAGCGCGAATTCCGCTAGCAAAATTTCGCCTCATGGTCTATGCCGGTCTAGCTGTTGTCGCTATGCTGTCCGATCCGCTTTTTATCTGGTCCGCCTCAGCCAAGCCAGTTGGTTCAAAGGTGGTGGCAGATCCGGCTGCAATGGCTTGCCAACAAGGTGAGCAGTTGCTTTTGCAGGGACAGGTGAGAGCGGCAGAAGAAGCTTATAGGGCAGCGGTAAAAGCTTATCCCCAGTCAATGCTTGCTTTGACTGGCCTTGCTAGTTGTCTGCTGGCTCAAGACAAGGCTTATGCTGCTCTAGATCAGGTTAGTCGCATGCTAGATTTTGCAACTCTGAGTGCTTCAGAGTCTTCAGGAGCGTTAAGTTCTGCGGCCATGCCCTTGGCGTCATGGTTGGTTTGCGCTAAGGTTTATCACCGTACTGGGCACCTAGATAAGTGTTTGAATTGTTATGATGCTTATTTGAAGGTTGCTCCTAAGGGTGACGAGCGCGAGCAATACGAGGCTTTGGCTGGGGTTATTCGCTCGCAGGTTGATGCTGCTAAAGCTAGGCCTAATCAGTATTTAGTTAGCGTTGGTGGTGCTGCTGACTATTTTAAAGACGCAGTCTCAGAAGGGCTTTTTCGCTGGCCTCTCAGCCGTTTTCCCTTGCGTGTTCATATCGCCAGCGCTGATGCTTTGAAGTCATATCGCCCAGAGTACGAAGAGGCTGTTCGCCAATCGATAGATGACTGGGATAAAGCCAGTCATGGAAAGATTGGTCTGAAGATTGTTGACTCAGCTGCCGATGCTGATATCACTGTCAATTTTGTTGATGATTTGCATGCACCGGCATTACGCGCTGAAGCCGGCAAGGCGCAACTGCATGGGAATATGGAGGGGGTGGACAACGCCAGCGTGTTACTCCTTACCATTTCTCCGTTTCCAGATCAGCTCATGACCAAAGACTTTATGCGTATGATTGCTGTGCATGAAATTGGTCATGCTCTTGGTCTGACTGGGCATAGCCCCTACGAAGAAGATGTGATGTTTCCTGCCCTTTCTAACCAACGTGGTATCACTTCGCGCGACGTTGCTACTCTGTATAAACTTTATGAAATTGGTGGTGCCACTGCCTTTGACAGCCAGTCTTCTGAATTGACAGACAAAGGTAAAATTCAATTGCTCTTTGCTGAGGCTAGCAAAGCGAAAGCGAAAAATGACACTGCTAAAGCCTTAGAGTGCTTTGCCCAGGTTTTAAAAATTGATAGCCGCAATAAGAATGGACAGATGCTATTGGCTTGCGAGTTAAACGATATGGGTCTGAGCATCATTGCTGAGCCTGTGCAAGCTCTTAAGTACTTTCGTTGGGCCAGTTATTTTGATGGAGCGCAGGTTGTTTATGAGAAAAACATTTCTAGTTGTCTCTTTAATTTACAGATAGCAGAAAGCGTCGCCAGTCGTCTTAACCAGGCTCAGCTTTGCCTGTCGGCAAAAGACTACAGAGGAGCCGTGGTTGAATATCGTGCAGCGTTGAAACTTAGTAACAACGCTGCTGTAGCTCTGAAGCTCGCTGAGGCCGAAAAGCTGGCCAAGCAACAAAGCTTTTAGCGGCTGCGGGTTTTGAAGAATTCCCACATCTCGCTGCTGGCATCGATGTCTTGACTTATTTTGCCAGTGAGGCCCGAAATAGCAGTTAGATTTGGGCAGCCAGGCCAGGTATGCCCGCCACCTTCAATGGTATAGAGCACCACTTGGTTGGAGGATGAGCCGTAACTTTCTCGTCTGACAGTGGTGCCATCTCGCGGGTCTCGGTCTGCTTCTTGTCTAGTTTGTGGGTTGCCCGAGCAGTTGTTGTGGCCTGTCCAGAAACTAATTGTCTCGGGCACGGTCATCAGCCCGCCGTAGCGAGCCAGGCCATTGTCAATTGAGCCTAGTGAACTCAAGCCGAGTGCTTCTCCTAGTTTGCCGATGTCTTTGGTGCGGCCGTCTGCCCAAGGTAGTAGGGGGTCATCGGTGCCTAGAAAGAATACAATCGGTACTGCTCTGCTGCCTTGCATCATTGCTTGGGTGCGATCCATCATAGTCGAAGCGACAACACCAGCTGCAGCAATTTTGTCTGGGATATTGCACGCTAAAACCTGAGCAAAGAAGCCACCATTGGAGATACCACAGGCGTAGATTCGTCTGCGGTCAATGTTTACTTCTTTGGCTAGTTTTTCTAGCAGGCTCGTGACATAAGCAATGTCATCAACTCCAGAGCTGGTGCGGCCGTCGCTCCAGCGATTGTTGACACCATCGCCATATACAGCAATAAAATTATTGCGATCTGAAACTGGGTTGAAGCCTGTCATTCCTATCATCATTGTGCTGTTCATGTGCAAGCCATGAAAAATCAGCACTACAGGCATGGGCTTACTGCGGTCGTAGCCAGGTGGTACATGCACCTGAAATTGACGCTGTAGACCGTCTACCATTACTGAATCGACAAAGTGGTATGACTTGCCTTTTTGTTGGCTTTGTTGACTGGGTGCCGGCGTGGAGACCGCTGAAGTCGGATTAGCTTGATAGGTTTGGGTAGTCTGTGGCCGGTATTGTGGTTGTTGTTGTTGATAGCGCTGTTGCCGGGGAAATTGTTGCTGACTCTGACCGCTTGGCACAACACGCGCCTGGCGAGAGCCAGGCACCCACTCGTACTGAGTCTGAGCTGGCGACGGCTCCGTTGTTAACATCGCTAGTACCGCCATGATCGCTAAGAGTTGTACGAAAGAAGGGGTAATTAGTTTTTTGTTGACCTGTCTCGGCATAGCTGGCCTTTTCTGCCTACGAAGTGTCTCTTCTTTCAACTAGTCTAGCACTGCCATTTCTGTGCGAATTAATGGCGATGAGTGAATGTGGCAATAGCATGTTCAACAGGCTGGGTAGTAGGATAATAAGAGCTGATGAGGACGATTTAAATGACAACAGTAAGGGCGGTAGCTGATAACAAGAGATGCCAGGTGGCTAAGCGGCTAGGCTGTTTGCTGGCTGTTCAGTTTGGTTTAGGGCTAGTGGCCCAGTCAGCTTTTGCTGAAGAAGTGGCGGCTACAAGTTCGTCAGCGACGCAGGTTCCGGGTTCTAGTGCGACCTCGACAGCAGTTCCAAATTCGCAGGCAGCTCCTGCTGCGCCTTCAACTCCTGCTGCGCCTTCAACCCCAGTGTCAGCGGCACCCTCGACTCCAGCTCCATCTGCCCCCGTTTCTAGCGCAGCCGCTAATGACGGTCCTCTCGTTGAACCTGGCCCTGCTGAGGCGAAGCGCACAGCATTAGTTCTGCGCATATTCAATGCCAAAGCCCAAGGAATTGGTATTGACGCTTACCTAAATGCCTTTGCCATGCTTGAAAATTCGGTCAAAACTGGCGAGACAGAGGCTAATTTGAACAAGCGTATCGACTCGCTTAACAGCAGCCTTGACGACCAATTGAAACGCAGTGCTGTTTTGAAAACACAGAGACCAGCGCCACCAGTTGCTGCATCGGGCTTCCCTGCTGGCGGGTTAGGGGGTGGAGGCTCTTCAGGAGGAGGTACTAGTGATCTCATTCGCAAGCTGCAAGAAAAATATGGCGATCAGATTCCTGCTAATTTGAAAGACAAACTTGGAGCTGGTGGTCAGATTCCGGATAATTTAAAAGACAAGATTCCGGCTGGACTCGGCGGTCTTGACCCAAGCCAGATAGAAGATTTGATCAAGAAATATAAGAAGTAGCGTCTAGCCTTATGTCTTCACGCTCACGTTTTGGCCCGCTAATAGCGACACTGCTAACTACCTTGGGTTGTGGTCTATTTGCTTCTTTGTCTTTGCTGATTTACTGGAATGAGCTTGAAGGTCGCCTTGATGCCTTTTGCGCTTCAAAGAACTGGGCTGAGTGCGCTGCCGCTGTGGCTGGAGATTTTAGTTTAGGCTGGCCCTTTGTGGCCACTGCCTCGGCAGTGCCTGGGGCTTCTCCGGGAGCTGCACAAAGAACGGAAGAGGAAGCGCCAGCTCGCCTGCTTCAAAACTACTTTCTGGAGTTGGCTGGGAGGCACTCAGGGGTGCCTCAACTTCCTTCACCCGCGGCGCTTGCTCTGATAGTTGACAGAGCAAAGTTTTATGAGTATCAGTGGCATTTTGCGCACCTCTCCGAGGCTTATGTACGCTGTGCTGTGAGTCTTTACAGAAAACGAGCCAAGGTAGCTCTTGCTTCAGTTAATTCCGACAAGCAGGCAGCGGCAGAAAGCCTAGAGGCTCTGGCTAAAGGCTTGCATCACCTTGCTGAACTTTACCAGCGGCATGGTAAGTATCTAATTGCGGAGAAAGCTCTAAAAGAGTGCATTGATGTGGGTACTCAGGGGTTTACTTTGGCTGATCGGAGTTCGTCTGAACGATTTCGAGCCCAGCTTCTGGTCGATTACGGCGCTCACATCAAGATTCTCAATGACCTGGGTCGCACTCCTGAAGCTGAGCGCGAGAGCAAGCTACTGCTTGATCAGTGAATTCCCCGTGCCAGGGTTTTAACTGCAAAACTGCAGAAGAGTCGAGAAAATCAAAAGAGAGGCCAGAAAAACTAGCCTCTCTTCTAAATGTTGCTTACACAGTGCCTACATGGTTTTATCGTATAACCGAAAACCCAGACAGGGTTGCTGTTCGCTACTTATCTTGAATAGTATTCAATTACCAAGTTCTCTTTGAACGTCTGGTCTAAAGATTCGCGATCTGGAACCAGTACATATTCAACTTTTAGCTGCTCAGCATCTGTCTTGAGCCAGGTTGGAGTTACGCTTGTCAAGCCGATGTTCATTGGTTTGACGGAAGCAGCACTCTTAGGATCGACAGTGATTACGTCGCCTGGACGCATTCTGGCTGAAGCTATGTTCAAGCGTTTGCCGTTGACTTGTACGTGGCCGTGGGTGATTACCTGTCTGGCTTGTCTTCTTGTGCCGACCAGGCCTGAACGGTAGAGAATATTGTCAAGGCGAGATTCGAGAATCTGCAGCATGACAGTACCGGTAACGTCCTTAGCGCGAGTAGCTTCTTCGTAGACAGAATAGAACTGTGATTCGCTGACATCATAGGTCCAGCGAATTTGCTGCTTAGCTTTGAGTTGCAAAGAGTATTCTGAAGTTTTCTTTCTGTCCTGACCATGTTGGCCTGGGCCGAAGGGTTTGCGAATGAAAGCGCATTTTGGCTTTCCGCAAAGACTAGCTCCTACTGACCTGCAGCGCTTACAAATTGATTTCGTGTACCGCACGATTACTCCTTAAATATGGTGGATATGGTTGATGTATAGAGATTTAATATAGTTCGATCGCAGTTTTGGTCACCTAGTTGGTTTCTTGGCAATTCCCTGGAAAAGGCAAAAAATCGCCAAAACACTTATCAGGTGTGCCTTTCGGGCGTCTGCTAGACTGAAGCGCCGCGGCAGTCATTGCAGTACCCTTTTAAAATAAGCTCTGAGTGCGAAAAATCAAAGCCATTTCGCTCTGCTATTAACGAACCTAAATCAGAAAATATCGATTCTGCCTCTAAAGTTTTGCCGCATTTGAAGCAAATTAGGTGATCATGGGCCCTTTTATTAGTTGAAGTTTCAAAAGCTTGGGCCTTGGGTTGCTTAACAGAGTTGACAAAACCTTCTGCTCTCAACTTGTCTATTGCCCGATATATGGTCGATAGAGAGGCTTTGACCCCTTCCTTCTTGGCAAGACCGTGCAGCTCTGTCGCTGTCAAGTGGCTGCCGTCATCACGGGCTTCTATTAATTTTTTCAACTTTGCCGCCACTCCGCTCGGTGGAAGGTCACCTTCTTTACGAAATCTGGCCAACAAACGGTAAATCGACCGTTCGCTTATTGCCAGTCCTTTCTTTTTGGCCAAAGCCATCAGTTCTAGGGGGCTGATCTCTTGACCTCTGGGGCTCGTGGTAATTAGCTCCCGCAATCTTACTCGTAGGTTTCTTTCGTCTTCGGTCATAGGGTCTTGAATCAACTTCTTTTGGCGCATTGACATCTGTTGCTCAGGCAATCGATATGGTCTTTCAGGCATTGATGACCACCAATGAGAAACGCTGATCGCAGAAGCTTATCTTTGCTGTGCATGGTGACGAGGCCGGTGTCCCAGCGCACAATCATGTCGTTGTCTTGGTCATGAAAGGCAATTGTTCCACCGACATTGGCTGCTATGGTCGCGCTGGCGAACTTAGACCAGACGCGGCGCCCTCGAAGGTTTTGAGAGCTTGCGGGAGCTAGGGAGTCATTACTAATTTTCTTCTCTGTTGAAGAGATTGGAAACTTTGTATGTAACCACTGGTGGTGGCTGATTATTGCGCTCATTTGCGGTTGACCTTAAGAGAAGATACTGGCCGGGGATGAAAAAACCAAGAAAGACATTGCCCTGCACTGGGTGCGATTGGTTCTCAACTGGTTTGTGAAGTTTGAGTTCGCTGCTGTCATTGATTTCAAGATTCAATGTTGCTCCTTTGAGTCAGTTGGCCTCTGCTTAATATGCTGAGAATTACTGTGTGCTACTCGGTTTGGCGATTCTTGGAGATTTAGCGCCTGGCCGACAACACTTAGGAATTATTCTCAATTGCGACCTGATTATCATAACTTAGATGCGAATAGTATCAATTCTTGACAGTGCCCATTTAACCTTAAGTTCCCATCTGTGCCTATTTGTGGTTTCTAGCTGGTAAATTTCGTAGTTGAATA
>LNEX01000338.1 GCA_001464165.1 bacterium Ga0077546
ATATCAGGGTCTGCCCGAACCCAGCCTTGCCACAGGGGAGGCATGCACCTAATTCATGTATCATTGCCCTTTTAGCCTCAGTACGAAGCGGTGGTGTTTTCTTGTTATTTCAGAAGCGCTGGCACTATGCCGAATCAATCTTGCCTGCTTCTCTGATACTAATTCTAGGACTAAGTCTTCCTTCTTCTGCCCAGACCATAAAGGTAGAGAAAAAGGAACTTGTTCAGACCAAGGCAAAAGTCAAACCAAGCGATAGCGCAACTTCGGCCAATAAAGGCACGCAGCTTAAATCGCCAGATGCGCCCCTTAAGAAAATCGAGACAATCAAGCGCGCATTGGCGGATGCAAAGGCAAAGGACGATCTACTTGGTACCAACTTCCAGGCTCTGGCTCCTGAGTTGATCAATACACTAACTAATCCAGCGACGGCAAAAGAGTGCTGGTCTTGTGTCGAACAGTACCAGGCGATGGTAGACGCAAGTAAACAGGTTGAAGACAGAGCGTATGCTCAAGCTTTAATTGCTCGCTTTGCCAAGATTACAGGGCGGGAGGCCGTGGCTAAAAAGAATTATCAAGCCAGTATTGCCATAATGCAAGGCGCCAAGCATGAGTTTAAATTCGGCTTTGATATGCGCGATATCTACACAAATTTGCTCTACCTGAAAATATCAGAAAGATGCAAGATTGCTCTGGCACTGCTTAGTTGCAAGGACAAGAAAGTCGAAGACGCCGAAAAAACATACGTTGAGTTAATGAAGGATCACTACCATCAGCCCTGGTATGTAATTACACCCGATACGAAGGCGGCTTATGCCTCTCACCTCGACGGAGTTGAAGGTGTAGCAATTATTTCGCTTGCGGCTGCAATTGGGAAAACGTATGCGGAAATGGGACAACTAGACAAAGCTGCTGCGAAATTCAATGAACTTGTCGAACTTTTAGCACCAGACAATGACTAATCTATGGACGAAAAAGACAAGAACATGGGACGGCTGCTGAAACTGATGTTTGCGCTAGATATAAACACCGGCGAGACAGTGGAGAGATCTGACCCGTTAATTGGCCCCGAAATATCATTAGAAAAAGCATTGCGAGCCTATTTAGCTTTTTCTGATTTACATCCTGAATTGCTCAAGAAGGAAGATATGGCTTTCGTAAAGGCCAGGGTAGAACGATTGACTAAAGCGCGCTTGGCTAAAGAGAAGCAAGAAATTGCTATTCGCAATTTCAAGCCGTCTGAACATCCGAAGTCTATGACAAAAGGAAGTTCAAAGCACTAATCCGGATAATGCTTATCCGGCCGCCGCTGATCGGCCAGTTTGCCACAATTAATTTTCTTCAGACCGGCAAGCTTTTTACTCTGCTGCAGAGCGAAATTCAAAATAACTCCACACTATAGCAAGTCGAATCTGCACCAAACAAACCAGGCTTCAGCTCAAAAAAATAAAAAATTGCATAATATTGTACATAAACATACAATAAAATGGACAAAAACCAACAAGGCGCTTGACGAACCGCGACAGAGATTGTACGATTAAATACAATATCAGTACATTTTCTTGCAAAATATGCAGTTCCGCCTCACTCAAAAAGATCTATTCGAAACACTGGATGTTTGGGACAACAATCTCAAACAAAGAGTCTTTGTCGCTGCATGTGGTGGCACAGCCTTAACGATCTACGGTCATAAGGAAAGCACAAAGGACGTTGATTTCTTAGTACCAGACCCCAGCCATTTTACGACCTTAGTGTCAATGCTGAAGAAGCTCGGCTATTCGCAGGCAACGGGAAACGGCTATCGACATCCCGATCAACCATGGATATTTGATCTGTTCCGAGGTCAGACTATATTTACTACCGATCTCCTAGATCCGGTGAATAGTCCGGGCAAACACCGACTAATCAAAACATATTCGCACCTCTCACTAGCTTGCATTAATCCTGATGATCTGGTGATCTCGAAAATTTTTCGCGGCACCATGGTTGACGAAGAAGATAGCCTGCTGATGATCCAATCAGAGAACATAGCTCTAGACCAACTTGTAACCCGCTACATAGACACTGCCGGTTACAACATTCAGCCGTCGAAGTGCAAAACAAACCTAACAAACTTTGTAACTTTCTTAGGCGAGAATGGCTATAACACAGACAAACTCAAAAGGATGATAGAAGCATGGAATCCATAAATAGAGAATTACTTCTACACGATCTTGAACGCTTCGGCTATCCGCTTATCCATAAGAGCGAGACGAAGCCAGCGGAAATAATGCTTTCCATGCTTCAGTCAAAGGAAGGCCGGATACTAGAAGGAGTGCCGGTGGTGCTCACCCATATGTTGCTAAAAAAGAGTCTACCAGCCCTTGAAGAAATCGAACAACATCTTGAGAATTCGCTGCAACGAAGATTTCGAATGCTGGCAGCAATTACATGCATATTCCTTTTTTGGGTTCCCGATAGCCAAGCAGAGCAAAAACTGCTACGAGATTATCTAAAGAAAAGAGAACCGAGCTTGCTGGAAAATATCAAAACGCGCATGGAAAGCCAAGAGTCAATGAGCATTGGCGCAGGTATTTCTGTTGATCCTCAACGGCTAGAAAACACTTTCAAAAATTATGTTGTGTCTCAACTTGTAACTACCCAAGTTTCTATGACAAAGAAACTAGATAGCGAACGCGAAAAACAATTCCAAACAGCGCTATCCATTCTATTTACAGAGAAACAAAAGCAGATTCTATTTAAGGTGTTAGAACATGGCACCCTAACAAAAACAGAACGCGAATACTATTCACGAGTCGTTAAGCCTCGTGTCAAAGCTTTGAAGAACGCTGACTTGCAACTAGTTGCATCAACCTTACTGAGTTAGAAACTTCTACAAAATAGCTTCAGTCGTCGTCTTCTGGTGGTGGACCAAATACGCGCTCGGGTCTTGGATTAGGACTTGGATTTGGAGACGGACTCGGACCTGAACTTGGACCCGAACTTGGAGCAGAACTGAATTGGGGGTTGAAGAACCCGTGCCAGAATTAGCCGAAGAATCGGTGGAAGCGCTTGCTGTTGAGTCCGGCGCTGGCAAAGCAGCTAAATTAGTTGAACTAGAGCTGGCAGTCGAACCAATTGAAGCAACGTTGTTCGCTGATGATGGCTCAGGCGCAAACGAAGACTGCGGCTGAGGTTGAGCACTCTCGTTTTTACGCTCAGCTTCCGCAATACGCTCATTATTGCGCCGCTCGGATGGTGTCATCTGAGTCAATGCAGCTGGTGGTAAACCAGACTTATCGTCTTTATCGGTTACAGGCAAGCGCACTGTGAATGTCGAACCTTTGTTCAGTTCGCTTTCTAACTCAATGGCACCACCGTGCGCCTTAATGATAGTCAAAGCAATGGCCAAACCAAGTCCGGTGCCACCACCATACAAACGGCTTCTGGTGCGCGATCTCTCCACGCGATAGAAGCGGTCAAAAATACGTTGTTGATCGGCTGGAGCGATACCAATACCGGTATCAATGACGCGAATGATTGCTTGATTATTAGTAAAGCGCAGTGTAACTGTGACCTTGCCACCAGCTTGAGTAGCCTTGATGGCGTTATTGGTAAGATTGAGAAAGACCTGCTTAAGGCGATCCGAATCAGCAAAAACATAAATTGGTGTGGGCGGAATAATGAACTGAACTTCAATTTGCTCTGGAGCAATGACCATGACCGTATCTTCGACACTGGTCAATACCAAGCGCAGATCAACCACTTCTTGCTGATTAATAATCGCCTGCCCGGCATCAGCCCGTGCCAATTGAAGCAAGTCAGAAACTAAGCGAATTAGCCTTCCTGACTCGTCTGAAATGGTCTGTAAGGCCTCGGCTAGAAGGTTGGCATCAATATTACCCCCGCGCCGCAAAAGCAACTTGGTATAGCCTTGAATCGAAGTTAGCGGAGTGCGCAGCTCATGGCTGGCATCGGCAACGAATTGACACTGAATATTAAGCGACTCCTCTAAGCGATTGAGCAGCTTATTGAATGACTTTCTCAACTCCAGAGTTTCTAGGGGCTCGTGGGGGTCAACTTCTAAGCGCTGACGAATGTCTTCAGAAACAAGTTTAGTAGTAGCCGTCAATAGTTGAGTGATTGGCCGCAGAATCAAGTCTGACAGAAACCAATTAACACCAAGCAAAATCAACAGCAGCGGAATATAGAGCGGTACATAACGAAAATAATCTTCTAGTGGTGCGCCACTGTTACTAAACACAATCAAGTGGCAAATCACAATAGGCACCACTCCAGCCATTGTCATGACTAGAGCCATTCGAGCCTTTATCGATTTAGACCACTCGCGCTCCATTATTTCGATACTTTTTCTTTGACGAACATTTTCTTGAAATCTTGCATCAGGTGCTTATTTGTCACCATGCATGAACCCGTATGTACAGAGCTTCCACCAGACAAATCGAAGAAGCCGCCGCCAGCTTCTTCAACCAAGATCTTCATACAAGCGATGTCCCAGGGCTTAACCCCGACTTCAAGCATCGCTTCAGACTTACCTTCAAATACCAAAGAAAAACCGAGATAATCACCAAAGCCTCGTTGCTTATCAGTGACGCGCACGGCTTCTGTAAGCTCAGGCCAAAGCCCTCTTTCAAGAATGCGATCGGGGCCACCAAAATTGAGCATGGCTTTATCAATCCGATCAATTTCTGAAACCTTGATTGGCAAATAGTTTTTGAAAGCACCCTGGCCTTTGACAGCATAAAAAAGCTCATGCATAGCCGGGGCAACAATCATACCCAAGACAATTTCTGATGAAACTTCAAGAGCTAGTAAAGTAGACCAAATAGGAATGCCGCGAGCGTAGTTGTAGGTACCGTCAATCGGGTCAACAATCCAGGTACGTCCATTACTCTCAGCGGCACCATCCGTGGGGCCTTCTTCTTCACCTAAAATTGAATCACCGGGAAATTTCGTCGCCAAAGCGTCACGGATGTAACGCTCAACTTCTTTGTCAGCCCTTGTTACAGGGCTGCCATCAGATTTTTCCACTACTTCAATACCCTTATTGAAGTAGCTCATGGCAAGCTTGTCTACCTCTTCGCTTATGGTCAGCGCAAAGGAAAGCTCATCAGCAAAAGGATGAGACAAAAGAAAGTCCTCAAATTGAAGCTACTTGAGCAGAAGACCGACTGACTACTCTCTGAAATTACTCAGAGTTTGCCACCATATTTGATGACGAAACTCCCGGCAGCCGCAAAGCCGACGGGAGTTCCGAGTAGTTCAGTCAGGTCCAAGCTCGCGCAGGGAGGTTCGGTTAGAACATGTACTCGTAGATGGCTCTCGCCCCACGACCAACTCCTACGCCTATGTCACGGACATCAATGAATGTGCCCTTAACTAGACGCTCCCAAATGAAACCTTTCTGTCTTTCGGCATATGCTAAGCGCATGTCTTGCTCAGCATTTTTTTCCTCAACAGCTTTCATGCGAGCTTCCAAACTGTCGACACGGGCCTTCAGTTGGTTCAACTCACCACGAAATTCTTCCAACAAAGCAGCGAATTTTTCCAAATCGGCTTTGTCAGCTTTTTTAGCTAGACGCTCTTGTATGCACTGCTCATATTTATATAGAGCGGCAGCCAGTTCAAAACGTGTGGTCGATTTCTGACCACGGTATGTTCTGTCTGGGTAACCTACCAGTACATGACAGTCGCTATTAACGAGTTCCTTGAGTGCATTATACGCCCACTCATTTCCAACTACGTCTGTCAATTCACTGACATTAGTAGCACCTTGAGCATTTGCGACATTTGCATTGATCAAGGTGCTCGCACTTACAGCAACAAGTGCAGTAAGAATGGTTGCAAACCCCTTTTTCATAATAGTAATCACTCCTTCAGCAATGACCTGACTCTAACGTACGCCATCATAACCTACATATTCCAGCGGTTAGTAGTAGTGAAACCCATAAAACCATTTCGCTTAACTTAGAACCTGCGAAAAGCCGCCGGTGGTGCCTAAAGGAGGATTCTTAAAAAACACTAATATTTTACAATTTGGTCGCCCAAAATATATCAGACGCAAATCCGGAAAAGCCCGCCAAATCGGACTTCATGGCAACCCCTAGTCAAGAATTGCAACCTCCTGAAATATTCATGCTTTATCGGTCTTTTGCAACCACTATTCTTTCTATAATTTGCACTGGTCTTGGCCCATGCAAGAAGCCCATAAATGGGGATTTTTCAGTCGTTATTCAAACTTCACACGCTACTGCGACAATAACTTGCCAAACGACAACCCAAGAGCACACCATATATAGTGCAGTAAAAAGATCGATATACCAGAAAGCAGAGAGACCCTTACTAAGGAAGTTATGGAATTCAGAATCGCCCACCTTTACGCCCACTTTCTCAACATATATGGTGATCGCGGCAACATCATCACGCTCAGCCAGAGAGCAAAATGGCGGGGAATAGAAGTCAAGGTAGATGCCATAGATATCGGCCAAGAAGCGGATCCTGATTATTACGACTTCTATTTCATTGGTGGCGGTCAAGACAAGCAACAAATAGTAATAGCTGAAGATTTGGTCAAACGCGCCAGCCCTCTAAAGGCAGCTGTAGAAAGCGGAGCGGTAGTCTTAACCGTCTGTGGTGGTTATCAGCTACTGGGCCACTACTATCGCCCCCACGAAGGGCCTGAACTCAAAGGCATATCGTTATTAGACGCCTACACAGTTGCTGGCAACAGAAGAATGATTGGAAATGTTGTTATCAAGCGAAGCGATGATTCAACCCTTGTCGGCTTTGAAAATCACAGCGGGAAAACCTATCTGGGCAAAGATGTGCAACCACTAGGGAAAATCGTGGTCGGCAATGGTAATAATGGTGAAGACAAAAGTGAAGGCGCATGCCAGGGCACCGTATACGGTACCTACTTGCACGGTTCACTCTTGCCCAAAAATCCGGCCTTCGCCGATTTGTTACTGAGCCAGGCTCTGAAGCGCCGTTACGGGGCTGTTCAGCTAACACCGCTTGACGATAGCCTAGAGACCGAAGCACACAAGCGCGCGCTTATTCTGCCAGCATAAAAACTAAGTATAAGAACTAAGCGTAAAACAATTCGTATACATAAGGAACGTAAAACAGTCCGTGAAAACACTTTCAATACTAATACCGGTCTTCAACGAAGAAAAAACCCTTGTCACCGTACTAGACATGGTTTCAAGAGCCGATACCGCCGGACTAACAAAAGAGATAGTTATTGTTGACGATGGCTCAACCGATGGCACCCGTGACATTTTGGCCCAGCTTGATGCCAGCCAATACAACGCTCACATTTACTATCATGAAAAAAATCAGGGCAAGGGTGCGGCTTTGCGCACGGCCCAAGGCCATGCTTCTGGCGATGTAATTTTGATTCAAGACGCCGATCTTGAATACGACCCTCGAGAATATGCCGAACTGCTTCGACCAATCCTCGAAGGAAGAGCTGATGTTGTTTACGGCTCCAGACTATGCGGTGGTAAGGTCACCCGTGCTTTTAAAATTTGGCACTTATTCGGCAATAAATTTCTCAGCTTAATAACCAACGTTCTATATAACGCCACTTTGACTGACATGGAAACTTGCTATAAAGTTTTTAGAGCCGATATTTTCAAAAAGGTAAAGATTCGCTGTGATCGCTTTGACTTTGAGCCTGAAATTACAGCCAAAGTTCTGAAGCAAGGCGTCAGACTTTATGAACTGCCAATTTCTTACTACGGCCGTGATTATGCCGAAGGCAAGAAAATTACCTGGAAAGACGGCATCTGGGCAGTTGCTGCCTTGGTTAGATTCCGTTTTTCAGACTAGAGCCAGCCAGGCCGTTTTACAAATCGATTACATTTGCCGCCCTTAAATCTGCGCCAGTATTGGTTCTATAAAGATTTGCCCACTTGTAAAGAGGAGGCTTGCGAGTTATCATCGTATCAACAGGCATCTTTGTTGCCCCTTTTTCTTTTACTAGCAGGCATTGACGGCTTTGATTAAACTACTAAACCTCCGAACCCTTGCCCCAGCACTGCTTCTTTCAATTTTCATCAGCCACCCTGGCACTTGCCAGCAAAGCTATAAAGTCGGTGGAACGCGGATGATTCAGGGTTCGAGCCTGGCTCGGCCGGCTGATACTTATATTACCCGAGGCACTCTCAGCCCATCGGCCCAAATACCTGTATATGGCTCAGCTCCGGCTCAGCCACAATCGCGCTATCCGCAGGGTTACCTGACACCGGCCCAGGCCGCCAATAACCAACAACAAGGCAGCCAGCAAATGGGCGGTTTGCCCAACGCCCGCATGGGTGCAACCGTTGGTATGCCCGGCGACTATATGCGCTCTGACCTAAACCCCAACTATAGCTTGCGCAAACAAGAAGTGCGCCACAACGGCTACGTCACTATTCCAACGCAAATTCAAACTCGGCCCAACACCAGGCCAGCCGTGGCGACATATGGCAGCGGCGGCTCTATGCAACAAAGCTCAAGCCCCAGGCCCGGGAGCACGGCAGCCAGTTCCTATGGCAGCTCCAGCAGCACAAGTTCATATAAAGGTTATTAGTCGACAACTGAAATAAATCGATGATCTCTATTTGGCCCAATCTAGCCTTGCTTTGCAGTGCTAAAATTTCGGCTATATACAGAGGCTATGCAGATGACTGAATTAAAGCGAGTAGTTGTAATTGGCGGCGCCGGGGCCATGGGCCAGGTAATTGTCAAAGATTTGCTCGAAAACCAGCAAATTGAAGTTGTGGTTGCCGACTACGATCGCGACAAAGCCGATCAATTTGCCGATTCGCTTAATTCAGAGCGCGTCAGGGGTGACTTCACCGACATAACCAATAGACCAATCATGGTCAAGATTTTAGCCAAAGCAGCTTGCGTCATTAATTCCACACCTTATTATCACAACGTCAATGT
The DNA here is from genome assembly GCA_001464165.1 of bacterium Ga0077546. The sequence continues at coordinate 8,932 of LNEX01000338.1, forward strand.
TATGGAAGCAGCTCTTGAAGCGGGCACCAACTATATAGATTTAGGCGGACTATTTCACGTCACCAAAGAGCAGTTAAAGCTGCATGAGCGCTTCAAAGAAAAGAATTTGACCGCCATTGTTGGTATGGGTGCGGCCCCAGGTATGACCAATATCATGGCCGAAGCAGGCCAGAGAGACTTAGATACTGTAGAGTCAATCGATATTTTGGTGGGCTCAGTCGACAATGTCAAAATCGATCACCCTTTCTTGCCACCATATTCAATTGAGACTTTAATAGACGAATACACTCTTAGCCCGATGGTATTCGAAGACGGTGATTACAAAGCCGAAGCACCACTCTCTGGTGCCTTGATGGTCGACTTTCCTCAGCCAGTGGGCAAGCAAGAAGCAATCTACACCTTACATTCTGAAGTTTTGACCATACCGATGACTTACAAAGACAAAGGTATCAAGCGCGTCACTTTCCGCCTCGGCTTACCCCTCGAATTTCACGAAAAAATCAAATTTTTAATGGCCCTCGGATTTGGCGAGAAGAAACAGATTGCCACCAAAGAAGGTGACTTTACTCCCCGCAAATTGCTGGCCGAAATGATTGCCAAGTTCCCCGTTCCAGCCTCCGAACCAGACGACTGCGAAGTAATTCGCGTTGATATTAAAGGCAGCAAGGACGGCAAAGAAAAATTAGTGCGCATGGAAACAACTGTGGTATCAGACAAAAAATGGCAAGTTTCTTGTGGTGCACTAGACACCGGAGTGCCACCATCTATAGCGGCACAAATGATCATTGCCAACCAGGTCGAGAAGAAAGGTGTGCTAGCTCCAGAAGTGGCCCTAGACCCAGATTTCTTCTTTAGCGAACTAGAGAAGCGCAATATTACAATTAAACGACTTGAGCCACAGCTTGCAGGGCCGCAATAGTAGCTTTTAGTGATTCGCTATCGCTGACGTTAAAGATTTTGACCGACTTGTCGATCTTTTTCACCAGGCCAGCCAAAACTTTACCTGGTCCGATTTCGACAATAGTATCGACGCCTTGAGTAACAAGAAACTCAACCGTAGCAGTCCAGCGCACAGGGCTCTCCATCTGCTTAGCCAACTTCGCTTTTAGCTCAGATGCTTGCTTCGATACCTGGGCATCGAAGTTCTGCACCACACCGCAGGTAGCATCAGCAAACCCACAATTTTCCAGAGCCTGAGAAAATTCTTTGGCGGCCCCTGACATTAAAGGTGAATGGAATGCGCCACCAACTGGTAGCGGAATAGCTTTACCAGAGCGCTCTTTCACTAAAGCACCAGCGCGAGCGACAGCTTCAGGATTGCCCGAGATAACCAGCTGATCTTTCGTGTTGAAATTTGCTACAACGACTACTTCATCTGTTGTAGAAGCTTCAGCGCAAAGACTTTCCAATGCCTCTGGAGCAACACCAAGAACAGCAGTCATAGCGCCCTTAGGACAATTCTCCATAAGAGTAGAGCGTTTATCTACAAGCTTAACTGCATCTTCTAGCGATAATACTTGTGCCACCACTAAAGCGGTAATTTCACCCAATGAGTGACCAGCTACGAAATCAGGCTTTGGCCCACCAAGTTTTTCATAACAAGCCCAAGCCGCTAGTGATGTTGCCAAAATGGTTGGCTGAGTATTGATAGTGCGCTTGAGTTCGGCTTCTGGCCCTTCAAAACAAAGAGTGCTGAGGGCCCGACCAGCGACAGCATCGATCTGGCCGTAGGTTGTTTTAGCTTCGGCAAAATTATTGAACAAGTCTAATCCCATACCGACGCTCTGAGATCCCTGCCCGGGGAAAACACAAGCAAGCTTAGCCATGGCAATTATTCCTCTTTACAAGATGGTGACTGTTGGTTCAGCCGTATCAGTCTTTACTGGTTTTAGGTTGGTTTGAAAAAAAGATTGCTCGATTCTCGATACAACGTCAGCTTTGACCATATCGCAAGCCACACGAATAGCATTCTTGACAGCTGTATGCCTTGAGCCACCGTGGGCAATGACACATACTCCCTTTAGACCAATCAAAAATGCACCGCCGAATTCATCGGGGTCGACTCTCTTCTTTAGCGCTTGAAAAGCGGGTTTGGCAATCGCTCCACCTAGTTTGCCCCGAGGTGAACTCAAAAGCTCTTGCTTGAGCATGTGGTTGATCATCTTGGCAATACCTTCAGCGGTCTTCAATGAAACGTTGCCGGTAAAGCCATCGGTGACAACAACGTCAACCTTGCCCATTGGGTAGTCGCGACCTTCAACAAAGCCGATGAAGTTGATATCTTCGCGAGCCTTAAGCAGGCGATAGGCGTCTTGCACCAACTGGGTGCCTTTGGTTTCTTCAGCACCAATATTTAGAACACCCACTCTGGGGCGCTTGACGTTGTGCAAACCAGAATAAAGAATTGAGCCCATCAAACCAAACTGCATCAACATATGGGCATCGCAATCGGTATTGGCACCAGCATCCACAACAATGCAACGGTTAGGATGAATGGTAGGCATCTCACAGGCAATTGCGCAGCGCGAAATATTGGGTAAGCGGCCAATGTTGAACGTGGCAGCTACAGCCGCTGCGCCGGTGGAGCCGCAGGCGACTACAGCATCAGCGTGACCGTCTTTGACTTGCTTCATGGCTAAAACAATAGACGAATCTTTCTTACGAAGAATCGCCTTACTTGGTTTCTCATCCATAGCCACAACTTCTGAAGCGGCCACCAACGATATATTTAGCCCGGCAATCTCGTGGCGTTTAAGCTCAGCTTCGATTGCCGGTAGCTGACCGACCAATTGAACCGAAATGCCATATTCACGGGCAGCCAAAACGGCGCCGTGAACTACTTCACGAGGAGCATAGTCACCGCCCATCGCGTCTATGGCCACTCGAATCATGCCAGACTCCAGATTTGACTCGTTGTCAAACTAATCACACCAATGAATAACTAAGTCTAATGACCCATGTTAATTGCAATAACTAAACGACAGCGTCTCTTAGTCTGGCTGGTCTACCGCGGTAATAACCGCAGGATCCGCAAGCAGTATGACTGCGTTTCGGAGCGCCACAATTGGCACATGTGCCGATTGTCTGAGCAGAAGCTTTCCAGTGCGCTCTGCGCTGGTGTTGTTTCTGGTGGGATGTTTTCTTCTTCGGAACAGCCATTGCTGTATCGATCCTCCATATTCCGGACTAATTATTATCTACTAAAAAGCCTCTATTCCTGGTTAGGAAAGAGAGTCTTTAGGTTCTTCCAGCGAGGGTCGATTGGTTTTTGGTCTTGACTCTCTTCGGAGTCAGAACCGGAAACGCTGCTACCACGAGCACCTTCCGGTTTTGGAGGACCGGGACACTCATCGCCGCAACGACTAAATACTGGAGAAGCTAACGTTACAGCTTGATACACAACGTCACTGATGTCAATGAATCCGTCCTCAGGAATCGAATCATAAAAATCATCTTTAAGTAATTCTTTGTCCCGGGGAGCACCCATTTCAAATTCGGCCATAGCGCTTAAACGAGGCACGAAGTACTCATCGAGGTCAATGCTCAAGGCGTAAAAGTATGGTTTAAGGCAGGTCTGACACTGCAGCTTAAGTAAAGTTTTGACATTGCCCGTGAGCTTGACGCCACCGGCGGCCAAGCTCAAAACCAAATCGCCAACCACAGGCTTAACCGCCTCGTCCACTGGCAATACTTCGTTAAATTCAATATTTTGTCGCCGTTGAGGAGTTTCCTTCAAATCGTCGACTGAGATTCTAGTCATTGTTATAGATTATGCTTAAGGAAAATGAATTATAGTACATCGCCAAAACTCTTAATTAAGGCCTCATCGGTCTGGACGGCCACAGGTCAATCGTTTGCCCGCGCCAGCGTATTGGTAGAAGCTGGCAAAATCGCTGCAATTCTCAGCGAAGCACAAGGCGAAAGCTTAGCAGCAGAGCACCGAGACTTGGCCATAGTCGACCTACCCAACTGCGTGCTAACGCCGGGCCTATTCAATCTTCACACCCACCTTGATTATTCGCAAGCGCCAGCCATAGCAGAGAACATCTCTTTGTTTACATGGATGGCCCAATTAGTTACCAGCACGAGATCATGGTCGCAAGAAGACTTTGCTCGCTCAGCTCAAACGGGGGCAAAATCTGCCGCTCTAGCAGGCACTACCTATTTAGTAGATAGCTCATACAGTGGCCAAGCAGCTGAAGCCATTGCCAAAATTGGTCTCAAGGGTCTAGTCGGCCTAGAACTGTTTGGTCTAGACGAAAGCCTTGCTGAACAAATCTTTGCCCTTTGGAAAAGGCGTTATCAATCTTTAATCAGCACCGCCAGTGGTGCGCTAATCGAAGCCATTAACAGCGGTCAAGTGGCAATTACGATTGCTCCCCACGCCCCATATACAGTTTGCCCAGAGCTCTGGGCAAAGGCCAAAGAATGGAGCGCCAGCCAGGGCCAAATGCTCACCGCTCACTTGGCTGAGTCAAAGGAAGAGGCCGATTGGATTTCCGGTGAAGGCATTGCAATAGATGAATATTTAGCCAAAGTAATGCCAACCAACCCAAATAAACCATTCACTACTCTATTAAATGAATTGACTTGGCGAAGCCATGGTCGAACTCCCACCCAACACCTTAAACATTTTGACTTGCTCGATGACAACCTCATTGCCGCTCACTGCGTGAAGCTCAATCAAGCAGACTTTGAAGTATTTGCCCAGAGCGGTGCTGCTGCCGCCCTCTGCCGCCGCAGCAATGAGAGGCTCTTGACCGGACCGGCCAATCTAAGCAGCTTTGTTGACGCCAACATCGGTTTTGGTCTTGGTAGCGATAGCCTGGCTTCGAACAGTGATTTGAGCATGCTCAAAGAAGCAGCTTCTTGGCTGACACAAATAACCGCTGTTGAAGCGCTCAGCCTGATTACGATTAAAGCTGCTGAGGCTGTTAATATGGCAGAAAAAACGGGTTCAATTGCAGTAGGTAAAGCAGCCGACTTGGCAGCTTTTCCCCTCGATAGAAATCTTTGGCAAGAAGATCATGATCAAGAAGCTATTGCCCGCATGCTTTTAGAGGTCGCACCAAATGCCAGTGATCTAATAGTCGACGGCAAATTTATCGTCAGGCAAGGCAAACTATTGGCTGATGGCTAGTGCAAGAGAAGAGATTAATCTATACTGATTTGACTGATTTCACTGAATTTTGATTAGTAATTTCCAGAAAAAGGGTCTATTTCAAATGGCAGGACGCACGGACCATATATGTAGCGGAAGAACTTGTATGTTCTGTCGCGTGCTGGATAATCCACAAAGAGCCCAGCTAGCTGGCACAAGAGTCTTTATGGACAACCAGGTAATCGAGCGAGTTAAGGAACTTGAGCAACGCTCACTCTTGACTGCTGGACAAACCAATTTATCTAGCGCCAATGGCGAAGAAATCGAGAAACTTGCTCTACTTGACACCCTGACTGAACTTTATAATTCGCGCACTTTTACCAAAGAAGTCAAAGACGAACTAAAGCGAGCCAAACGTTACAAGCGTCCTGTCTCTCTTTGCATGGTGGCAGTTGACGGCTTCAGAGATATTCAGCGCTCATATGGGGCCCTCACTTCAGATGCGGTTTTGAAAGTGATCGGCGGAGTCTTACGCGGGGCAGTGCGCGACGTTGACATCCCTGCTCGCTATAGCTCAGAAGAATTTGCCATTATTTTGCCTGAAACCAATGCCTCGGGAGCAGCCATCGTAGCTGAACGCATCCGCAATCGAGTAGCCAGCCACGGTATCACCCACAACTGGCACAACCTTAAAGTGACAACCAGTGTTGGCTTGGCAGCCTTCCCCACCCACGCGAGAGAGCACGACGAGCTTTTAGCGCGCACGATTCAAGCTCTAGAACTAGCAGTACAGCGCGGCGGCGACCAAGTCATAACAGCT
>LNEX01000339.1 GCA_001464165.1 bacterium Ga0077546
TATTTAGGCTGTAATTTTTAAATCATGAGCATATTCGGACAAAAGAGCGGCTCCCACAAAGGAAGCTCAAGAGATTTCTTCCGAGACTGGAAACCATTTGCGGTTTTAGGAGTCTTGGCCTGGTCGCTATTTTCACTCTTCCAAGTTGTCCCGGAAGGCAATATTGCAGAGTGGCAAAGGCTTGCCAACCTCACAGGGAACGACCTTCAAGTTGAGGTTCTCAAACGGGTAGAAAAGCTTCCTGGTTGGGACAAAATGAACAACTACCAGAGAGAAGACGCCGTCAAAACCGAGTATGACAATGCCGGCATGGGAAATAACATCCAGGTACTAGCCAACTACAAAGGCTACTCGCTGTTTACCAATCTCAAGCTTGGTCTTGACTTGCGCGGTGGTAGCCAACTACTTCTCAAAGCCATCCCGGCACCACCAGAGGTGCCTGAGATCACCACTCCCGTAATGGACGGTGTTCTCACTGTTATCAACAACCGCATTAACAGCCTCGGGGTTTCTGAAACACTGGTACAAAGAGCTGGCAAAGACCGTTTAATTGTAGAATTGCCTGGCATCAAAGACCCGCAGCAAGCGAAAGACCGCATCGGCACCACTGCCATGCTTGAGTTTAAAGAACTAGACTTCACCTCCGAAGGCATCCCCTACTGGAAAGAAGTCGGCCTCACCGGTGCTGACTTCAAAAGAGCTCAGGGCACGCCCACCGCTGGCGGTACCTGGCAGGTCGATTTTGAATTTAAAGATCGTGGCGCCAAGAAATTTGGTGAATTGACATCGCGCTTAGTGGGTAAGTGTATTGGTATTTTTCTTGACGGCCAACCGACTGATAGAGGTGCTGACGGCCGACCGGTTCCACTAGATAGATACCAGGGTGTGCGTGTTAACGAGCCTATCATGGGCGGACGCGGCCAAATCACAGGCAGCTTCTCCCGCGATCAAGCTGTAGACCTAGCCCTCAAGCTCAATGCTGGTGCTCTACCAGTGCCAATTGAAATTTTAGAAGAGCGCACAGTCGGAGCTACACTGGGACAAGACTCTATTCATAAGAGCATGATTGCCGGAGTTGTAGGAATTGCTGCAGTTATGGTCTTCATGGTAGTTATTTACGGTCTGCCAGGCCTAATCGCCGACTTGGCCCTAATACTCTATACACTGGCTACCCTTGCCATTTTCAAAGCCATTCCAGTAACGTTAACTCTGGCAGGAATTGCTGGATTTATTCTCTCGATTGGTATGGCCGTCGATGCCAATATTCTGATTTTCGAACGAACTAAAGAAGAGTTGAATGCTGGCAAAAATCTTTGGGTGGCTGTAGAAAACGGCTTCACACGAGCGATGTCGTCAATTTTTGACAGTAACGTCAACAGCTTGATTGCCTGCGGAGTGCTAATGCTCTTCGGCACATCGCTAGTCAAAGGCTTCGCTGTAACCCTAGCAATTGGTGTTGCCGTATCAATGTTTACAGCCATTACCGCCACTCGTACTATGTTGCACTTGATTCCATCAAGCCTCGGTTTGTTTGGCCACAAGACTGAAAAGAAAGCTAACAAAGTTTTGACCAAGGAGGCCGTATGACAGGGGCAAAGAGCAAAAACATCGTAGACATAGTCAAATATCGCAGTATCTGGTTTGCCATTTCATTGATTTTGACTGTACCAGGAATTTTCGGTATTGCTGCTTGCGTTGCCAAGTACGGCGCACCACTAAAGCCCGGTATCGATTTCACCGGTGGCTCAATTCTGCAATACCAGTTTGAAAAACCAACTACATTAGAGGCCGTGCATAAGGTCTTAGAAGAATCAGGTCTAACTGGCTCACAAGTACAGCAAACATACATAGCCGGCAAAGAAGCTGTGGTGATGCGCACCAAAGCCATTGATAGCGAGCAACAAAAGACCCAACTAGACGCTAAGTTGACTGAAGCACTCGGGCCATTTAAGGCCATATCAGTAGACAAAGTAACGGCAACCATAGGTCCTGAACTTCTCGCCAACGGCCTACTAGCACTATTCGTGACCTTTGGTGGCATGGTTGCTTATATTAGCTACCGCTTCAAATTTGACTATGCCATCTGTGCCATCGCCGCTCTAGTGCATGACGTGCTTGTATTGTGCGGCATATTCGCCCTCTTAGGGCTAGCTTTTGGCACAGAAGTCGACAGCCTATTTATCTCTGCAATTTTGACAGTAATTGGTTTTTCAGTTCACGACACAATTGTTGTCTTTGACCGAGTCAGAGAAAACGCTAAGTTTGTTGGCAGTAAAGCAATCGATCCAGAGACCAAGCAGGAATACAAGAAAACCTTTGGTGATGTGGCTAACGACAGTGTTAATCAGACTCTTGCTCGCTCTCTATATACGTCACTGACCGTTATCATCACACTGCTGTCTCTCTACCTACTAGGTGGCAGCACCACTAAAGACTTCGTTCTCGCCATGTTGATTGGCATCATATCTGGTACTTATTCCTCCATCTTCAACGCCAGTTGTCTATTGGTTTGGTGGCGGGAGAAAAAACAACAAAAGCGCCAACCGGTCGCGAGCTGAGGAGCTAACGAGCTAAGAAAATAATGACACATCAAGAACCTTTATCTGAAGAGCAAAAATGGGAGCTGTTGACACGCCCGGAAAAACTTGGCGAACTATTGTTGAAACGCGGGAAGATCTCACTGACTCAACTAGAAGAACTAATTGAAGAGCAGAATCAATCGGGCGAACCGCTGGGCAAACTCATACTTGCCCGCGGACTGATGACCGGCCAAGAACTTTTGCAAGCTCTAGATATGCAACACAAAACCGATCAAGTGATAATTAAGGCGTTGACTGAAATGTATCAACATCATTCGAGTGCTGAGG
>LNEX01000340.1 GCA_001464165.1 bacterium Ga0077546
AGAAAACTTCCGCTATTATCTCTATTTCGGCCTTCCTGGTGATCGAGAAGAAGGCCCTACAGCCTTCATGCACCGAGCTTCTGCCTTAGAGAACCCAGCTGTACCTCTCTGCCATCACTGCATGGACGCTGGTCATATCACTAACGGCGTTTTCAGCGCAGGCGTTGATGTTGGCAAAGTGCGGCTTGGTGCTTCGATATTCCGCGGTCAAGAACCAGGCGAAAATCGTTACATCATTGAAAGTGGTAGCTTTGACAGTTTTTCAGTGCGGGCACAATATGCACCTACCGAAAACTGGGTGCTCGGAGCATCATACGCCTCTGTGCACAACGCTGAAGTATTACACCCCGGCGACATGGAACGCTATACTGTTTTTGCTCAATATTCCAAACGCTTTGATGGTGGCTATACTGCCGTCTCCGGAGTATTTGGTCACAACCAAGAACAGCATGGCACCTTAACTGGCGGTTTACTCGAAGGAACAATCAACTTTTACGATCGCAACTACCTCTACGGCAGAGGTGAGTGCGTCAACAAGCCCGGTCTAACCGATACCAATATCTACGGTCGCCCAGGTCTGGAACACGAGCTCTCCGGACACGAAGACCTGCACAGCGCAAGCGCTATAAGCCCAGCTAATAGCACAGTCTGCGCCCTGACTGCTGGCTATGCGCGAGATGTCTATGCTTCTTCCGCCATACGAATTGGCCTTGGTTTCGATGTCACCGGTTACCTCGTGCCCAATGAACTTGAGCCAATTTACGGCTCAAATCCAATCAGCTTCATGCTCAACATCCGTCTGCGACCCGGTCGAGTCTTTTAGCTTCCTAGCCTAGTTGCTGAATAGCTTAATTGCTGAATAGCTTAGTTGCTCTCTAGCTAAAGACCTAAATCTCAGACCAAACCATCAAACAGAGATCAACACATGAAAAGTAAAGACTATTTTTCCCAGAAAAGAAAAGAACTAAGGCTGATACTAGTAGCTATCTTCGCTCTTTTCAGCATACTTAGTCTCGCAGACTGCGCAGCAAGCGCACAAGGCGATACATTTATCAACGCCTCATCCTTCAGCCAAGTCGACTACCGCTATAACCGGCGCGGCTATGACCCTGGCTATAACCAATACAGACGCTGGCCCTATCAACAATATTACCAACGGCCCTATTACCCGCGGCAATATTATCGCCCCCCTTATTATCAACGCCCTCAATATCAATGCTGGTACGTACCGGTTTATGACCGATATGGCTACGTGGCCTACCACAGACGAGTTTGTCGCTAACTGTTCCTTCGCAAGCAGAAAGCCACAAACAAACTCACCCACAAACCAAATTACGAACCGAGGAAGAAACTTATGAACAAAAGCAATCTTGCCAGAAACAAATTGCTTCGCCCCCTACTGCTTGTTCTCGGCCTTATCACCGTACTCGCACTGAGCGGTTGCGCCACTCCTTTAGGACAACGGTATGGCACTATTGGTGCGCTGGGCGGTGCCGTTATCGGCGGTGCTGCCGATGGCCTGAATGGTGCCGTTATCGGTGGCACCGCCGGGGCAGCAGCAGGTGGCTACATTGGCGATCAAGAATCATTTGATCAAGATCGCCAATATCGAGAACAACAACAACAACAACAACAACAACAGCGCTATTACGAACGTGATTATGGCTATCAAGAGAGATACCAACCACGGCAAAATTATCAAGAATGCTGGTACGAGTCAATTTATGACTACGATGGCTACGAAGTTGGCAGACAAAAATTTTGCCGCTGAGCACAGTTAAGTCAATCGCTATTGCAAGGCAAATGATCCACCCGTCCACTTCTTAAAGCCGTATCAATCACCCCCTTAGAACAACTCTAATGAGCACTTATCTTCCGGGCCCTTAACATCACAATCAGGATAATAAAACATGTACATCAGCATTCGCCACCGCGACTCCAGCGGTTCGGCTGCTAACGGCTTTGAAGCGCGAGCATCTGCTCAGCCAATTCAGCCCATTCTCTTTCAAGTGACGGTTCCGCCAAGTCCCGCAACACAAGCACTAAGTACGCTGACTATCGACCTAAGTCACTTGTCACCAGCTGAGAAGCAACAAGATGTCGAGTTTATTGTGCAAGGAGCTCTAACCGTCATCAAGCGCGGACCACATTGTCTCACGGTAAACAGTACCAACGAATCTCTTGTTGGCACTATTGAAATAAAAACAGTCGAATGCACCTTAATTGGCACCATCGTAACCGGGGATAAAGTCAAGTTTGACTTCCCCATCCGATAGATTGAGCTGAAACAGCTAACTAAAAGCAAGCAGTCGGCCTTTGAACCACGGTTTAGAGGTCGACTACTTCGAATCAACATTCACCCAATAGGTTTACCTATGAACTTAAATAATCTCACAGAACCATCAGTCCGAGCGGGTTATGCGCGAATTATCGCACGCTTTCTGTTTCTATCATTTGTCATAACTCTGCCACTATTCCAGCCTGGTCTAGGATGGATTGCAGTGATTGCCACCTTTGTCTACTGCACAAAAAAATGGGGCTTCTTGGCTGGTATAACCGCAGCTGCTGCCTATACAGGCCTCTATGCGGCTATCGCAATCTACGCCCTGCCGTTTGTCCATGTCTATACAATCACAGCCTGGCAATATGTGATGCAGTGGGGCCCTGCAACTGCAGCCATTATTCTCAGCTGCGCCTTTTTACTACAGGGAAAAGTCAGCGATTGGGGCAACAAAACAAAAGCCACTGCTCATCTCACTGTCTGGGGCATTGCTCTATTTATTGCAGCGTTCTCATGGCTAGATTCGAGCAATCAAGATGTCACAGAATGGACCATGGCAGAAGTGCTAGATCCTGAAGTAATCAGAACACTGCCCAATGCCGATAAGAAGAACTTCCGCATGCTGCCTCAAGCTACAGCACTAGGATATCTGCAAAACCTCAATGACGACACCAGAACCTATGTCTCTGAACCACACATGGCGCCTTGCGATTCACAGGGAAACCAATGCTGGGAAGGAGCAATTCACCTGAAAGGGGCAGCTGATGGCATTTGGTACAACTTTCTTGGTGACACAGTCATAAACGTCGCTACAGTAGACCCCACCCACGTCAACATGAAAGGAAAAATTGCCGACGGCAATGACGGCTTCTTCTTAGCCGGTCCCAAAAGCTGGGTAGTGCAAGCAGCATTCGCGGTGCATAATCCTTTCAGCGAACAGCAAGAAGCACTCTACTGGCGCGAAACATACAACAGCCCATTGGTGATGCTCATTCCTTACATCTCTTACCGACCAACGTTAACAGGAGTCATGCTGCCCGAGTTAGCTGGAGTAATGAGTGTCAATCGCTTTGGCATAGTAAACGATATGAGCCCAGCTACGGCTAAAGCAAAATATCCCAACATGCCGTTTTATCCCACCAAGCTAGCTCGGCTCTATGCTGAGATTTATGCCAAATGGAATGGCGGCATGAAAGGGCGCATGATCACAAAAGAGCATGAGCTGCGCGTCAGCGAACCTGATGCCACAGGCAAACCACATTTCAACAAGGCACCCTACATCGAAGTCTACGACAGCAACTTTGGCTGGCAAGAAGTAATCACCTTAGAACCCAAAGGTGACGATAGTGCCAAGCTCGCAAAAATTCTTTTCTTTGATGCCGCTTCCGGTTATTGCAAACAATACATAGTGCCTGACATTGCTCTTAATGGTCCTAGACAAGCCATTATCCAAGTGATGCAAGGCAACTGGAATGCCGACTGGTCACAATTCGAAAAAGTAGAACCGCGTCCTCTAATCACTAACGGACATATTTACTACGTTGTTGCCGTTGTTTCAACAGCTGGTACAAAGCACCCCTATGTTCACTCAGTGGTTATTGACGGTCAAACTTTGAAATCTTATGAAGTGGGCGATCACGCAGCACTGTTCACTCTGATAGACAAATTAGAGCACGGCATCTCTGTGCAACCCATACATCTACCAATGGTGGCACCAAACTCTAAGCAGTAAACTCTCACCCGTACAAGTTGGCGTCAAGATTCTTGCCGCCAGCTTGTATGGCCTTTTTCATTCAATACTGAGGCACTCGCCATGCACACAAGTATTACTAAGTTTTTCATTGTCATTGGCCTAGTGCTGGGCTTCATGCTCTCGCGCGCTAGTCACTGGCTGAAGAGAAAATCTAATCGAAATTCTAGCAATCCAAAACCAATTCTGCTGCACTACGGTCCCATGCGCCTGATGCAAACAAATTCAGAACAGCGCCCAGACCAACGCTTAGAACAGCAATCAGTCGATGTTTATTGGCGCTTTTCTGGAGCCAACACCGACGAGGTCATCAGCGTTCATCCAGAAACAAGCTTTCAAGAAATTGTTGGCTTTGGCGGTGCTTTTACCGATGCAGCTTGCTACAACTTTGACCTGCTCTCAGAAGATGCTAGAGCTGAGTTGTTTAGCGATCTCTTTAGCCCAGCTTCGCAAGGAGGCCTAGGCCTAAATTTTTGTCGAGTCTGCATTGGCTCAAGTGATTATGCTACCCATCTCTACAGCTATGATGAAGGCGAGCCAGACCCCGAGCTAAAGCGCTTTTCTATCGCACACGACCAGAAATATATTCTGCCTTATCTGCGTCAAGCGCTGGCACTTAACGCTGAGATGCTTTTCTACGGCTCACCCTGGAGCCCGCCAGGCTGGATGAAATCTAACGGCTCAATGCTTGGTGGCAGCTTTCAACGCAAGAACTTTGGCAGCTATGCCAATTATTTTGTCAAATTTATTGAAAGCTACAAAGCTGAGGGCATCAACATTCATGCCATCACGGTACAAAACGAGGTAGACACAGATCAAGACGGCAAAATGCCAGCTTGTCTGTGGCCCCAAGAGTACGAAGTCGACTTCGTTAGTTACCATCTAGGACCGCTCTTTGAAAAGCAAGGCCTGGAGACACAAATTTGGATTATCGACCACAACTACAACCTCTGGGGTAGAGCGGTGGCATCGCTGGAAACTCCTGCCCTAGCCAAATACGCCTCGGCCATTGCCTGGCATGGTTATGTCGGCGACGCATGGCGCATTGGCACAGTGCATGAAGCCCACCCACAGGTCAGTCACTACTGGACAGAAGGCGGCCCTGACTATACAGACCCCAACTACCAGAGCGATTACATCAAGTGGGCAAGAACATTTACTTCAAATCTTTCTAACTGGTGCCGCGGCATTACAGTATGGAACCTCGCGCTTGATCAAACCGGTCGCCCCAATATCGGGCCATTCCCTTGTGGCGGCCTAGTAACCATTAACTCAATAACCAAAGAAGTAACTCGCAGCGGTCAATATTACGCTCTTGCACACTTCTCTAAGTTCATTGAGCGCGGTGCAAAACGAATTGATTCTACGGCCTTGAAAACAACTCAAGAGATTACACACGTAGCATTCCTCAATCCCTCCGGAGAGAGAGTGCTAGTGCTGACTAATCTAGGCCCGGAGAAAACAATTAGTATCGAGGAAGGAAAAAGTGTAGCGGAAATCACTCTGACAAAAGAGTCGGTCACTACCCTAGCCTGGCAATAACAGAAACCGCCACCACTAAGCATCAGCTTACCTATGGCTTGCTTTTGGCTTAATTTCCTTGCGATCAATTAACTCATATTTTTTGAACTTAACTAGTGGAGATCTGCCATGAACAACATCCTCACAGCGATGCCTTGGAAAAGGCTAGCAAAAATAGGTAAGCCTTTTTGGGTATCGGATAAAAGCTCGGTTGGTTTTACCAATCTCGGAATAATCCTCACACTAATGGCTGCTAAAGCTGGTGTAGCAGTTTGCATCAATATTACCTCCGGTCACTTCATGACGGCCATGGAACAGAAAAGTTGGTTTGATTTCGGTCTCTACCTGCTCTTATCCATTCTCGCCATCTTAGTCACCGTACCAGTTGAAACTTACTACAACCTCTTAAGAACACGCCTAGCACTTTACTGGCGCGACTGGCTTTCAAGGAGCTTAATTCACAAATATTTCGCAGAAGGCGCTGGTCTACGAGTTGAGAAATCACACGAAATTGACAATCCTGAGCAGCGCATGACCCAAGATGTAGACTCATTTTGCGGTTCGTCAATACGCTTAGCCATATCGATTTTGGATGCCTTCGTCACCGTCTGCACATTTATGATAGTGCTGTGGAAAATTTCACCATCACTCTCATTCATTGTTATCGTCTACTCAACTCTAGGCCTGGTAATTGTTTCACAGATTGGCAAAACACTAATTAGTATTAGTGATCGCCAAATGAAAACAGAAGCCGACCTCAGGGCCAAATTGGCTAGCGCCCGCGATCAGCTCGTCACTAACAATGCTAGCAGTGCCACGACTGTTACTGAAGCAGAGCTTGCTCTCACTGCAGTAATATCGAACTTACTAGACATGACAATCGTACACAAAAATCTTCAGTTATTTACTGGAGTCTTCAATCACCTGGTACCACTAATTCCACCATTGGTTATCTATCACCTCTACTTTAACGATAACATTCCCTTTGGCACTATCACCCAAGCTGTAATGGCTTTCACCTCAGTGTTTCATGGCGCCACCATATTGATCGGCCAATTTGCTGACCTCAGTCACTATGCAGCGATCATCAACCGCATTGGCTCACTGACAGAGGCTCTTGCTACTCCAGGCGAAGAAGCAAAACCGACAAACACAAACTACTTTCAGCTCGACATGTTCTACGACTTTGAAGCAACTAGCGTTGACGAAGCGCTAGGCAGCGGAAGTAGCAACCTTTTCAACTCAACCATAATAAAAAGGAAACAAAAATGTTAAATCAAAAAGCCATTAAGAAAGCACGAGGCGCTTTAGTTATCTACTTGCGCACAACCCTAACAGAAAAGATGGACGAGATTCAGGCCCTTCTTAACCACGTAGAAGAGCTGGACAGTGAAGAAAAACCCGTTTCTGAACAAGCAGAAAAGTTTCTTGGCGACGGCAACAAAATCTGGAATATGGGCGCCCTAAAAGAACTTTCTGCGCGCAAAGATGCAATTCAACTGTTCGACAAAACAATGACCAAAATAGCGGCAACAAAAGATGCAGCTAGATCCATGGAGGTCTTGGAATTGTCATTTAGAGATAAGGACCAGTATGCGTGCGTGGCGCCACTATCACCTGAAAGCGACAGTGTAATCCCCGTTGAAAACATCAAAGGGCAACCACGAGTGCTTTATGACGTATTTAAAGAAGCAGAACTAAATCCACGTTTTATCCGCAGAGGCATGGTCGAAGTTTGCTTCTTGCAAATCAGCTGGTAAATCAATTCAGAATTTGCCACTTACAAACATCAACAATCAACCATCAACAATCAACCATCAACAAACATTGGCCAAACTACCTATGACAGCATCAAACATGACAACAATGCAAGGCTACAAACTCGCCATCACACAACTTTTCGAAGCATTGACTCAATGCCGCGGCAGCTCAGCAGAACAAGAAGTACAAGAAGTACAAGATCTGCTTGAACCTGAATTCTCACCAATGGCAACAGCCTTGCTAGAAGAACTCGATATCGCTGTTGAAGACATAGACATGCTCTCGGGGCAGATGCATCCACGCGTCAACGAAATCATCGCCGAGCTAGAAGCCTTAAACGAGCCCGGCATTCCCGACATTCTTGCATCGGTAAGAACATCACTACCAGCAATCAGCGCTCTTGCCACCGCAACAGTGGCTTACCTGCAAGCGTACAACCTACTTGAAGTCAACGACCTACAGGCTGCCGAGCAACTTCTTGACGACGCTCTAGAAGCGGCCGGTGAAGACCTTGCCGACGACTTTCACGAATTAGAAAGCGAATTGCACAGACAGTTGATTAACTACTCTTTCGCCCCCATAGGCGAAAGCCCCACTTTTTACTAGTTACTAAAGACTAGTTATTAAATATAGGAACGAATATGAAAATTGATTCGACTAACTCAACCGCTGCAAGCGGTTTAGCTATCTTCCGCTGGGCCACTAGTGCAACTCTTGCACTAATATTAGCGAGCTTACTCGGCTCCGCTGTAGCCTTTTTATTGATCTATTCACTGGGGCACGTGGAGGCACTCAAGCCATTTATGCCATCGGTGAGCGAAGTATTGTTTACCCTTGGTACTACCGGCACACCGCTTGTACTGAGTTACCTCTACTTCACTGGCCGAACTGCTTTTGTCACCACCTGGTCGCAAAAACTGCATCCCTTCTTTCACTTAGATAGCAACCTGCCCAATTTCCCCAAGGTACTGGGCTTCAACTATCGCCTTGTGGGCATGACCTTCAAGAAGATTGCGATGTGGGCCATCGGCGGCTTTGCCCTGACCTATCTCTTTGACTACGCTACCGATGCTTTCATCCACATTGGGCCAACCGGCACCGAAGCCGCTGTATCATCAAATGTCGGCGCACCATCAGGGCCGCAAGGCATTGAACAGGTGCTGGCGCACATGTCCATGCCCAATTTTCTCATGACCGCAGTGCTTGTGGCATTGCTAGCGGCCTTCATGGAAGAGATGGTATTTCGTGGGGTTATCTTCAACCTATGGCGCACCAGCTTTGCCACCCAGGCGGAAGAACTAAGCAACAGCTCAAGCACATTTGGCCGAGCTGTTCACAAGTTCTTATCAGTCTGCGGCAGCTCAATAGCAATTCTCATTGCTGCAGCCCTCTTTGCCCTGGCCCACTTGAACTTAGATGCATTTCTTAGCGAGTTCTTCTTCGGACTAGTGGCCGGAGCGCTTTATTTAGTGACAAGAACAATTTGGACACCTGTGCTACTGCATGTGGTGACCAACTCGGTTTTGCCAATAGTAATTTTAGTTGGTGGATTGACTGGCAATATGAACAGTGACACTAGCGGTCACAATCACTCTAGTGCCGGCACAACGCAAGCTCAAAACCTGGGCATTCGTGTTCCTGGGGTGAGAGAAGCAATTATGCCAACGGACGGCAGTAAAACTTCTCTATCGCCGAAACCACTAGTGGGTGAAATCACCCAAGAAGACTTACACCGGGCAGATTTCAACGCTAGCGGCAACAGTTTTATCCAGGTCTGCATCCCAGAGCAATGTCAGACTGAACGGGCCTTCTTAGAAAGCCTGGCCAAGCAGTACCCCGATATTGAGTTCTATCAAGCGGACACATCAAAGAACGCAGGACTAGTACAAAAACTTGTCTCGGAACAAGCGGTAGTGGCGAAAGACAAAACTAGCAATGAAACTACCACGGTGTCTTACCCGGTCTATATCTACGCCAACAACAGCTTGCAAATAGCTCCTAGTGCGGCCAAAAGCGAAAAAGACCTGAAGACATTTATAGAGACCAACTACACTGTCTACGGCGAAGTCGCTGAAGACAAAGACGATCTCATGGCCCCCTATGTCAGCGCCGCCTGCAACCCTGAGAATACTGGCCTATTCAATGGTAAAACGCTCTACGCCTGCGCCTTTGACATGGTAGTAAAAACTGATCTTTCTATCATTGACCGAGAAAAACGTGCGACATTTTCCCAAAAATGGCAGCACAAATTTGACGAAGGATCGGCTCTAGATAGCCAAGAAAGAACAGAAAAAGCTATTCGAGAAATGCTTGCTGACCTGAATGAAATGCATACCAATTTCTTCACAGCCAAGCAATTCGCCAATCTAGCACAAGCATTCGATTCAAGCTTGGCAGGCATTGGTGCACCAGTAACCCTCTTAAATATGGCCAACAAAGCCGAAGCTCTGAGCGCTGTACACTCGCAAGACACTGTAGCGCTGGCCCAAATAAGCGATGATACTCCCTTGATGTTCTTTCCTAGACCCAACCCAGGCAGCCCAGCAGAAGCAGCTGGAATTGCCGCTGGTGATCGCATTGCAGAAGTAAACGGTAAACAGAGCAGCGGACGCACTGTCAACGAAATAGTAGCTGACATTCGTGGACCTGCTGGCACAACAGTGACCATCAAAGTTCTGCGCCCAACTAGCGCTGGCTTCGAACCACTAACTTTCAACATTACCCGGGCTCAGGTGCACACAAAAGAAGCGACCTGGCAAAAAATCGACAATGGCTTCGCCAGCATAAAGGTCGGTATGTTTGGCAATTCTGTCTCCAGAGAATTCACAGAAGCTCTGTATGAGGCCTGCACCGGCAAGCCATTACCCGAAGGGAAAGCAGCTGTGGCAGCAATAGTAAACACGTATAAGCCTGAGCAAGACTGCCAGCTGAAAGGCTTAGCCATCGACCTGCAAAACAACCCAGGAGGTCGCTTAGACCAGGTGGTTGAGATGCTGCAAGCGGTAATGAAAGAAGGCACTCTGGTGTCGTATCTGTCACGAGAAGGCGATCAAATCATCCACATCAAAGAGTCGGTAAGCGCCGGTGAATTTCGCCGTGAAAAAATCGTGAACGGTAAATCAGAAAAAGTATTTACCCACCCACGCTTCTGGAGAGTGTTACCTGACAATATCCCAGTGGTGGTGATGATCAACGAAAATAGTGCTAGTGCTGCCGAACTCATGTCTGCTAGTTTGCAGAAAAATGGTCTGGCTGCCATCGTTGGCACACCTAGCTATGGCAAAGAAGTTGGCCAATCAGTTAACCCGCTCGATTTCGGTACCGGCGTGAAAATTACTACTTTCCGCTTCTTACCGGCTGGCTCTGACCTTGGCGTAGCAGTTTTGCCAGACTTTGAAGCAAGCCAAAGCACAGCCTATCTCAACGACCCACTAAGCGCACCAGACTTAGTGCTGAACAAAGCTCAAGAAGTTTTGGCCATGGGCAAAGACGCCTTAGCTGAAGCTCGCAGTGCGGCTGTTACTAGCCACAAAGAAAACCTGGCAGCAAGCGCCAGTGCTGCTCACAAAGAGCGCGACAACGCTATTCTAGCCAGCCAAAAATCTGGCCTGCTCCAAGGCGAAGAATAGACCCGCTCTACTTATCCATTCAATTTAGCAAGGAATAATTATGACCACCCAACTCGTTTTACAAGCACTGATGCTTGCCATTGGTTACTTTGGCGTATCCAAATTGGTAGCGATTGAGCACAGAAAATATGGCATAGCAGTTTGCTTTGTCATCAACATCTTGCTCATTATGTTGCAATCTTATATCAGCCCCTGGCCTTTCGGCGTGCCCATAATGCTCTCGTCATATGTCGCCCTAGGCGTATGGTGCAAGGCTGTCTATAAACCCGACCAACCTTCAAACTCCTAACAACACGAGCACTTGGAGTTCTTTCTTTTAGTCGAACTCTGTTCAAAACGATCGCTGGCTTGCTTACTCAAAAAGAGCAGGCAAGTCAGCAACCTCTCGCCTTAAAACAAGGAAATCGCATGAACAAACAGTTCGAGAAAATCATCTTTGGCGGCCGATTGTTGCTAATACCAATGTATCTGGGCCTAATCGTCACCTTACTTGTATACGCTATTCGCTTTTCAGTAGAAACATTTGAGTTAGTCTGGCATTCCTTTGCCATGTCTGAAACTGACATGCTCATAGCGGTGCTGCAACTGCTCGACATCATCATGATTAGTCACTTAATTGTGATGGTGATGATTGGCGGCTATGTACTGTTTATAAGTGGCAGTGACTATGACGATGATCAAGCGGCGGAAACGCCGTCAGAACTGCCAAAGTTAAAGTGGCTTGGACACATTGACCCTGGCGCACTCAAAGTAAAAATGAGCATGTCGATACTAGGCGTTTCTACCATTCACTTGCTACACGCATTCATCAACGCCCAAGGCGAAAGCATCGAATATTTGACGAAACTGGTCGTGGTGCACATGGTCTTTGTCGTCTCCACCTTGGCTATCGCCTGGGTCAGTCGCTTTGCCTTCAAGCACTAAATCTCAATCTAAAATCAACATCTATAGGTATTTATCATGAAAAAAGTTTCTATGGAGAAGTTCAGGGAAACCTCCGGCCTTCACGGGCATAACGCTCCCTACCTAGAGGAACAGTATCAACAGTTTCTCGCCAACCCTCAATCTGTCACCATAGAGTGGCAGCAATTTTTTAACAGTCTGGCCACTTTAGAGTTTGTTGACGGCGATCTAGTTGACAAAACAGGGCGGCAGCAAAACGATGATACCATCGAAGGGATGCTCAAACAGTTGGCCGTACTGCAACTAATCGAAGGCTATCGCATCAGTGGTGTGCGCCAAGCTAAGATCGACCCCTTGGGCCGCAAGCAAAACAATCAACTGAAATGTCTTGATTTGGCTTCCTACAATTTAGCGGGCACTGAAGCCGAATTGAGCCAGTCAACATTTCTGCCCGGCAACTTGCCAATCATAGGCAAAGCCAGCCTGAAAGAGATTGTTAGCACATTAGAGCAGATCTATTGCGGCACACTGGGCTTAGAATACATGCACATCTCAAGCCAAGAACAAAAGCTCTGGTTGCAAAAACGATTTGAAGATCTGCCTGCCAGAAATAACCTCGGCCTAGGGATAAAAACCCGCATCTTAGAGAAGCTCACTGCTGCTGAAAACCTAGAACGTTACCTGCATACCAGATATGTCGGTCAAAAACGCTTTAGTTTGGAAGGTGGAGAAACTTTTATTGCTGCTCTGGACTTTCTGATCAACCAAGCAGCTGGTCAAGGTGTGAAAGAGTTGGTGATGGGTATGGCCCACCGCGGTAGGCTCAATGTTCTAGTCAACTTATTGGGCAAGCTACCGAGTGAACTCTATGGTGAATTCGAAGGAGCAACTCCCCCCGAAGGCACGCTACCAGCCGGTGACGTCAAGTATCACAAAGGCTTCAGTTCTAATATTGATACTACTAACGGTGCTATACATGTAGCCCTAGCTTTCAACCCTTCCCATTTAGAAATCATCAACCCAGTGGTGGTGGGCTCAGTTAGAGCAAGACAAGAACGCGGCGATTCCACAAACAGTGCGCTGGCTGTGCTAGTACACGGTGACGCTGCCTTTGCTGGTCAAGGCGTCAACATGGAAACCTTTGAGCTGTCACGCACTCGCCACTATGGCATACACGGGACTGTGCACATCGTCATCAACAACCAAATCGGCTTTACCACTTCAGACATCCGCGATGCCAGATCAACGTTTTACTGCACCGATCTAGCAAAGATGGTCGAAGCACCAGTCTTTCATGTCAACGCCGACGACCCAGAAGCTGTACTCTATGCCGTTAAACTGGCACTAGAATATCGCATGGCCTTTGGCGAAGATGTGGTCATAGACTTGGTCTGCTTTAGACGCCGTGGGCACAACGAAGCAGACGAGCCTAAGGTAACACAACCACTGATGTATCGGGCCATCGACAAGCACCCAGGCACGAGAGCTTTGTATGCTCAAAAGCTGATTGCTGAAGGGCTGGTATCATCAGAAGAAAGCGAGAAAATGGTAGATGACTATGTCGCCTTGCTACAAGCTGGCACATCGGTGGTCAAAGAAGTAATTGACAAAAACAAAGGCATGGTTGACTGGACGCGTTTTGCCCATGGCCAACTAGCTGAGGAGGTTGTTACTGCTGTAGATAAAGAAGCTCTGACGAAATTGGGTTTAACACTATCCTGTTCTAAGCCAGAAAACTTCAGACTGATAACCTCAATGCAAAAGGTCTTGAACAATCGCAAGCTGATGAGCACCGGAGAACTGCCAATTGATTGGGCTATGGCCGAAAACCTTGCCTATGCTACTTTGCTTACTGCCGATAGCCAGAGAGATAAGAAAAAGTTCTCAGTGCGCGTTTCAGGCGAAGACTGCAAGCGCGGTACTTTCTTTCAAAGGCTGGCAGTCTTTCATGACCAAGACCGCGAACACTGGGACGACGGCTGTTTCATACCTCTGACCCAACTGAGCCCTGACCAAGGAAAGTTTGTAGTAATTGACTCACCCTTATCAGAAGAAGCTGTTCTTGCCTTTGAATATGGTTATGCTACTACCGACCCAGACACTTTAGTGATATGGGAGGCACAATTTGGCGACTTCGCCAACGGGGCCCAAGTAGTAATTGACCAATTCATAACATCAGGAGAGGTCAAATGGGGGCGGTTGTGTGGACTAACCATGTTCCTACCCCACGGCTACGAAGGACAGGGCCCAGAACACTCCTCAGCTAGGCCAGAAAGATATTTACAGCTCTGTGCTGATAACAACGTTCAAGTAGTTGTCCCCAGCACTCCCGCTCAAATGTTTCATCTGCTTAGACGGCAAATGCTTCGGACTGTGAGAAAACCGCTGATAGTGATGACGCCAAAGAGCCTGCTGCGCAACGCCGCATCGGTTTCTAGCCTCGATGACTTAGCCACTGGCGAATTCCAAACTGTAATTGGCGACAATAAGCAGACAGAAGATTCTCGTCAGCAGGTTAAGCGTGTCATTGCCTGCTGTGGCAAGATCTACTTCGACCTGGTGGCAGAAGCAGCAAAGCGTCATATCACCGACGTTGCCATCATCCGCGTTGAAGAGCTTTACCCCTTACCTGAGCAAGCGATCAAGGCAGAGCTTGCCCTGTACCGTAACGCTACTACCCTGGTTTGGGCCCAAGACGAACCGAAGAATCAAGGCTACTGGAGCTATTTGCTTGAGCCCCTGAGCACCTTGCTGGAAGAGTTAGATGCCCCCTGGCCCATGCGCCTACGTTACGCCGGTCGCCCTGCAGCAGCCTCACCCGCTGTCGGTTACCACGGCTTGCACGTCAGTCAACAGGCTGAATTACTTGAGCGTGCGCTACTAGGCCGATTGGCTCATAGGCCAATTGGCTGACTAGCCTAGGTTAACAGCACAAATCACCGTTCTGCTTGGCTCTGCCGGGCAGACGGTCCTTTTACATCGACATTGAGAGAAGTATCAAAATGGAAACACCAAAATTCAACTTTTCGAGCCACTTCAAGCAAAGAATGATCCGTGGCGCCATGATTTTCTTCCCCTTCGCAGCACTAATTTATGGCTTCAAGCTGGCCCTCGGAATCGCTGATGGCTGGCTGGGAAGCCTGGTTGCTATCATCTGGGGTTCCATCAACCCTGATGCCGCCGGTATTTCGCACAATCCAGTTTTTAGTTTAATATTGGTAGCATTGCTGTTCTATTCGTTGGGCTCAATCGTCTCTTGGAGCATCGGCAACAGTGTCTTCAAATGGCTTGAACAGAAAATTCTCAAGATTCAAGGCCTGGGAAAAGTTTATGGCTCACTGCGAAAAATCATCGATATGGTTGGCAGTTCTGACAGTACAAGCAAATTCAAACGAGTCGTATTCGTTCCTTTTGTAGCGGGAGGTGGATTAACTATTGCCTTTGTCACCAATGAAATTACTAACACAACCAATGGAGCCCAATACGTTCTGGTCTTCATTCCCACTCCACCCAACCCAATCAGCGGGCTCGTGGTAGCCTTTCCAGCTGAAGCTGTAAGCGACTCAGACATGAGCGTAGAACAGGCAATTCAACTGTGCGTTTCCCTAGGCATGGCTGCTCCAAGTGAACTAGCCCTAACTCCACCAGCATTCTGTCGCTTCGCTCCCGGTCAAACCATGCAGTGCTCCCACAGCACACCAGCAGAAAAAGCCTAAACACAAGCCCCCATAACTAGAAGGTAACTAATGAGCAAGAAAGAAGATCAATTGCCACCCGAAAGCGACCCTTCAACTAACGAGTCATCGACAGATTCAACTGCCGAACTAGAAAAGCTCAAGGCTAGGCACGACGCAGTACACCACATGCCTACTTCTCCTGGAGTCAACAATCTGGTCGCACGTGGCCAATCACTAGAAGACGATTGGATCAGACGGCACGAAAAAAATCAGGCCGAGGCCGCCAAAATCAAACAAGAGAGAGAAGAAAAGGAAGCGAGAGAAGAAAGAGAAAAGAAGGGTAATAAGTAACCCTGTGCCGAGTCGCTAACCTGCTCATAGCTAAAAGTGACCCGCTGGTATTTTCCAAAGTGGCCTGCCTTAGCTAACATCGGCTGGCAACACTCACCAACGAGTTGATCACGCTCAAACCAAGTGACTCATGAAGAGCAAGTAGAAGCGTTTCGTCCGCGCCATCTGAGCCAGAAGAAACTAACCATTTCGAGCAAGATGGCATTGCGTCTGGGCCCGAGGCTTCTATATGGTGAGAACTAGCCATTCACCTCTTCATCTTTTCTTAAAGAACTCATCTTCATTTCAAATCCACTGAAATTCACCCTCTATCCCCATTAACAGCTGCACCTAGGTGTGGCTGTTTCTGACATAGATAA
>LNEX01000341.1 GCA_001464165.1 bacterium Ga0077546
CATTGGCGCGTTCCCTTTTGCGCTTTTCCAGCCTTCCAAGCCGAGCATTTGCCAGCTCTGGAGGGCCTTAGAGGATACCAACATGAACGAGAACCAAGATCCAAACAAAGATCCAAACAAAAATCCGAACTCGCCTACAAACTGGCTCATCGGATTCGTCGGCGTTGCTGCACTTTATCTGCTTTTTCAGATCGCCGGTCCTTCAGCGCCTTCAATGAACCCACTACTGGGCAGCTCAGTTGCCACCTACGACGAAGCCCTTAAAGCAGTTCAAAGCGACGACTCTGTTAATGCAGTGGTCTTCGGCTACGACACTTTCGGCAACCCCGTAGTTACCATAGAGTTCAAAGGCAAACCCTCAGTTACGGCAGGAACACCTCCAGGAGGCTATGACGAAATTAAACAAGCTGCCAAAGCAAACCTGACGAAGGCAATGGGGGCTTTGTCTCATTTCTGGCTAATTACGGCGGCATGTTCATTATCATTGGCGTCTGGGTCTATATGATGACTCAAAACCCCATGGCCCAAAGTAAGAAGAAATCGCCCAAACACCGCATTTACCCCAAAGGCACAATAACTGAAAAACTCGACAAATTCGCAGGCAACGATGAAGCCAAACTAGAAAGCGTTGAGATTATCGAGTACTTGCAAAATCCAACAGCATTAGCCGAACATGGCGGTGTTTTGCCTAGAGGCGCTCTAATGGTGGGTGAACCAGGTAACGGTAAAACCCTGCTGGCTCGCTGTATTGCAGGTGAAGCTGGCGTAACCTTCATAACCATTTCGGGTTCTGACTTTGTCGAAATGTTTGTTGGTATGGGTGCTAAAGCAGTTCGCGACTTGTTCAAAGATGCCGTTGAGCACGCGCCATGTATCATTTTCATTGATGAAATCGATGCTGTGGGCAGACAACGTGGCACTGGTATGGGTGGTGGCAACGATGAAAGAGAGCAAACTCTGAACCAATTGTTGGTGGAACTTGATGGCTTCGAAAGGAAGCTAGGCGTTTTCGTCATTGCTGCTACCAACAGAGCAGACGTGCTAGACAAAGCTTTGCTACGTGCGGGACGCTTGACTAAAAACATCACTGTCGAATCTCCTGACTTACACGCTAGAAAACTGATTCTGGCAATTCACCGCAAGGGCAAAAATTTCGGCAAAGATGTCGATTTCGATCACATTGCCAACAGTACCTACGGCTTTTCTGGTGCTGACATTGCTGAGTTGATGAACCGTTCAGTGATCTTGATGCTGCGTCGCGTTAATGCTGCCAAGAAATTAGGCACGAAGCTGCCTGAAGAAGTTACTTCGGCCGACGTCGAAGATGCCATCATAGAAGGAACTATGAAAGCTCTGGCAGCAAAAAGCAGCTCACGCAGGCAAGACCCTGCAGTCAAAACCATGCTGGCTTACCACGAAGGTGGTCATGGCGTGGTGACTGAAGTTGGTTATCAACGCTATTTGGCTGCTGGTAGAGGTTGGGCAGAGCAATGGGGCAACGCCATGCGTCGTCTAACTATTGTTGGTGCCGCTGGTACCGGTGGCCATATGCAAGCCACTCCCGATTCAAACATCAACTTCAAAACTGAAGAGGCTCTGCTGGGTCAAATTGCTTGCGCTGTAGGGGCAACCATATCAGAACGTTTGTTTACTGGTACTGCCACCACCGGCAACAGCAATGACTTAGAGCAAGCCTACAACTATGCCAAAATGATGGTAACCAAGTTCGCCATGTCTGACTTAGGTACTATCTCGGTTGGCGCCGATGAAGACAACCCTAACCTGGGTCGTCAAATGGGCATGGGCGCAGGTGCTTACGGCCTGTCAGACGAGTCAAGCAACCAAATTGACCAAGAAATTTTACGCAAGCTAGCTACCGCTTCTCGCATGGCCATTCGCGCTTTGCTAGAAAGAGAGCAATTCTTGCACGCCTTGGTGAAAAAGTTGGAAGTAGAAGAAACCATTGCTCGTGCCGAATGGCTAGAGCTGTGGAATCAATTCACACCGGCTGTCATTAGCGATGAGCGCATCGAAGAAGAATTGAGAAAATTCTGGCCTCGCTTCGCCGAACTTTCAGACGCAGTTGAAGTATAGGCAATCACAGCACCGCAAGTGCTAGCAGAGGGCAAGGACGCCAACTGTTAGCTCACAATCCACATGTTTCTTTTTACAGAAATCAATCACTTAGTAGGTAAACACAATGGCAATTTTCAACAAAGTAGATCCAAACGACCTGATGTTCGAAGGCAGCCCAGGCTACATCGCCGCTCATCAGAATGCACAAACAGTCGGCATCATTGTAGTAGCTCTGGCATTTGCCCTGGGCTACTGGCTTGGTGTCAAAGGTCCCAGTCTGTCCAAGCAAAATATTACTTGGACCATCGTGGGCATAGTTCTGGTCTGCATTTTTGCTGGCACTATCTTAGGTCTTCAAGGTGGCATCATCATCGTCTTCTGGGCCGGTATTGCTCTAGGCATAAGCTTCTTCATGGGCAACCGCAGCTACAAGCGCAGCATGACAGAGCAAGACAAGTAATACATTTATCGATCTTATCCATTTTATCAACCGTTCACCAATGAGCCTGAAGAGCTGCATAAGACTGCAGCTCTGATGGCATACGAGGAATTCTCATGAAAAAGCCTAACTTCCCCAAATTACCAGCTTGGCTAAAAACAATGCCAAAATGGTTAATCATGGTCGGCGTGTTTTTGGTCATATTCTTTATCACCAATCTCTTCAGCGCTGGTCCTACCGAATACGACCCCCTGCAGTTTGCCAAACGAGGCGACGGCATCAGAAGCTTCGACACCGCTATCAGCCTAATCAAGAAAGACAGTAGTGACGTAGAACGCATCACCTACGGCAGAGACACCTGGGGCAATCCAGTTATCACCATCGAAAGAACCGGCACAACACCGATGACAGCCGGTCTTCCCCCAGGAGAATGGCCCACAATCAAAGCCCTGGCCGACGAGAAAAATATTCCGATAGACGGCACCTATCAACTTCCCGTAAAAGCTAAATCGGGTACCTGGCGTGAGGCCGTCTGGACAATCTTCGCAGCCTGGATTCCATACTTGATTATGGCCGGTGTGATGCTCTTCCTGTTCAAACGGTTCAACCCGATGAACTCTGGCAAGAACAAAACTCCTAAACATCGCATCTACCCCGCAGGCACAGTAACCGACAAGCTCGACAAATTTGCTGGCAATGACGAAGCGAAGCTAGAAAGTGTCGAGATCATCGAATTCTTGCAAAACCCAGCAGCTCTTGCCAAACATGGTGCTGTGGTGCCTAGAGGTGCGTTGATGGTGGGTGAACCTGGTAACGGTAAAACTCTTTTGGCTCGCTGTATAGCTGGTGAAGCCGGTGTTGCCTTTATCAGCATATCGGGCTCTGACTTTGTAGAAATGTTCGTTGGCATGGGCGCTAAAGCTGTACGTGACTTGTTTGAAGACGCCAGAAAACTAGCACCATGCATCATCTTCATTGACGAAATTGATGCAGTCGGTCGTCAACGTGGCACGGGTATGGGCGGCGGCAACGACGAAAGAGAACAAACTCTGAACCAATTATTGGTAGAGATGGACGGTTTCGACAAAATTCCCGGCGTCTATGTCATTGCCGCAACTAACAGAGCCGACGTATTAGACAAAGCTTTGCTGCGTGCTGGTCGTTTTACGAAAAACATCACAGTTGAAGCACCAGACACACATGCTAGAAAGCTGATTCTGGATGTTCACCGCAAAGGCAAAAACTTCGCTAAAGATGTAGATTTCGATCACATCGCCAACAGCACCTGGAACTTTTCTGGTGCTGACATTGCTGAGCTGATGAACCGTTCGGTTGTTTTAATGCTTCGCAGAGTAGCTGCCGCCAAGAAACTAGGCGAAAAGCTCCCTGCTGAAATCAGTTCTGCCGACATAGAAGATGCCATCATCGAAGGTACGATGAAAGCATTGGCATCAAAAAGCAGTTCACGCAGACAAGACCCTGCGGTCAAAAGAATGCTGGCCTACCACGAAGGTGGTCATGGCTTGGTGACTGAAGCTGGCCATCAACGTTGGTTAGCAGCAAAGAAACATTGGGCTCACCAATGGGGCAACCCGCTGCGTCGTCTGACAATTGTTGGTGCAGCTGGCACTGGTGGTCATATGCAAGCAACCCCTGACCTCGCCAGCCCTGTTCAAACCGAAGAAGCCTTGCTTGGTAGAATCGCCTCGGCAGTCGGCGCAACCATTGCCGAACGCATGTTCTTAGGCACTGCCACCACAGGCAACAGCAACGACTTGAAACAGGCCTACAACATCGCCAAAATCATGGTGACAAAAGTTGGCATGTCAAAACTTGGAGCCATCTCTGTTGGTGCAGACCAAGAGAACCCCAACCTGGGTAGACAAATGGGTATGGGCTCTGGCGCTTATGGATTGTCAAATGAGTCTAGCAACCAAATCGACCAAGAAATCTTGGGCAAACTGGCTACCGGCTGTCGCATGGCTATTCGTGCTCTGCTTGAAAGAGAAGAGTTCTTGCATGCCCTAGTTGAAGTGCTGATGGAAAAAGAAACCATTGCTCGGGCTGAATGGCTGGCGTTGTGGAACAAGTTCGAACCAGTCTATATTAGCGACTCTCAAGTAGAAGTAAAGCTGAAAGAGCTGTGGCCTCGGTTTGAAAGACTTTCAGTTCGCAGAGCTTAAATAGCGACCAGCACCAACAGCAAAAAAATTCAGGTGAGAACAAGGATGCTCTTGCCTGAAGCCACAAGACAAATCCGTTTCCACAAGAAACACTCAACAATCACAATCACCAAATAGGTAAACACAATGGCCATTTTCAACAAAGTAGATCCAAACGACCTGATGTTCGAAGGTTCCGACGGCTATATCGCCGCTCACCAAAACGTACAAACAGTCGGCACCATAGTTATCGCCGTCTTCTTTGCCATCGGTTACTGGCTTGGAGCTAAAGGTCCAAGCTTGTCAAAACAAGCCAAAACCTGGACCGTTGTCGGCGTAATTGCTGCCTCTATTTTCGCTGGCACACTGCTCGGCCTTCAAGGCGGCATGTACATCGTCTTCTGGGCAGGCCTTGCATTCGGTGGCAGCTTCTTTATGGGCAACCGCCAATACAAGCGCAGCTTGATCGATAAAGCAGAAAAAGAATAACCGCGACTAACTAAAAGTAATCACCTAGTTACTGAGCCAAGAACAAGGATGTTCTTGCCTAATGCCACAGACAATTTCGCTTCAACACGAAACCAACCTTAACCAAAAGGGGTAAATACAATGTTCAATGAAGTATCTCAAAACAAAGTGATGTTCAAACGCAGCACAGGCTATATGGCGACACATAAAAACGTAGATATTGTCGGCTCTGTTGTATTCGATGCTGCACTCGCCATTGCTCACCGGCTGGGCCTAAGAGATCTACGCATTTCAAACCGTAGCAAAACCTGGGCCACTGGAGCAACAATTGTAGGAACGATTGCAGCCGCTATACTAGCTGGCTCAATGTTAGGTATTGAAGGCGCAATAGCAATTGTCATATGGGATGGTATCGCTCTCGGTAGCAGCGTCTTTTTGGGCAAAGTCAGTACAAACACTCTCTAGTCGAAAAAGACTCTAACGAAGACAAGTAGTCACTAAGTCAACAGTTACACAAAGACCATAAAGGTCTCATTTTTCGCCTTTGCACTTGACAGCCGGCCTGCACCGCCACAGTCTAGTCCAATAACTGCCGCAATACACCATTTACTTTAGAGGCTATTGTCCCTTAAGTTCACACTTTGCTGCCAATACTCAAAACTACTGCTACTAAGGTATCTCAAATTGAAGAACATAGCACCACAAGGCAACACTAAAATGCCAGTAAGAGGAGTTGTTTGTGCTCTTTTTGCAGCCCTCCTATTCGGCACTACCACTCCATTCGCCAAAGGGCTATTGAATGAAATTGGCCCAGTCCTTTTGGCTGGACTCTTCTATCTTGGCTCTGGCATCGGCTTAGGTATTTATCTATTGACGACAGAGCTTGCAGCCCAGATTACTGGTCAAGAAAAAAACAGTGAAGCCTCTCTGCAAAAAACAGACTTACCGTGGTTGGCCGGTGCCATTTTATTTGGTGGCATCATTGCCCCCGTCCTGCTGATGCTCGGATTGTCAACAATCAGAGCATCTTCAGCCTCACTCTTTCTCAATTTGGAAGGGGTATTCACGGCGCTTATTGCCTGGTTTGTCTTTCATGAAAATTTTGACAAAAGAATCTTTCTAGGCATGTTAGCCATCGTTCTAGGGGGCATCATTCTCTCTGCCACTGAGGTCGAAACCGCTGCCCTGACAGCCAACTTCAGTGGTTCGCTACTAATAGCCGGAGCTTGCTTAGGTTGGGCCATCGACAACAATTTGACCAGAAAAGTATCCAACGCAAACCCAGCGCAGATTACCTGTATCAAAGGACTATCTGCTGGCCTGATAAACGTCTCTTTGGCAATGAAATTTACAGAAGCAGCACTCACCACGCCAGGGCCGATCTACATAGGCACTGCTCTTCTGGTGGGTTTTCTTGGCTACGGCATAAGCCTGGTGTTTTTCGTGCTTGCTTTGCGCCATCTTGGCACAGCCCGCAGCGGTGCCTACTTCGCCCTAGCTCCATTCGTCGGCGCACTGATTGCCATCGTACTAGTCAATGAACCGATAACCCCATCGTTCACTACCGCCTCAGCACTGATGGCATTGGGCCTCTGGCTGCACCTGAGCGAAAGCCACAGCCACTGCCATGGGCACGAAGCTACAACTCATGCCCATAAGCACAGCCATGACGAGCATCACAATCACATTCATCTGCATATTAGCGATACGCCCCCGGGCGAACCACATACCCATGTTCACAGTCACGAGCCCCTGGCCCATAGCCACGCTCACTTTCCTGATGCACACCATCGGCACAAACATTTTTAGGAGCTACCTATGAAGCTGTCGTATTCAAAATCGGTCTTCGCAGCTGGCCTTGCGTCAGTCGTGATTACCCTGGCACTGGTAGGAATTTTCCTGCCATCTAGTCAATCCTCCGAGCCACAGCCGCAAGCAGTCGCTGTCTCTAGTGAAATACCAATCTCCTGCAACAGTGAAAACAAAGAACCATTTAACGGCAAAGTTCTCTACGACTGCGTCTTTGGTGTTGTGGTCAAGTCTGATCTGAGTTTAATGGACCCAGCCAAGCGTAGTGCTTACATTGAAAAATGGCAGCACCGTTACAACCAAACTATGCTCGATGATCAAGAGCACACTTACATCGCCATCAAAAGAATGGTTAACGACTTGCATGAAATGCACACGGCCTTTCTGCCACCCAAAGAAGCCAGTGCGCTATTTCAATCAACCCAAGGTAATCTTGTCGGTATCGGCGCACCAATGATGCGCTTGGGTATGAAGAGCGCCTTAAAAGCACTGGGAGAAAACCCTTCAGCAGAAGCCTTGAAAAGCTTAAACCTGATCAGTGAAAGCACCCCGATCGTGGTCTACCCTGCTCCTGCAGCCAATACTCCGGCAGAAAAAGCAGGCCTACTAGGCGGAGATCAGATTGTAGCAGTTGATGGCAAAACTACCATAGGCAGAACCTTGAATGAAGTAGTTGACGCCATCAAAGGTAGCGGTGAAGAAGGTTCGCAGGTAGTTCTCTCGGTGAAACGACCTGCTGATGGTACTTTTACAGACAAAGAAATTACCATAACTCGCCAAGCTGTACACTTTCCCCAAGTTAGCACCAAACTATTGGACCATGACTTTCTTCATGTCAAAGTGATGAACTTCACCCATGCTGTAGCTGGTGAATTCAGCGATGCGCTTTACCTAGCCTGTACAGGAAAAACACTGCCTTACGATACTAGGCAACTGATAGAAGTGATCAAAGCTTACGACCCCAATAGAGACTGCGCTCTAAAAGGGCTAGTGATTGACTTCAGAAACAATGGCGGTGGAGTGATGAACGAAGCCCTAGATATGGGTCAAACGCTCATGGCCAAAGGCACCACTATCACCATTCAACAACGGGACGGCGATCGCAGCATAGAGGTACGGCAAAGGCTAGAAGCAGACCATTACGTAGAAGAGATGCTAGAAAATGGCAATATAGTGAAAAGCCGCAGCACCGCCCGCGTCTTTCGCGTACTACCTGATGTGCCCATTGTTGTTTTAGTTAACGGCATGAGCGCTAGCGCCTCCGAAATACTGGCCGGTATGCTGCAAGTTAATGGGCTGGCAACAGTCGTTGGTACCCCTAGCTTTGGCAAAGAAGTAGGACAAGCCTTTAAACCTATCGACTTTGGCTCAGCTGTAAAAATCACTACCTTTCGCTTCCTACCAGGAGGTGCCGCACTTGGTGCCGGTATTATCCCTGACTATGAAGTACAGCTGTCTGATGCCTTCATTGACAATCCATTTATTGGCGAAGATACGCAACTAAATAAGGCAATTGAAGTTTTAGCAAGAGGACAAGCAGCCCTTGAAGAAGCACATAGCCAAGCTGCTATCGCCGCCAAAGAGAAACGCAGTATCGAAGTGCAAGCTGAGCACGACAAGCGCGATCTCGACATCTTCGCTGGCATAAACGGCTCAAGCGGAAATTAACAGCGACTTAAACCGGCAGCGAGAGCAGCACCAATACAGAGGTGTTGCTCTTGCCTTTATTCATAGAAAAACTGAGGAAAACTCATGACTATCAAAAAATCATTTCTCGTGGTTCCTGCATATTTAGCTGGCATCGCTTCTACAGCGGCAGCGTCTCAACTATTACCACAGCACATTGGCTTGCCAATAGCAGCTGTACTTACTATTGCTATGCTCAGCTATTTCTCTCTGACGCACCGTGCACTCAATGGAGAACTAACGATTCACATAGTGGTATGGGCTATAGCTATCGCCATTGCCTGCGGGCTAGCCGCTACCGTCTTTGCTGCAATCCCGGGGCCTACAGTAAGTTTCATGGATAACGCTACCTGGTGGCAGCTAGCTTTTGTTGTCACTCAGCAAGTCTTTTATTTCGGCATTCATGCCTTCACCTCAGATGACTAAGGCAATCACCGAATTACCTCAATACGAACCCGGAGAAACTATGGCTCAACCGCAACACCACTTTAGCCGCGACGATCTCACTTACTTACTCAACCTATCTCTGAGAAAGTGGAGCAATGGCGAAGCCAAATTTGAGTGTGTCACTATCAACTGTGACGAGCAAGGCCAAGTGACAGGCTACATGTTCATGCGCCCAGGCGCTAGTTCTGATGCTTTCGATAAGAAATCTACTACTGTTACTCTGAGCACAGAACTTATCACCACGGCCATATATCAAGCAGCCAGTGATGAAGGTTCTCCCCTGGCGTTGAATAGCCTGGTCTTCAGCAACAGCAAAGAAGCAGGGGCAACAGTTGTTAAAGCAACTGCCTTGGCTGCTGCCGAAGAAAGTCAGACAGAAAACAATTGGCCCGCGGCACCACTCACTGCGCCAGGCATAGTGACATTTCCAGCCCCTGTAAGCGTCTTCTTCGACAACGAAGAACTGCATGAACTGATCAAGAGTTCAGGCAAGAGAGCAGGATATATCTTCAATGATGTATCGCTAACAGGCAACCAGCCTGAAGCTATCGGCGCCAACCTAAGCGTCAAAACCGGCAATAGCGAACACTCTAACGGCAGCGCAGTAACACTGTCACCACCAAGGCTGAATCAAACTCTAGCCGCAGAGCTAACAGACAGAGGCTACCTCGTCACTGAAGACGGCTTGACCTTGGAACTGAACCCAGAACCGGGCAATGAAAACAAAGTCTGTGCCACTGTCTCAGTTCTTGCCATACCCAACCCTTAAACCTACCACAACCGCACTGGACCATATGAAATTTATCGCCCACATCCTCCTTTCTGCAATTCTCTTTAGCTTCGTCTTTCCGGCTATCGTGCCTGGTATCGAAATGCATGGCAGCTTTCTTCCTCAAGGCATTATCTGCGGCTTTCTCTTCGCCGTAGCCGGTTGGCTTCTCGGCCTCTTTTTTGGTGTTGTGATCATCTATATCTTGCAGATGTTCATTCCGGTGCTGCAACTACAACTGATGGCCTCCTGGTTTCCTGCATATCTATCAGTAGATAGCTGGGAGTCTGCCACAGTCGGTGGGCTCTGTATCTTTACCATCAACTGGTTCCTGACAAAACGCTAACTAGGCGACTCAACTTATTAAACAGCTGCAACAGCCACAAACGAGGAACAGCCATGGCTATCTCAATTGCAATCATTTACTTGCTGATTCTATTGCTCGTCTTCTACCTCTGGCTAATCGGCCTCTGGCGAGCCTTTAAAGCACACCCACTGCTGGGCCTGCTTTTTCTAATCCTTCAAGCCCCTCTAACCATAATCGGCGCTATCTATGTCTTATTCAAATACGACGTCGCCGCCGAGATAGTAAAGCTACTCGACTAGCAAATATGGAATTCACATGAATCTCAAATTACACAATAAAAATCACGAAAATATTTTCCTTACTTTGGCGGCGGCATCCTGCACATCGATTGCCGTGGTGCTCGCCTTTTCTCGCACAGCGCCGGTGCTAATGTTCACCATGGGCCTAGTGGTTTTCTGCCTGATTTTAAACGCAGGCTGGAGAGCAGCAGGAGCGAGAGTGTTGCTCGCATCTTACGCCTGGCCAATGACAAGTGCTTGGCTCTGGCTCTCACTTTTCAGCTGGTTCGCCTACATATCAGATAGCTTCTGGCTCTGGCTAACAGGTGCAGCAGCGATACTCGCCTGGCTCACCAGAAAATAAGAAACTGTTTCCGCCCCGTAACCTAACACCGGGTTTTATATCCACTTCAAGGCTAATCATTAGATTTAGCTGGAGGTTTTTATGTCTACTTTAATTGCAACAATCGGCCTGGTCTGGCTATCACTAACATTTATTGCTCCCAAAATAACCAAAGGCAACGTCACAGTCAGCGAGTTTTCACTCTCAATGGTGCCACCAGCATTAATGGCATCACTCAGCATCATAATGCTGATCTGTGGCCTCGGCATTGCCACAATGTTTGCCATGAGCATACTCGGAATACCACTGAGCCTGGAAGTCGTTATTGCTAGCCCAGGACAATATGCCATCAATGAATTAGCCACCAACCTGATAGCAACAACAGCGGCCTTAGTGATGAGCAGCAAACTGATGCCATCACTAATCAGTGTCACAAGTGGACGCTGGGCAGCAATTGCCAGCCTACCAATTGCCCTGTTTATGACAGCAATTGGTCTAATGGCGGCCGTACCAGTAATGGTTTAATGAGCAGCTCAAAGTAAAAATATCAGACCTCAAGTAGGTCTTACACCCGCACAGATGAAGAAAGGCAGAGTCTTAAGTCTAGACAACTCTCTGCTCTTTCTTTAGTGCGCCTATCAACCACAAATTAAAGGAAACTGATCATGTCTAATCAAGACACAACAATCAATAGTTCCGACAATCGCAACCCAGGTGGCGATATCGACCTAATCAAAGACTCAATGGAAAAAGCTGGCAAAAACAAGGAAGAAGTTGGCAGCGTTGTCACCATCGACCAGGCTCAAATTGCAGCAGACAGTGGTCGCGCTAAACCAGGAGTACTGCAACAAGCACTGCTGGCACAAAGCGTCGACTTGCGTCTGTTTGCTTGTCAGGCCAACAAAATTGAACTAACCGACTCCGAAGCTGCTGCTGCATTACTGGCCAGCATCGAGGTCGGAAAAAGACACCGAGATGCAGGCACAGTTATTGGCGCCGATGGTAAAGTCAACCCGGTGCTGATTGCCGAACTAGCAGAAGCTGGCTACTGGGGCTTACCGATTCCAAAAGAATACGGTGGCTCAGGGGCTTCAAAGTTCTTCCTCGGTCGCACTATGACCCAAATGGGTGCAACTGTTGCCGAAATCATTGGCGGCTTGCTCTCAATTGAACGCTTAATCGGCACAGCCGGTCCATTAATTTGGAAAGGCAACCCTGAGCAAAAAGAGCGTTTATTGCGCCCACTAGCTGCGGGCCATGTACGTTCAGGCTTTGGTGGCACTGAACCATCAGTCGGTTGTAACATCACCAAAGCCAGTACCTACGGCGTTGTCGACGGTGATGACATTGTCGTCTATGGCGAGAAATTGTTCATCTCCAACGCCTGGTATGGTCACGAAATTGCACTCTTACTGCTGATTGACAACAAGCTAAGAGTGCTAATCACAACCCTGCCTCAAGAAGATAGCGAAGTATTCTCTATCAACAACTACGGCATCCACGCCCTGCGCTACATCCACAACAAGGGTCTGAAGTTCAACGGCCTGCGTGTGCCCAAAGCTAACTTGCTAGAAGGTGACGGCTTAGCCATCATTTTCCACGACTTAGACGAAGGTCGCTTCGCCGTTGCCACCACTGGTGCGGCAAGAATGCGCAGAATTTTGGCCATGTGCGTACAGTGGGTAGACTACCGTGATACTTTCGGTGTCAAGCTAAAAGATCGCCAGTACATCCGCTACAACCTAGCGCTGCAAGCAGCCTACATTGCTGGAGCCGACGCCTTGGTCGACTGGTCATCCAGTTTGATTGATGCTGGCTATCAAGGCGATGTCAGTTCAATGATTACTAAAACACAAGCCACCAATTGGTTGAGTCAAGTTGCAACTGAGCTTGGTTTGTTTACTATCGGCGGCCGCTTCACCTTACACGGAAACACCATTGGCGACAACATGGCCGATGACCAGGTAACAAAAGTGTACGAAGGGCCGAACAACATGCTGGGCATGGCCTGCGTTAAGTCGCTAATCAAAGCCTTTGGCGAACCGTACTTAGGCCCAGTGATGCAGGAGTTCAAAAACGCTGGTATCGACCCTAACAAGCTGGTTTTCAACGCTAAGAACTTTTCTCAAACTTGCAGCTACTTGCTGGCCAACACAGGTAAGCTAGTGAAGAACCGCAAGAAAATTCTGGCAGCGACAATCAAGCTAGCCAGCTACATCAAGCAGATTCGCACCACACCAAAAGCCAGTGCGCAATTTGCCTTCGAAGGTCTGGATAGCCGCTTCGAAGCCCACCGTAAATTTGCTGACAAAGCCTGGTTCAAATGGCGTAAGCAGTTCATTTTCAACGTCTTGAAATATCAAGAAAGATTGGGTGACAAGCAGCTGACTATGCTAGAAAGCATCTACGAACCAGTGGCAAGCATCACCACGATGTTCTGCGCTATTGCCGCCTCTCGTGCAGCAGCCGCAAGCGGAGACAAAGCAACCGTTGCCGCTCTGAACTTGCTCTGCCTAGAAATGCGCTGCAAGCTAGCTGGCGAAAAACACACAGCCAGTCAGTACGAAAGAGCTGTTGATGAAGTAGCGACCTATGTATTGGCCGGAGAGTTCCACCAGTTAGATGGTGTTCCTGCTGGCGAAATTCAACAGCCTTACAAATAAACCGGTCTTTCTTCGGCATCGTAGCAGGCGATAAGCAATTGATTGCCTGCTACTTCTTTGCAAACGAACTTTTACCTTTAATCACCAGGAGAATTATCATGTCGTCAGAGAACAGTAACAATGAAAGCTCAACCAAACGCAAAGTCGTTCTGGTCGCTAGCAGTCGCACAGCGATTGGCAAAATGGGCGGAGCCTTGCGCCGACATAGCCCCGCTGAAATGGGCGCCCATGTGCTCAAATGTGCGGTAAGAAAAGCAAAAATCAAGCACCTCAGCATGATTGATCAGGTTGTCTTTGGCCATGCGGTGCAAAGCTACTACGAGCCAAACACTGCTCGTGTAGCGCTACAAAACGCTGGCTTGCCTGAAAGCATCAACTGCTACACAGTGCATCAGCAGTGCGCCAGCGGTATGAACGCCGGCTTTCAGATCTGGTCTGAAATCGCCAGCGGCCGCAATGAACTTGGCATCGCTGTCGGTGTTGAATCAATGTCATCACCGCCGCTAATCGTCAACGGTGCTAAGCGCTACACCGGGCTCAACAAATGGTTGACTCAACAGGCCCCCAAGGCACTGCGCAAAATCTTCAAAGTCTTTGGCCCACTGCCCTTCTTTGGTCTCGCTGACAGCGGCCTAGGCCCTGCCTACTTAGCCAAAGATCCAGCCAAGCTAAACATGATGAAAACGGCACAGATTGTCGGCAATCTAGTCGATGTCAGCCGCGCTGAAGCCGACCAATTCGCCGCTCGCTCTCATGCCAATGCTCTGTCGGCAATAGCCTCTGGTCGCCTGGCCCACGAAATTGACCCCATGGTCATACCTGGCTATGGGGTCTTCGATACCGACGAGCATCCCCGGGTCACCAACTTAAAATCACTGAGCAAACTACCCGCCTTAGCTGGAACCGGCTTAATTACAGCTGGCAACGCTTCAGGTATGGGAGATGGCGCCTGTGCCCTGGTCATGTGTAGCGAAGAAATGGCTGAGAAGCTTGGCCTTGAGCCACTGGCAGAAATCGTCGATTTCTGCTTCACCGGTCGCGATGCCGTTTCGATGGGTCTTGGCCCGGTTGAAGCAGTGAGAGAACTGTTAGCCGCCAACGGCTTGACAGTAGACGAAATTGACCCTTGGGAGCTAAACGAAGCCTTCAGTCATCAAGTTCTATCGGTGATCAAATGCCTCGGTATTAACCCGAACAAAGTCAACAGAAATGGTGGCGGCATTTCCCTCAGCCATCCGCTAGGAATGACCGGAGCTCGCATCATCGCAGCGGCGGCCTGGGAACTAGCACTAAACGGTGGAAACTATGCCGTTGCTTCACTGTGCGTCGGTGGTGGCATGGCCGGTGCTGTCTTGATCAAACCTTATACAAAAAACTAGGAGCCTAAAATGACTACCCCAGCAATCAACCACAGCAAATACTTTCATATCGAAAGCAAAGTTTCAGGTGTAAAGATCTTGTGGCTGGACGTACCGAAAGTGAATGTCTTACAGATGGCCGTCTTGCAAGAGCTAGATGGCATTCTTGACCAACTGGCTAACGACCCAAGCCTCAAAGGTCTGGTGATAGCCTCGGCCAAACCTGACGTGTTCATCGCCGGTGCTGACATTAACGAAATTCGCGCTCTACAAAGCCAAGGCGAAGAAAAGACCTACCAGGTGACCATGGATGCCAAACGCATTCTGGCTAAACTGCGTGGCCTTGGAGTGCCTTCTGTGGCTGCTATCAATGGCGCCTGCAAAGGTGGCGGCTTGGAGCTTGCTCTATGGTGCAGCCATCGTCTGGCAGCAGATAATCCCGCAGTAGCGCTTGCACTGCCAGAAGTCAGACTCGGTATCTTTCCAGGGTTCGGCGGTTGCGTCTTATTGCCGCGCTTGATAGACACAATCAAAGCAGTAACAATGATTGCCACAGGCGCCGACGTTAGTGCGAAAGAAGCATGGCAAACCGGTTTGGTTGATGAAGTTGTCGCACCCGACCACCTGCTTGCCCGAGCAGAAGCAATTGCCCTCGGTGCGAAGAGCAAAAAAGCACCCCGCATTGGCAAAGCCAAGAAAGCTGGCTGGGCAGAGAGAGCAGTGGCGGCCTTGTTAGATGTTACTGAACCCTTCAAAGCTGACCGCTTCTCAGGCATGCGCCACTTTGTTAGCGCCACTACCCATGGCTTTGCTAGCAAGCAAGTTTTAGCACAGATAAGCAAACGGGCCAAAGGATACAGCGCACCAGCACAAGCGGCCGCTCTTACGCTGCGCACTTTGACAATGCCACGGGACAAAGCCCTAGAGCTAGAATCAGCTCTGTTTGCTCAGCAGGTGCAATCGAAGGAGTCGGCCAATCTAGTTAGCATTTTCCTTGACCGCAGCAGAGCTAAGAAATTAGCCAGCGGCGCCACTCCTGCTCGGGTCTCTGAAATTGGAGTGATTGGTTCGGGCATCATGGGAGCAGAAATTGCCTTTGAAGCAATTTGTGCATGGCAAATTGAAAAAGTTGTGGTGATTGATATCAAGGACGAATTTTTGGCAAAGGCCAAAGCTAATATCGAAAAATTGATGGCAGGCCGCGTCAAATCTGGCAAGTACATGAAGTTAGAAGCCGATCTCAAAATGGCTAAACTGAGTTTCTCGACTTCATATAGCGACCTGGCCAACTGCGATGCCATCATCGAAGCCGTGCCCGAAAAAGACGAAATCAAATTTGCTACTTACAAGCAAGTTGATGAAGTTATGGCTAGCCGCAGCAAAGAAACGCCGTGGTTCTTGTTCTCTAACACCTCAGCTCGCGACCTAGAAGTACTGAAAACTGGAGTAGCAAATCCTGCCAACTTCAGCGGTATGCACTTCTTCAACCCAGTGTCACAGATGGCTGGTGTGGAAATTCCAGGCACCTCTTCAACTTCAGAAGAAACAATGGCCACAGCAATTAGCTTGGTTAGTGCCCTGGGCAAAATTCCCCTGCCCTGCAAAAACTACCCTGGCTTCATTGTCAACGCCATCCTCGGGCCATACTTGGCTATGACAGCTCACCTACTTGCTATGGGTGTGGCGCCAGCAGCGATAGACAAAGCGATCTTGAACTTCGGCATGCCTATGGGCCCTGTAGAGCTTATGGACTATGTTGGTCTCGACGTGGTAGCCAGCGTTGCCAAAACGCTCTCAAGCGCCCATGGAGACCGCTTAGCTTTACCATCTCTCGACCTGGTAGGTAAGTTGGTTGAACAAGGTTTCTTGGGCCGCAAAGGAAGCTATGGTTTTTATGCCTGGGAAGATGGCAAAACTGTCAAGGACGCCAAAACACGCAAGCCGGTTTTAGGCGCGCCATACCGCGACATGGCAGAGGCTCACAACCTGGGTAGCACACCAATGGCCGAAGAAGCAATCGTCAAGCTTTTGATTGGCACCATTGAAAACGAAGCCATGCGTGTTCTGGAAGCAGGTGTGGTCTCAGACCCGTTCTTGATTGACTTGGCATTCGTTATTAGCACCGGTTTCACAGCTTCGCTGGGTGGCCCACTGCGCCATATCGACCAGTTAGGTGTGAAAACCTTCTCTGACCTCAGTCGCAACATTGCTAGTGGTGCAGAACAGCCCGGTCAGTCATGGCGTAAAAACTTTGCGCCTTGCAACTTACTGGCTGAGCATGCCGCCAACCGCACCAATATCTATCCTGCTGATAGCAAATAAGTCAGCAAGTAGTTACTTTTCCACCCACTAAGAGTAGTGGCACACTTAATCTGCTCGTGCCTGGACGAAGGACCACCCCGGCACAGAGCAACTTTCATACAGGGGCATTCACATGTCTTTTGACCAAAACCGCAACGATACTGTCAGTCTGCTCATTAAGCTAAGAGCAAGCCAAACCTACTTTAAAGGCACAGTTGAACGGGTCGGAAGCTACACAATCGACGGTATGACCAGATTCGTATTTACAATTAAATGGGACTCTGGTGAAACAGAAATCTACAGCACAGTGCCAGATGCAAAATACTTTAGCGAAGTCATGCAATTTAACGACGGCCAAAATCAAATGATGCTAACGACCTCGCTGGCCTATGCATCACAAGTCAAAGCTGGCGACAAAGTGGCTGTCTTAACCGACAACGATGTTAACAGAATCATCCATTTCATCGAGACAGTAGCCCCGAGCGAAGAAGAGGCAAGGGAACTGGATAGAACTTAAATTCAATATCGCTAGTCATCACTCGATAGTGACGTTAAATTTTACGGCCCTGGGTCAGGAAACAAAGAAAGGAATCTTGCTCAGGGTCTTCATTTTAGGAATTACTTATGAAGGACATTTTTCACACTTTCTTGTATATCATGGCATTTTTTTTGTTCATCGGTTGCTTATCGATGATTACTGACCCCGAAGATACCGCAGTAAAGGTCAATCGCATAACGCAATCATTGGCTAACATCTATCACAGCGCTGAAAAGGCTTTCCATCAAGAATGTAAGTGACTTTTTTGAGGAACAGCCAGGAACAATCAGGCGTTCTTAAACCTTTAACCAGCTAGTGTCAAGGAATTGAGAAAGGAATCTTGGCACCGGCTACTTTTTAACGAGGATACTATGAAATGTTTTAGAGTAGCTTGTAACGAGCATCACCCCAACATGGCAACGTGGTTGGCTGGGGGTTTTCTAGCAACACTAGGCTCACCACTAGCAATACCATTACTTAGTGGCAATATTGATGTGGAAAATTTGCCGACAGCAAATCAAGGATTATTCCTTGAAGACAGGGGCTCGTACATGGTCACTTGTCTGCGCTTGGCTCCATGGCCTGACAGTATTAATGCCCTAGTTGATGCCTCAGTCAAGCAAATACCTGAATGCTTTGAACTAGGTAAACCAGGATATAGCTCAATTTTGAAGCGGGCCTCTGTCGAAAATAGAGAAGGTCGAGTCTACCTGATTCCTGAACATTCAGAAGACACAGCTGATCAGAATAAGGCGCTGGTTCTTATAAATGTCGGCCGAGGCAGCGGAGACTATCTCAACTATCAGGTTGGCGACGCCAAAGTTTTTCACAGTATTGAAGGACGAGAGCCCATAATACTAGCGGCAATTTCTCCTGGTGAAAAGATAGTCGCTGTTCGTAGCAATTGGCGCTGGCAAAACATGCTCGGCATCAAGTCGCGCAAAATCATCGAGCAAATTGATATTGGCTTCGACGGCGAAAACATTCAAGTGATCAGCAGACTACCCAGTAATTAAGGGTGCCACTGGTAACTACTAACAACTTATCAATGGGAAAATCGTATGACTTCAAACCAAGCAGGCATTGAAACTGTCAGAACAGAAACAAACTTCAGTTCTTCCGAAATTGCCGAACAACTAAGTGCTCACATTGCTCAATGCGATGCGGCGCAATCACAAATCAGCAGGCGCTACAATCAGCAAGCTGGTTTTCGCCGCGCCAATATCGACGAGACTGTCATTGACTCACTCAGACAAGTGCTGCTGCAACTATTAGAACTAGCCACGGCCTTAAAAGAGCAAGCCGAAGGCGCAGTCTTATACATCAACGAGCCCTCAATGGCATCAC
Source organism: bacterium Ga0077546 (assembly GCA_001464165.1). The sequence goes on from LNEX01000341.1 coordinate 18,992, forward strand.
TGAATGAAATTTTCAACTACGTCACCACCGGCGACTTTATCGAGAAAATATCAACAGACGAAACTTTCTGCGGCAAGCATCAACAAGCACTAGAGCTCTTCAGTGAACTGCTAAGCAGAGAAACTGCCGTACTCAAAGCAGAAGCTACACTTGCCAAGCTCAAAGCCACTCGGCAACAAGCACGTGACAAGCTCAAAGTTAAGAAGAGCGAAACTGCAATCTACGCTGTGCTAAAAAGAAACTGTACAATCAGCGATGAAACATTGATGGCCCAACTCTCTGAATTTCAAGCGGGACGCCACCACCCTGTCGACCACATTACAGACGACAGTATCCGTATAGGCAACCGTAGTATGTCAATACACTTCAGCCCAAAAGATGCGCAGCAAGCCTTTGACATATTCGAAATGCCTATCATTCCACCCCTCAATCTTAACCACCATTAGCAACGGAAACATCATGAAAGAGTTACTAGCCATAGACATCGGCAATAGCAACACTAAATATGGTTACTTCGTAGACGGTCTTCTCGCAGACCGACACTGCTATCCCACTGCTGAAATCGCACATTGCACGGCAGCGCTAATTCGGGATAAGACATTTCCCATAGCCCTATCGTCAGTGGTGCCAGCAGCTGAAGAAACTCTCCGCCCTTTGCTGAGCAACCACGAAATTATTACTATAGGCGCCGCTGAACAGACTTTTCTTACGGGAATGGCCTTAACTATGGGTGCCGACAGAGTAGCCGATGCCGTGGCCGCCTGGAAGATTCACGGCAAAGGCCGCCGACCAGTGGTTGTAATTGGCCTAGGCACAGCGACAACAATGCTCGCTATTTCAGCCAATGGTCATGTCGAGGGCGGCTTCATTGCACCAGGCCTAGGCCTCACACTTGCCGCACTACATCAGCAGACAGCCCTTTTGCCCCTGCTCGATATGAACGGCCAAACCCTTGAACTAGGCTATGACACAGAAACGCACATGCGCAACGGTGTCTTTGCTGGCCATATTGGGCTAATTCGTGAGTGGCAAGCAATTGCCAAAGAACTGCTTGGCAAGAAAGCGCTAACAATTGCCACTGGGGGCTGGAGCGAAGCAATATCGGCTGCCAGTAAATCTAGCAAGAAAGTGTTCGACATTGTCGATCCGAGCCTAACACTCAAAGGCATTTACCTTCTGGCCGCAGCAAAAACTTCGGCTTAAACAGCAATCTAAGACTTGAACGCGGTAATGATCACAATGAACATCCACCTAGACTTCGTCAACTTCTGGTTGTCGTTAATGCGCTTCATCGCAGAAGCCAAAGAATAGGCTCAAGCTTCCTACTAGAAGCGAGATAATCTGCCACCAAAAGGATTTGGTGGTACCAAACAAATCGCTGACCACCTGGCAAGAGAAGCAGGCTCAGCCCTTTTATCAAGGCGATAACTATGAATACGCACAAAATGCTGATCGTCGGCATTGTTCTATACCTTGCCGGTGTAGTGCTCACACCTTGGGCCTGGCCAGATAATTTAACAATCTGGGCAGATTTTACCTGGCAAATAAAATCGGCTCTGATCTGCGGGCTCTTAGCCATAACCGCTGGCTTTGCCATCTACCTTTCTACAACTGCCGCCAATGGTCTAGCAAAAGCTTCTGCTGATGCTGCTAAGACCGGCGAATCGATCATTACCCTAGTCGCTGGCTTCGGTGTCATCGGCTTTGGCATGCTGGCAACAATGCTAATAATTTGCGCAGCCTACGCTCTCCATGCCACATTAGTGACCATCGCTGGCCTTGCTGGTGCAGGAGCAGCCTTGGTTGTGCTACTGCCACAGATCGGTGGTGTGCTCATTGGCATAGCCCTAGGCAAAGAAAGAATGGCCTGAATAGATAGTACAAATTGTAGCTTTATAGCTCTGCGGTCTTAAACGGCACTGTCCCACCAAAAGCACCCTTAACCGTCACAACCCGAAAACTAGCGCGAGCAATTGCACTATCCCAGACAAAAGCACCAAAAGCGTACTGCTTTTACCAGCCGGGCCATGACGATTTCGCCAAGCTAAACAACACTTTACAACCTTCTGTTGTATCGGCCCTGCCCTGATAGCTAGATTGAAGCTCTACGCACCCACTACCGCACCAAACGACAAAACCCAACCAAAACTCAATCAACAAACACACTAAGCACTTCGTCATTGTTCCGCTGCATTTAATTGCAGTGGAAATTGCATTTGCTTGCACTCTTGCTGCAATTCTGGCTTCGACCAGCATTGCAGTTTATCTAACGGCTCACAAAAGTGAATCTTGAAGTCGCTCTGACTTTCAACTTTCACTGCGAGGCCATTTATTCAAATCACAAATTCAGGAGTACTGAATGAAATCAAAAGCCAGCTTCAAAAACTTGCTCGCAGCACTGCTCACCACTATCGTTGTCTCTGCCACGGCCCAGGCCGCACCCAAAGGTGCCGCTGGAAACAACGTTGACTACATCCCTTTTAAACCTCTGACTGAAGCCCTTAAGGGTGTGAAACTAAAACCAGTAAAAGATGGTCCAATCAAACTGCCGCTAATTACCTGGCCCGGCGACGTTGCCACTATCGATGCCGATTCAGAAGGACTGTTTAAGAAAGAAGGCCTCAATGTTGAACTATTTGTAGAAAACGATTTTGCCAAGCAAGTCAAAGGTGTGCTGGAAGGCGAAACTCCCTATCTGCGCTGCACTGCTGGTATGTGTAACGCCGCTGCTGAGGTCTTCAAACAGGCCAACACCAACCTCTACTTAATCTATCAACTAACCTGGAGTAATGGCGGAGACGTGCTGGTAGTGCGCCCTGGCATAAATAGCCTGGCTGATTTGAAAGGTAAAACTATCGGCATCCAGCTCTACGGCCCACACATGGACTACCTGACCACAGCACTAGCTAAAGCCGGTCTTGAGCCTAAGGACGTCAAAATAAAATGGTTAAAAGAGTTGACCATTCCTACCTATGACACTAACGGCAAAGTAGTTGACCCACGCACAGCCTTTGAACAAGACTCGTCTTTAGACGCAGTTATGGTAATTAGCCCAGACGCAGCAGCACTTACTGGCGGTGGCAATGCTAGCGGCGGTGAATCAGTCAAAGGAGCCAAAGCACTGATTACATCTGCCATGTTCAACCGCGTCATCGCCGACACTTATGCAGTGCGGGCAGACTGGTTCGAAAAACACACCAGCGATGTACAAAAATTGACCCATGCCTTAATGCTTGGCCAAGAACACTTTGACTCGTTGATAGCCAACAAAGCAGACCAAAAATACACTCAGCTCATTGCAAAATCAGCCGACTTACTCTTTGGTTCACCATCTGCCACTACCGATGTTGAGTCATCCTTAGCTGACTGTCAGTGGGTTGGTTTCAGCGGCAACGTGGCTTTCTTCACCGGCCAAGGAACAACTCGTAATTTCGAGACACTATCGAGCGAAATTCAAACCAGCTTCGTTCAATTGGGCCTACTCAAAGCTAGTGCGCCACTGAAAAAGGCAAGTTGGGACTACACTCAATTAGCTGTTGGTCTGCAACACGCCGACACCACTCAATTAGCTGCCAAACCGGCTTTTGACGAAAACAAAGTAAGAGCTAAAGTTGAACATCAGATTGCCACTGAGTTAGATTCATACAATCAAGTTGGGGCTTTGCCTCCGTTTGAAATCTACTTCAAACCAAAACAAGATGACTTCGCTATCCAAGACTATATGGACGACTTCAAACGCGTTCTCGACCAGGCTCAAACGGCTGGCGGTATAGTTTTCGTGATTGAAGGCCATAACGCACCTGATG
>LNEX01000342.1 GCA_001464165.1 bacterium Ga0077546
GACCGTGGCTTGTGGGTAGCAAAATTTAACAGGCCCGACGACCGCTGGAACAATCCCAAAATCGAGCAGGCAATGCTTGAGCTGGCAAGAAACTGTGGTATCAATGCGGCCCAAAGTCGCGTCGAAACAATCGGTGGCAACGACGTGCTTCTAGTGCAGCGATTTGATCGCGAGAAAACCACTGAAGGCTACCTAAGAGCACGAATGGTGAGTGCGCTGACCTTGCTTAAGGCAGAAGACTCAGCGCAGCAAAGAGAGCGATGGTCCTACGTATTACTATCTGAAGAACTGCGCCGAGTCGTAGCAGAACCAAAGAAAGACGCAGCGGAACTCTATCGTCGCATGTGTTTCAATGCCTTAATTTCCAACCTCGACGATCACCCTCGCAACCATGCCCTAATTGCTATGGAGCGCGATTGGAAACTATCGCCAGCCTACGATCTCACACCCACACCGGCAGTATCTATAGAGCGCAGAGATCTGGCAATGTCCTGCGGCGACCTTGGGCGCTTCGCCAACAAGAAGAATCTTTTGTCGCAATGTACTCGCTTCTTACTCAATAAAGATGAAGCTATCGCCATCATCACAAAGATGGAAGAGCAGGTTCGTTCAAGCTGGTACAACGTTGTTCGCGCAACAGGGGCGAGTGAGCGCGACGCCGAATCAATCAAATCGGCCTTCGTCTATGAAGGTTTTAGCTACAGCTAGAAACCAGTTAACAAGCCGATACGCTCACCACGCTCTAACTGAATTTCTTCAGTCGTTCACGGCATTTTCTTTTGGGCAATCAAAGTGTCTTTATTGCAATAGAGCAAACCATTGAAAGCCGGCTGAATAAGCCAGTTTCCATTGATATCAACCAAGCCACTCTTACCAGCACTTTCCATTACTGCTCGATTATCAACGAATGCCACCTGGAAAACCTGGTCGCTCATCTCGGGGTTCTTGGTGAGATCAACCCACTTAACTGGCTGCCGTGAACTCTTGGGATAGTGAGCCAAATTTTTATAAACTACGGCTTGGCCGTTAACCGTTGCAGTTCCACACCGCCCGGGTGAGTGCTCGTTGACTGCAAGAGGAATAAATTCGCCACGATAGTCAACGTAACCAGATTGGCCCTGACGCCAGCATTCCAGCACACCATTGCCAACGTAATTGCGGTATTCGATTTTCTCGTCCAGGGTGCGAAGCTTCCTACCACTATGGTCAAGCACCACTATGGGCATCTGCTGTTCGCTTAGGTCTTGCTTTGTCTCAGCAGCCAACCAAATACCGTGGCCGACATCACAAATAAAAGAATAGTGGCACCCTGTAATTGGCCTGCCATCAGGCTCACAGTAACCGTACTCCCAATTCTTTCTCACCACAAGCAAGTAAGGATGAGTGCTGCTACCAAATTCAGAGATATCGGCAAATACCGGCTCAGCCAAATACGGCAGGTGCGATTCCATTTCAACACCCTTGCGATTGAGCAACTTCCACGCGGTGTTTCGAGCAACCCAATGCACAGAATCTGGCATCCACCAGTTAGAAACATCAGACTCTCGCACCTTCACCCAAAAGCTGTCAGTCTTGCGCATATAGTTTATTTGAAGATAGCGAGGTGGAATAATCCACTCGCCTTTGCCGTTTATCACTCCAACACACGCATTCTTCGGTAGCACACTAGTTTTGCCTTGCCATAGCCTCGAGTTAGGAGCATAGACAATAAACGAATAAGCAAACGCAGCCGCAACTAAGAACAGCAGCAAATCTCGAAGATGGAGATTGGCAAACACTGGCCTATTCAACAATGTGAGCAGTCGCTGATTCATGGGTTGCCTGATTAGCACATGCTGTGCTGGAAAGATCCGAGAATCTCTCAGCCTAGACTAATTGATAAGCAAGGCATAGCCGGTTTTGCCCACTTAACACTAACAAATACAGCGTGACTAACGCAGCAAAAGCGCTCTAACTTCAAAAGCCTAGTTCAGCACCCAAGGGGTAGCACCAATCTTCACGGTTGCGTGTGCATGCCCAGAAGTAGCGCCTTGGTAGTTAGTCGCCTCTTCAACGTTGTGAATCATGTGGCCGCTGATGTGACCTAAAGAGCCAAGGGCCACCACGCACAGAGCGGCAACACAGCCAATGCCAAGGGCATATTCAACCATACTCTGGGCCTTACACGAGCGCCTCTTGGCGGCCAACCGTCTCTGCATTATCGATCCTCAATTAGGGGCAGAGTGAACCATAGCGCAATTCGAAATTGCACGTAAGCTATCCCCCAGCTGAGGATAAATCAAAGAGCTTACTTGTCAGCGCAAAGATGCGCTAGAAAATATAAGCAATCTAGCTACCGACCTTCAGCAAAGGCAGGGAGCTGAAACAATATCACGGCTCCGCCACTCTCAGCGTTTTCTGCCCTAATAGTGCCCCCGTGCCTTTCAATAATTGTTTTACAAACACTCAGCCCCAATCCTGTAGAGGGCACCACATTCTGCAACTGATTGTCAGCCTGCTGGTAAGCTGCAAAAATCGTAGCCAAGGCCTTTGGGGGAATTCCAGCCCCACTATCGCTAATGGAAAAACTGACAACGGTCTTGAGCAACCTAGACTCAACTTTAATGGTGCCATTTTCAGGAGTAAACTTAATAGCATTAGAGAGCAAATTGATGATTACCCTCTCCAATTCCCACCTATTGCAAGCTACCATCGCAAATTCTGGTTGTGCAACTATATTGATCTGTTTCTTCAAAGCTAGATTGCGAACCGCATCAACAGAGTCGCTGATGACTGCCTGGTTGATACAAAAATCAAAATCGACACCACTTTCAGCGCTATCACTATCAGCCTGATTAAGCTGATTTAGCAAAATCGTCAATCTCTCCACGTTGTTCTTAATTGACAAGACATGCTTGTTCTCAGCGGCACCAGGACCATCAAGCAATGACAGCGAAGCACTGGCTTCTTTCACCACAGCCAAGGGCGCGCCCAATTCAGTATTTAAATAAGCCCCCATCTGCTCACGCACTAGAGCCATATTGGTGGCATCAGTCACGTCCATGGCCAGGGTAAAATAAGACTGATGCTGTTCGCTCCAATTTACGGTCCAACTAGTGTGAAGAGGCATGGCTCTATGGTTGACCAGGGTCAGCTTGGTGGTCATCTTAGTTTGCTCATCTCTGGCCCGCTCAAAAACAGTCTCTAAGCGCAAACGAACAATATCATCGAACAGAGTGAAGAAAACTATTTTGTCGAGCCTAGAAGATTGAGGATTAATCTGCAACCAGCGCAGAGCCGATTGATTGGCCATAAGCATGCGCCCGCCGGCATCTACGCGACAAATTAAAGCTGGCGAAAGCTCATAAAGTTGTTTCTGTTCAGCATAGGCAGCAGTGAGTTCAGAGCTGATTTGATGCAAACAGCCATCAATAGCCTCGATTTCTGCGGCTGCCTTTACCGGCAAATTTAGCGCTTCGCCAAGGCCTAACCTTCTAGCATTTTCAAGAATGATCGAGAGCGGTCTATATACCAGTCGAAAAATGAGCAAGGTCATTGCCACTAAAGACAGTGTCAGACACAGCCAACCAACAAGCAAGTAATTACGAAGCCTTGCACTGCTCGCCAAGTTGTTAAACTCAATCTGATTGCGCTCACTGTTTACTTCACGGGCAGCGCCCAGCAAGATATCAAACAAATGCACAGATTGCTCAGCAATATTGTTTGTCTGCCCTCTAGCATTTTGCCGCACGGGTGAGGCAATTTTTCTAGCTTCTTCCAATTGCCGCCTTTTCGCTTCTGAAAGTACCGGCAAGCTCAATATATTGCTGATGCGACCACTCAATTCTGACGGCAGCGACAACTCTTGAAGCGTCGAATCTAAGCCAGGGCTAAATGCTTATTGATTCTCTTCGAGCATTCCTCCGCCTCAAGTTGATGCTTAACTGAAGCTTTAGCAAGAAGCAACTGATAGTCTATCAAAGCCAGAAACGACAGCTGACAAAACAGCGGCAGCGCAAAAAGAACAAGACCAGCCAGGGATAGTGAACGTTTCTTCTTCATGGCGATTGACCAGCTTTGACCGGAGCAGTCGCAAATAGAATATTAGCCCCTTTGTAGGTTTGACCTAATTTCTGCAAATTCAGAGTAGCAAAATGTCTACGCAGAACAGATTCGACAAGGTAAAACGACATAGGCAAAGAGAGCGTCGGTATTGACTCTTGGCTGATCAGCTCAGTGAGCGGTTCGGGAAGCTCTTCAGAAACCCGCTGAGACACTAAGGGCAGATCCGCAGATTGCAATTTAAGGCTGAGAGCCAGACCATTAGAGCTGGGCTTAAGGGTAGCAGTGAACAGATCGCCAGGCAAAGAACTCTGCAGCAAAAAGTGAAAGAGAATTTCTAAAACTTTCTGTAACTGAAGAGCATCGCCATTTAAGAATTGCGGTGCTCCAAGGATTTCCAACTCGACTTCATCGTATTCTTTTGATACTCGGTCAAGAGCCTGCACTGTCACTTCCAGCAAATCAACTTGACTTGCAGCTAAACCCAAATTGCCAGACTCTAGCTTTTTCCAATCAAGCACGTCGGTAATAAGATCAATCAACCTCATACTTTGAGCCAATCCGCGGCTCAGAATGCTCTTCTGTTGAGCATCCATTTGAGTCGCCCTTGTCGCCTGCAACAACTGAAAAGCAGTTGAAATTGACATCAAAGGTGTCCGCATATCATGATTAAGCGAAGCAATGATATCTTCGCGAAACCTCTCGAGGCGCTTAGCCTTGGTAATGTCATGCGAAATGCAAAAATATTCTTGTGTACTGGCGTTCCATTTGACGATCCACAAGAAGTAAGCATCAATTCCACTCGGGTCACAATGCTGCAGTTCCACCATACACGGTAAATCAGTTACTTTCGCCTGAGCCAAGCAATTCTGCAACAACTCTTCCGAGCCATCATCAAGAATGTCCGCAATTCGGCCGCCAATAAGATAGCGACTAGGATAGCCCCAGAATACTTCAGATAATTGGTTTACGGCAAGAAGTTTGCCATCGGCACTTAACGAGCAAAGAACGTCTCCAGAATACTGCAAAACTGCTAGCTGCTGCCGGTGAAGTTGATTAAGAGCAGAAATAGCCGCAGCAACACTTGAATCTAAATCAGCAATCTCATCGGCGCCCACCAAAGACTCTAACTTATGACCACAACCGAACTGCTCAATGCGACCGGGTAGTTGCTTTAAGCGACTGACCAATAGCCGATTGAAAGCCAGCAAAGACAAAGTAAAAACCAAGGCAGCTATTAATATGCCACCGGCGTTTAGCACGGCAATCGTTTGCGACTCTTTTGCCAGGGCCTCACGAGCCAATACCTGCATTGAATCTTCAGCAGCAAGACCATGATTGATTAAAGTTCTAGCAGATACAGCTACCAAATAAACTTCAAATCTAGTGCTCTTTTCTCGGCCAAGTAAGTCTACTTTTGAAATCTGTTGATATAGTGCCATCAAGCGATCACCCAGTTCATTGAACTCGTCGGCAATAACCTTCATGCTAGGGTTCTTCGCCACAGCCTTGTCAAGGTCGACCTGCGACTTCTTCACAAGCTGCATAGTACCGGCGCGAAGCATCTGTGCCTGAGAACTGAATACTTCTCCTTTACCAACAGAGCTATTCAAGCCCTGCAGCAAAGTCACTTCAAATTGCTGCAACCCCACAAGCGCAGCTACTGATAGTCTATGCTTCAAATATTCTTCTTCAAGTCGGGCCAGCGATAATGATGCTCCGCCGACAATAATCAATGCACTGATGATCGATGGCACGAGCAACAGCAGTATTTTCAGTCGCAGTGAATAGGTGAACAGCACAGCAGAAATGCTACCACTAGTCAGCGAAATAGTTTGTCGATAGACTTGCCTCAAGCAGTCAAGGTATACTAAAGACCTTGAATTTACAGGAAAGTTTTTGGGCATGGCCAAGATTCTGCTGGTTGAAGATGAAGTGCAAGCAGCAACTATGGTGCAAGAGTGGATGCAGTTGCAAGGCCATTTAGTCGAAATGGTAACCACTGCTGAAGACGCGCTGCAACTTCTCGCCAATTTTGAATATGACATTATCCTTTTAGACTGGAACCTTCCAGGAATATCTGGCCTAGAAATGTGCAAACGACATCGCTTACAGGGTGGCCAAACTGCCATTCTTTTCTTAACCGGAAAAGGTGATATTGATGATCGGGCTGAAGGCCTCGATACAGGCGCCGATGACTACTTGGTTAAACCATTTGATGTTCGTGAGCTGGCGGCAAGGGTGCGAGGGCTCTTACGACGCCCCGCAGCAGTCGAAAGCAAAGTTCTAACAGCCAAGGGTTTAGTACTAAACACCGCCAACAGAAGCATTACTTTTGGCGACAAGTTTGAAATTCTGCGCGCAAAAGAATGCGAAGTTCTTGAGCTGCTTCTCGTCAATAGAGGCAGTGCCTTCACCTCTAAACAACTAATTGCCGCTCTCTGGCCAGTTGAATCGAACTCGGCTACAAATACAGTCAGGCAAGTAATTAACACCTTGCGCCAGAAGCTCACTAGCCTGGGCCACGAACAACTAATCGTGACTGCAGCCGGCAGCGGCTACACCATTCCAGCTGACCAGTGAAGCCAGGTTGAAACCGTATAGACACAAGCATCAGGACCATAGAACTAGATAACAGCGCAGGCAGACAATCAGCCTGCTGAATGTCAGACATCATTATATGGCGATAGAAACTCTCCAGAAACTTTTTTGCGCCTTTTTGAGGCGTTATTTTGTTTCACGTTGATTTGACCCCCTGGCGCATTATCTTGTTGTCATGAGGCCGACACCGCCAATGACATTTTTACTACCAATCACCAGGAGAAGAACAATGAAACAAGCAGAATCTGATTTTAGAGAAGTGCGCAATAACAGCCAAGTTAGCGAGCAAGCTGCGGCTCAAATAGGTGCCGTTGGCAGAATGGCAGATGAGCTCTTTGCTAGCGGTATGTTAAAGGATTCAAAATTTGGCAGCCAGAGCAAATGTCCAAGTGCCTCAGAAGTCAAAAAGTGCTTTCACCCCGACAACGGCAAGGGAAAAGATCTTGAAGGCGGCGTCAAAGATGACGGCGATGAAGACTTTGACGGTGATGACGAAGATTTTGACAGCGATGAAGATTTGAACGACCATGACGAAGATGATAGCGACGAAGATTTGGACGGCGACGTCAAGGGTGGCAAAGGTAAACCTCAACCCAACTACTGCAAAGATGGCAGCAAGCTCGATGACAACCAAAAAGATCTACACGGCACCGTCGGAGGTGACAACGAAAAGGGCGAACTGAAGAAAAACTTCTACGATCAAGATCTCCAAGGTGCTGTCGGAGATGGCGGCGAAAGAGGAGAACTGAAGCAAAACTTCAACGGGAATGATCGTTCTGGCAACAGCGATAGAGAAAATAGAGATTACAATTCAGGCAATCGCAATTGGCCACGGAGCTTCAGGGACAATGACGAATCACTGCCGCCTTCGCTATTCATGGACAATCCCTATCAAACGTTCACAGCCTAAACTGCAGCTAGATTTAAAGCTAACACCACCATCAAGCAAACAAAGACATAAGAGATACAAGTACAAATGCTGGCTGGGACTTAGTCTTGGTCAGCATTTGCTTGTACTATCATCCAAGCAATAGGGATACCGTACAGTCAATTCAGATTGTTCAGCATTGCCAATCGTATGCTTAGTTAACGGCTGGAGCCGCCGAAGCACCTTTAGCAGCAGCGTCTTTTTTGTACTCTTCAATTAGAATCAAAGCAGCGCGATAGCGCACTTTTTCTAATTCTTCAGCCCGTTGAAACATATCTAGAGCGGCTTTGGCAATAACTGCATTCGAGTCGGCACTCTCCTCTTCATCCCCTACAGGCATAGAGCCATGCACTTGATCTAGCGACTTATTAATAGCGATAACTTGATCGCGCCAGGTATTCCAAAGAGGGTTTATGCGCTCTTCAATCACCTTGGTGACATTGCGTCCATTAGGATCAACATCGTTAATATCTTCACTAAGTAAATGCACAATGGGCTCAAGAGTGTTGACGTAGAGCACAAGCCATTCTTTGCGAGGCGCCAAATACTTGGCCTTATTATCAAACATCGACAAAGATATTGCAGTTGGACTTTGCTCTATTGGAGCATCATTAACAGTCATACAAGTGCGCGTAGCTTCTAGAAAAAGATTAACAGCTTGCTGCTTGAGCTGATTAAGAGAGAGCCTAGTATCGCGCAGGTCGCTAAGCATACATTCTGGACTCATTTGCTCGGCATCGCTGGTGGTGCGCTTTTTTAATGTCGTCCCTGGGGCGGGCACCTTAGCTGCGGCTGAACTTGTTACACTAACGGCTGAACTAGCATCAGCCGCTAGAGCTGACAAATTAGCACTGCACAACAACTGCACCGACACTGCTAGACCAACAGCGGCTACTTGATCACCAAAAGACTTCACTGAAAACATTCCATCAATCCTCAGATACAAAATTAAAGTGTAAACAAACTATCAGACAAGCCCTTATTAAAATCGAGCTGATCAAAGAACACAAAGGCATTTGGCTGCCCGTCTTTGTAGGTGTTCCAAGCTATTGGAATTTTAGTCTTCGGGTTCAAATAGACGACATGCACAAATGAGCTGCCAACGGCACCCTCTTCTCCACCGTTCTTGTCGCGCATCAACAAGATCATAACTGGCTCTTTAAATGGCGCAATTCTTACCGGCTGTGAAACAGTAGCCACTGCGCCCGAAGAGACTTGCTGCTTTAGCGCCGCAGACAAAGAAAGAAAGTCACTCTTGGCCAAACTAAACCCAGTAGGCAATCTCAATGAGCGCGAATCGGGCTGCAAAGTCATCTTAACCAGACTAAGCGTACCTCCACCCTTTCCCCTGAGAGAACCGTCATGCTGCCGAACAACGACAGATCCGTTGCGGTAATCAAGTGACTTTATTTCGGCCCGCAACAGCTCCCGCTGCTTGAACGATACAAGAGCACCACCGTAGTCTTTCCACTTGTTCTGCTTGACAGTAAAAAGCTGACAGAAGCACTGATAATCGTGCAGGTTTGCGGCCGCAGAGGACAAACTGTCGATAAAAGGCATGCCAACTTTCGACTTGGCAAGTTTATCCACCGTGCCACTATCGGGCAAGCTGGTCTCAAGCTCGTTTTTGCTCATGCCATAGGCGCTAGGACTTAAGAAAGTAAGAGTAGCAGTCAATGAGACGACGTTTAACGCCAAATATGAGTGCCGTAGCCAATGAGGAATCAACGGACGATTTCTCCGGGTTGGGGATACCAGATCAGGGACAACTTCAGAAGAGAAATAATCCCGAAGCAATAATCTACCATGTTGGCAAGAAAAAAAGGTATGCGACCTGCCAGCTGGTTTTTCCTGCTGCCGCACCACACTGCTTCCTTGCACGAAGAAGATACCTATGGTGATCAATATCGATCCAAGAAACACTGGCGCGAACCAGGGGCCGAGACCATCCATGTGCTTAAGTGCAGTTTCTACCAACGCTATTTGTAGATAAGCAATTAAGGCAGAAAGTTCTAGCTTTAAAGTGAACATCAAATTGCGTGCCATCGAATAAAGCTCATCGCGATTCTGGTCTGTGATTCTCCAAGGCATATTGAAACGATTGCTTCTTTCTCCAAAGGTCAAATTGCCGTAGAGAAAAAGCGCAATGAAAGGCAAGAAAAGCACAAAAGACTTAGGCGCCCAGCCATCGGGCTGACCAAGCAGGCCAAAGTGTATCGGCACCGTTTCAGGGAGAGCCGACCAGTGAACCATCAGATAACCAATCCCCAGCAAGGTAACTCCTAATGGCAGCAACTCTTTGATTAACTTGGACATGGTCAGCCCTCTTTCGAATTACTTTCCGAATAACTTTTGTTTAGACTTTTGTTTAGACTTTCAATTATCCTTAGCTTTGCACTAATTTCCATCTTATTAGCTCTTGAAATAAGCATCTCACAACCGCACTAAGATCCTTAAGAATTTAACCATGCAGAAAGAGACCAGAAAAAAGCAAGCAATGCCACACATCACTTGACGCCCCGACAGAGTGAATCATTCGAGCCACGGGGGGCCGGGCAGGTTTGCACAAATAGGCCCAAAAGAGCGAGCAGCGAAAGCTGGGGATAGACTGAAATGGTCCTCAAAAGAAAACAGCTAATCCACACCTTTTACTAGCAACACTGTCAAACTACTGTGAAAACAAAGAAACTAAGCTCGGCAATCAAATTAAATACGCTTACTTTCACGTTCTCACCACCGTATCTGATGGCACTTTAAAGCTGCACAAACTAGAGAACGCACAGAAAATTACAAAGGCCGTACACACAAGGGCACCAGGTACTAAGGCCATTGCCTGGATCTATATTGGTTCGGTGCCGCAAAATGGCGGCGTAAACTGGAAGAAGCCAGAGACCCGCGCCAACTTAGTAAAGGAGGCACAGTGCGCTCTAACATTGAAGGCATTGCCTTGTTTGTCGACTACACAACTGACGAAGCAGAATGGAAATTGTATAGAGATTATTGGTTGAAAGGCTCTAAATAATAGTTTCCAGGGAAACTATTATTTAGAGCTATAATTGAGCATCATCGCCGATGCATCCCAACTAAAATGAAGGCACGATTCAGCATTAGAGATAGACGAAAAAGGCAAGCAGTAGAATAAGACTACTTTCTTCCGGTCACTAGGCAATAGCGCTTCACATCAACCACTTCGACTATGTCAGCAGCTCACAAACGAATTTACATTGAAGATGTGGTCGAACCAGCGCGAATTCGCACGCAATCATTCGCCAAGGCCTTTCCTGCCGCAGCGGCCATGTGGGATCACAAAAAGAACTGTGGCTTCGGTCCAGAAGATTTTTCTTTTCGTTCACACGTTAGAGCCTGGTTCAAATGCCCAAAAGGTAGAGACCATCGCTTTCAAGTGCAAATTGCTGCCATGGCAAACGCCATGTTATCTCAATCAAAAACAATGGGCTGCGGTTTCTGCAATTCAAAGCGCGTATCGGTTACCAACAATCTGGCTGAGACTTATCCTGAAATAGCAAAAGAGTGGATGCCCAAGAAAAATAAATTGAGCCCACAAGATGTTCCAGCTGGCTCTTGCAAATATGCCTGGTGGAAATGCCCCAAAGGCCACACCTACGAAGCACAAATAAGCAACAGAACTGCTGAGGGAACAGGGTGTGTTCGCTGCAACGTTGGTGAACCCTTAGATCTGCGCACCTATCCACGAGCTTACAAAGAATTTGATCGCAAGAAAAACAAGGGCGTAGATCCACACTGCCTGTCGTCCACGGCCAAGTATGCCTGGAATTGCAGCGCTGACCCCAGACATCACTGGATTGATGCCCCTTTTGCCGCAATCAAAAAGGTTCTCCCGGTAACAATCTAAAAACATCGCATCCACACCTCGCTAAACAGTGGCATCCGACCAAGAACGGTGACACCACAGCCAAAGATGTAACTTTTGGCAGCGGCTTCAAGGCTTGGTGGAAATGCAATCAAGGCCCCGATCACGAGTGGCAAACCTCCGTTGCTAATAGAACAGGATTGCAGACCGATTGCCCGTATTGCAAAATGCGCAGAACATCGGTCACCAACATAATTGCAACGCAAGCGCCAAAGCTAGCGAAAGAATGGCATCCACGCAAAAATGGCAAAACCAAGCCCGACCAAGTGCGCATTCACTCTATGACACAGTTCTGGTGGCTTTGCTCGAAGTGTTCCTTCGAATGGCGAGCGGCACCCATCTATCGCATTACTTGCGGCAACGGCTGCCCACAATGTGCCCGAAAGAAGCACGGAAAGATGATGAGCAAACGACTAAAAGATAATCCAGAGCTAAGATTCAAAAAGCAATCAGGACTTACTTAGTTTTAGCCGCTGTGTTCTTAGCCGAACTAGCCTTTTCTAAGGCCATCTTTTTGAAGCACAAATCTCTTTGCTCTCGACAATGCTTAGTATGGTCGGTTCCAAGCATAAGAGAAGCATTGTAGTCACTGCTGGCCTCACGGTAGCGACCTAAGGCGAAATACTGATCGCCGCGTTCAGTGAATGACTCATACTCATCAGGAAAATGTTTAATCATAAAACTATAGTCTTCTATCGCTTTAAGGGGCTGCTTTGCCTTGACGTATAGTCTGGCTCTTTGCAGACGCTCTTCTTCCCCCATCGGATCAGCCTGCACCAGCACGCAATAGTCACTAATGGCTGCAGTGAAATTGCCCAGCGAACTTTGGCACTTCGCTCTTAACTTTCGCGCACCATCATAGTTAGGCTGTAGCTTTAGTAGCTTATCCAAATCGGCAATAGTGTCTTTGTAGCGATACAAACTAGCATAAGTAAAAGCTCGACGATACAAAGCATGCCTAAAATCAGGTTTTATCTTCAAAGCCTGATTGAAGACAGCCAGCGACTTTTCGTACTCTTCTTCCCACATATAGACAGCGCCGAGGGTGTGCATTGCTTGCACGCAGTTAGGATCAATAGAGATAGCTTCGCTCAAAAGCTTTATCGCCTTATCATTGTCTCCGGTCTCATGGGCTCGCAGACCGGCCTCATACTTTGCCAGAGCCTGCAAATTTCTCTTTGGACTAGTTTGGTACTCAATAAACTGCTGTCGGTCAACAGTCTCTCTTGTACTAGTTCTCTTTGCCGGACTGACCTGGGCATACCCAATAGAGCAACAAAAACTTGTTAGCGACAAACAAGCTGCCAATACTTCAATCAGGCCCAACCTAGAACTGCGGAGGAGCTTCAAGATTATTATCCTCACTTGCATCAGACTTGCCTTAACGTATGTCTTGCCGGCCGCTGGTGCGACAGCCTGGAATCCGCTCATGCGAAAAACTCGATGGTTCTGAAGCTCTACGACCTGCTCAACCTCTAAATTAATCCTTCTTCTCATTGACAGGCACATCTTCTTTGCGATGCAACCAAGTGTAGATAGTCGGCAAAATAATTAAGGTCAAAATGGTGGAAGTGACAAGACCACCAAGCACAACTGTTGCTAGCGGCCGCTGCACTTCAGCACCCGTTCCCTGCGAAAAGATTTTTGGCAACAAACCAACCATAGCCACCGTAGCGGTCATGAGCACGGGCCTTAGCCTTACCTTAACGCCAGCCATCACAGCAGCCACCACAGACATTCCTTCACTCTGCATTTGTGTCATATAGCTAATCATGATCACACCATTTTGCACAGCTACACCAAACAGGGCAATAAAACCAATAATGGCAGGCACCGACAGAGGTTGTTGTGAAACTAGCAGAGCGAAAATTCCACCGACTATAGCAAATGGAACATTGAGCATAATCAAACTAGCATTCTTCAACGAATTGAACGAAGCATATAACAAAATGAAAATCAGAAGCAACACCACTGGCACAACCAAAGATAGCCGGGCCATAGCCCGTTGCTGATTCTCAAACTGACCACCCCAGACAATCTTGTAGCCCTTAGGTAATTTGATTTCAGCCTTAACTCTGCGCTGAGCCTCTTCCACGAAGCTACCTAAATCGCGACCTCTAACATTGGCGAGCACAGCTGTGCGCCTTTGGCCACCTTCACGGTTAATCATCACTGTACCGCGGGTATTCTGAATTTTGGCCAATTGACCGAGGTGAACCTTGCCACCACTAGGGGTATCAATAATAATTGACTCAATATCTTCCTGGGTATCCCGAAACTTCAGAGGAAAGCGAATCAGCAGGTCGAATCGTCGCGTGCCCTCCATCACTTCTGTCACTTTCCTACCGGCCAAAGCCGTCGCCATGATTTCTTCAACTTCGCCAACATTGAGGCCGTAGCGAGCAATAACATCGCGGTTCAACTCAATGTTTAGCTGCGGCAAACCAAGAATATGCTCACGCTGCAAGTCACTGACTCCACGCACATCTTTAATGATGCCTTCGACCTGCTCTGCAATCGAATCGATCTGCTCAAGATCGTCACCAAAAATTTTAATTCCAAGGTCAGCCTTAATTCCAGCCACCAAATCATCAATCATATCGGCAATTGGTTGAGAAAAACTTGAAGCTATGCCGGGGATAACATCAAGGCGCGCGGCCATGGCGTTGACCAAGGCCTCTTTAGTATGAAAAGTCTTCCATTGACTCATCGGCTTAAGGCCAATATACACATCAGCGTTCTCAACGCCTTCTAGGTCGCTGCCCATGCCAGAGCGACCGATGCGCGAGACAACCAAATCTACTTCAGGAAACTGCCCGATGGCTTGCTCAATCAGAGTAGCAATACGCCTTGACTCTGTGTGCGAAACACTGGGCGAGAGCTTGGTGCGCAACAAAATCGAGCCTTCATCAAAAGTCGGAATAAACTCAGAACCAAGAAAGGGCAGAATGGCGAAACCCAAGGTCAGTGTAATCATAAGAAACGTGCAAGTCAGCCGAGGTCTTCTGATTGCCAGAGGTAGAGCCTTGCCCACCACACCGGTCGACCAGCTAACAAAGGGATTGTGACGCTCTTTGATCTTTCCGCGCAAGAACCAGTAGCAGAGCACCGGTATAACAGTAAGCGAACAGAGCAGGGCACCGGTCAAGGCATAGATATAATTGAGCGCCAACGGCGAGAACATGCGACCTTCTACCCCTTCAAGAGTAAACAGGGGCAAATAGACAGCAATAATAATAATGATGGCAAAGAAAATCGGGTTACCAACCTCGCCTGCTGCTCTGCAGACAGTACTTAAGCGATTCTCTTCAAGTTCCGCTTGGGTGATGCTGCCGCGCTCTACGCGTTCTTGTTCAATGGCAAGATGGCGAAAAATATTCTCAACCATGACCACGCCAGCATCAACAATGACACCAAAGTCGACAGCTCCCAAAGTCATCAGATTAGCCGTCAGACCAGTGTATTTCATCATGATGAAACTAAACAGCAGGGCTAACGGAATAATGACAGAAACGATAATGGCGCAAGGAACATGCAAAAGAAACAGCGCAAGCACGACAATTACAAGAGAACCACCGAGGAAGAGCACCTCTTTGACTGTCTCAATACTCTTGTCGACTAGAGCACTCTGATCATAATAGGTAACCAAAGAGACGCCATCGGGCAATTCACTTTCAATCTCTTTCAAGCGCTCCCGGACCTTCTCTACCACTTCTTTGGTGTTCACACCTTTGCGGGTCATGACCATGCCAGTGACAACTTCGCCCTTGCCATCCATCGAGGCAGAACCACGACGAAAAGCAGGGCCAATCTCTACGGTACCAACTTGACCAATCTCAACGGGGGTACCGTTAACAGACTTGAGCAAAATATGCTTAATGTCTTCAACGTTTTTGATGCGACCCAATCCGCGAATAATGATCTCTTCACCACCACTCTCAATGAAGTTACCGCCGGCATTGAGGTTATTGTTAGCCAGGGCCATAGTGACGTCGTGCAGGGTAAGCTTAAAACTTCTAAGCACCATGGGTGACACCAGCACCTGATATTGTTTTACATAACCGCCATAACTGACTATGTTGCCTACGCCGTTTACAGACCTAAGGGCGCGAGCAACTTGCCAATCTTGAATGGTTCTGAGTTCAGTTAAATCATGCTTGTCGCTGACCAGATAATAATTGAGCACATTTGAAAAAGTCGATACAACCGGGCCAAGCAAGGGAGTAGGCGAACCTTGGGGCAGTTCAATCTGAGTCAAGCGTTGCTGTACCAAATTGCGCGCCCAATAAACATCAACATCATCATCAAAAATCGCGGTAACGACTGATAAACCAAAGCTCGAATTGCTTCTGATTTTTGCTACCTTGGGCAATCCATTGAGGCCAGTTTCAATGGGATAAGTAATCATGGCTTCGACTTCTTCGGTAGCCATACTTTCAGGCTCTGTGATTATCTGCACCTGAACATTAGACACATCAGGAAAAGAATCAACGGGAATCGTGATTGCGCTATATACGCCAAGCAGAGCTATTCCAACAGCCAAAGCAACTGTCATGAGGCGTTGATTGAGAGCAAAGCGAATCAAAAAGGAAATCATTTATCGGCCCTTATCAGACACCTCAGGCATAACTCAATAAAACCCTGCGGGTAATTCTCAGCATGTCAAAAGACTAGGCTGACAACATTTTCCCCAAAGATAGTTAGGTTCAAACACCTAAATGATTGATAAAGCCAACACAACAAAATTTCTCAGCAAGGAAATACAAGTCTCATTTCTTAAATTTTAAGCCGCAGACGAAATGCGGATATACCAGAAGTAGGAAAGCAAGCGATAGTATGGGAAAAATATGAAAATAAACGGCAAGGTGCTAGCCTATCAATTTGGCTGATAGTGGCGTGAAATACATGAACGGCGAATTCAAAGATATTGAGAGCGATATAGAGCGCTGGCTAGACAAGCATGGAACGAAAGAAGTGCTGCCTAGCGGTCAAATCTGTATTCGCGGCTATGATGCTGCAAAAGAACAGGTTGTTGATGCGTATTTTGCCAAACACGCCCATGAAGCACTTGTTGCATTTGCACTAAAAGGTTATCGCGATCAACCATTTATCACTAGACTTTCTCAAGCTCTGCTCAAAGCAAGAGACTCTCGCCGCCTAAGGCGGCTCTGGGAGGCGCTGGTCGCCGAAGCTAAATTGTCGTACTGGCAATCACACGCAGTTGATCGTTTTTTTGATACCGAGGAAAATGGTAAGCGAATTACAAAAGACGAAGTCAAAGTACGGCATAAACAGATAACACTTCCACGGTTAAAAGACCAAGCTTTAGAGACTATGAAGTGCTTCGAGTCAATACTAATAGAGCTTGGCGATCAGGAAGCTACATTATTAAGCCGACTGAAAGATGATATGCAGTTACTAGAAAAGGGGGAAAAGCGAAAGCTCTCCATTCCAGCACAAAAGCGCACTATCGACGAAGCCCTATTTTGGGAGCTAATCAATCAATTGCAGGTATATGAATCATCTCCAGAAAAATCAAGACAGTTAGTAATTTTACTTGAAAGCTTTTCCGCTGCTGATATTAAACGTTTTCAGAAAATTTTAGTAGAAAAAATGGACTTAGCCAATCATTACGACATCTGGGCCCTGGCTTACTTGGCTCAAGATGGTTGTTCTGATGATGCTTTCGAATCATTTCGAGCTTGGCTAATTGTCCAAGGCAAGTCTCTCTTTGAAGCGACGACAAAAGACGCCAATGCAGTATCACCGATGATACCACGAGGGCTGGAGACTGCAGCAGATCATGTATTATGCTGTGCGGCAATCGCCCACGAGAATCGCGCTGGCCTACCCCTCGTGACAAAGGCTGCAAAGACAAAAACAAAAGGCAAGCCCTGGCAAGAAGAAGAACTTGAATCTCGTTACCCTATTCTCTGGCAACACTACAAGTTAAAAGACAATCGCTGATCTATTTTAGCTACTATTCTAGCTACTATTTTAGCTACATTGGCTACATTAGCCTAAAACTCACCAACCGTTATAGTTGTAGTTGCCGTAGGGCTGGCCGTAACCGGGCATGTAGCCAGCGCCTTGATATGGGTATCCACCCATACCATAGCCCATGCCGTTACCCATACTGTTGCCCATGCCACCATAGCCATATCCGGAGTTGCGATTGAGAGCTTTTGTGAGAAAAATCAGACCCACTGTGGGCAAAGCAACGGCAGCGGTTTTCGCTAAGACTTTAGTAGCGGTGCCCGCTGCTCCGCGCAGTTTTGAATGACTTGCTGCAGGAGGAGGAGTGGTTGATGTATCCCAGTCATTATTACCACCACGGTTATAACCTTCATTGACTGAACCATTTACACGGTTCTCTGCCAGACCTTTTTGAATGGCTTGCTCTTGCTGCTCATATTGACTTGGTTGCGCCGGCGCTCTGTTGGTGTCGTAGGCAGGCTGCTGTGCTTGCAACGGTTGCTGTTGCTGCATACCTGATTGTGCCATGCCTGATTGTTGCATGGGAGGCTGCTGCCAACCCTGCATTCCGACCTGACCTGCATATTGCTGAGCCTGCTGGGCTGCTGCATACTGTTGAGCCGCGGCATACTGCTGCGCCGCCTGGTACTGCTCGGCAGTGGCATACTGACCTGGGAAAGCCTGCGGATATTGCACTTGTTGAGCAAGAACAGGCTGCCAAACTAAATTTGAAGACAGCACAGCCACTAGCCCAAACGCCAGTGCAAGAGAATTTTTCATAGCTAACACCGTGGTAAGTTAAGCGAGAAAGTTAAGCGAGAAACTTAGTGATAGAAGGCCTCCAAGCGAGCCCGGGGTAGTCAAGTGCAATTGATTAACAATAAGTGCTGGCAGATGGGAATGCAAATTAAACTTAAAAGAAATGCCCAGGGATGCCAAATAGTTACTATCTAACAAATAACATTTAATCTTGCGCCAGGGTTGCTGACTCAGTCACTTTCTGGCAAACTCATAACATAGCTAGGAATCCCTGTGTCAGCAAAATAGCTTCACAGTGTTCTTATCGAAAAGGTAGCCCTTCACGGCAAGCCCATTGGCACCGTTGCTGCCAACCAAAACGATAGGCTCCTAGCAGGTTATGAAACAATCAAGAAAACCTTTAGACTACAAGACCCTGTTTGAGTCAGCGCCACAACTGTTCTTAGTTTTGGAACCAGACCTGACTATCGTTGCGGCAAGCGATGCGTACTTGCGCGCAACCATGACCGAGAGAGAGAAAATCCTGGGCCGGCACTTGTTCGAAGTCTTTCCAGACAATCCAGAAGATTCGACCGCAACAGGCTTTCGCAATCTAAGTGCTTCACTAGAAATTGTGCTGAAAGACCGCACGCCGCATGCAATGGCTGTTCAGAAATATGACATACGGCGAACTGAATTAGAAGGCGGTGGCTTTGAGGAACGGTTCTGGAGCCCGCTAAACTCACCAGTCTTAGGAGAAGACGGAAAAGTAGAATACATAATTCATCGCGTTGAGGATGTGACCGAATTTGTGCACTTGAAGCAGCAAAAGAAGGAGCAAATCCAAGCCACCGAAGAGCTTCGAGAACATGCAGACAGAATGGAAATGGAAGTATACCTGCGAGCTCAGGAAATTCAGGAGAGGACCAAAGAACTTGAGATAGTAAATCAAGAACTTCAGACAGCTCGTGATCATGCTCAAGCTGCTTCAAAATTTAAATCAGAATTTGTCGCAAATATGAGCCACGAGATACGAACGCCCATGCACGGCATCATCGGAATGTGCAATGTACTTTTAAATACCAATCTAGATACCCATCAACAGGAATTCACGAATACCATAAAAACAGCAGGGAGTGCTTTGCTGACAGTAATTAACGACATACTAGACTTCAGCAAAATTGAGGCCGGAAGAATTGAACTGGAAATCTTAGAGTTTGACCCTGTCCATATCGTTGAAGGTACATGCGAGATTCTTGCCACACAAGCCAGAAGCAAGGATCTCTCGCTTATGAGCTTCATCGACCAGGCCATGCCACGAGGCTTGCTGGGAGATCCCGAAAGACTGCGCCAGATACTAATAAATTTGACCTCTAACGCCATCAAATTTTCAAGCTCTGGCGAAATCGTGGTGAAAGCAGCTGTAGATTCAATTCACGGCAATGTTGCTAATGTGCGGTTTTCGGTCATCGATAAGGGTATTGGCTTAACAGAAGCAGAACAGGAGCGCCTGTTTCAACCCTTCGTTCAAGCTGATGGGTCAATTACTCGCAGATTCGGCGGCACAGGCCTCGGGCTGAGCATATCAAAACGCCTGGTTGAACTAATGGATGGAAACATAGGAGTCGAAAGCGCAAGCGGCAATGGCTCCACTTTCTGGTTCGTGGTTCCGCTGGAGATCTGCTCAGCAACAAAAGTCTTGACCACCCAGGATGAGATAAAAGACACCAGGGTATTAATAGTAGACGATGAGCCATACGCTCGCAAGATTCTTCATAGTTATTTGGATTCATGGGGCATGCGCAGCGAGTCAGCAAGCGGCGCCAAAGAAGCGTTAGGCATGCTGCGTCAGGCTTGCATTGAGGGAGACCCGTTCACGATTGCAATTATCGATCTAGCAATGCCAGAGCAAAACGGTATAGACATGGCCAAAGGTATCTTCAGCGAGCCAGCACTAAGCAGCACAAAACTAGTTCTACTCACAGCCTTCGACACACCCGGCTTGGGTACTCAAGCCATTGACCTCGGCTTTAAGGCCTATGTGACAAAACCGGTGCGCCAATCACAAATGCTCAATTGTCTAATTGAAGTCGTTTGCGGTAACCGCCCATTAACAACGAAATCAACAGTCGACTCAAAGCTGACAGATCAACCATTTGCCCAGAAGGTAGACAGAGCCGCCCTGATACTGGTAGCAGAAGACCACCCAATAAACCAAAAAGTAGCACAACTGTATCTGGACGAAATTGGCTTTGCCTGCCAGATAGTTAAGAACGGCAAAGAAGCTATCACAGCCGTTGCCCAAAATAAATATGCTCTCGTGCTTATGGACTGTCAGATGCCTGAAATGGATGGCCTGGTTGCAACAAGGCAGATTCGCAAAGCAGAAACAATTACCGGTGCACATTTGCCAATAGTGGCGATGACAGCAAACGCTCTCGAAGAAGATCGCAATAGCTGCATCGAAGCCGGAATGGATGACTACATCAGCAAGCCGATAGATCTAGATCAGTTGCGCCAAGTCATTGACAAATGGCTTAAGGCCTCATATCAGATCGAGCAACCAGCTCAATAGCTGAGTTGGTCTTGCCATTCTACAAAACTCAGTCAAGAGCCCAAGCACGAATATGATATCCTTGCCTGCTGAGCATTTTGCTCGCAGTTTTGGGGAGAATATTATGCTTGCAGGCCACCGCATTCAGAACGCTGCCATTGCCATTAGCTTTGCCATTGTCATGTTCGTTTCGCCAGCACTGGCAGATAATAAATCAGAAGCAGATGGAGTTCCCCAGGCCGTTCTCAATCTAGACCTGTGCACCCTCGCCTACCAGCTCTATCATCAATCCCTCTGCCTGCCGCTTGACCCGTGGTACGACATGATGTCTCGCGTGGGCAGCGATCGCCGCAACAACATCTGTCGCTTCACTCACGAATACGCAGCAAAACTTGGCAGCGCCGCACCAGGCAACGGGTCACTTGGCCAAGGCTATTACAGCGGCCCCAATGCCGCACGGGGCTGGAGTGATACCAACTTAAATCTCGACCCAATTCTCACAAACTACAAATTCATTGACGCCAAGCTTCCCACGTTCAACCGTGACGGTGGCCAGTTCTTGGCCGTATCAGCGCCAAGCTACATCACGCAAAACATCAAATCAATAGACGGAATGCGCTACAAAACAAAACCGACAAGCTTTCCTTATAACGACATTGAACGCTTTCAAATTCGCCAATACCCCAGTGGCCAAGATCACCTAATCGTTTTTGAGGGAGGCACCGGAATAGTCGGCAGCACCCAACCATCATGGAGCCCTATGGGTTTCGTGCTGATGAAAAAAACAGCAACGGGCTACGACGCCCATATTGTTTTCCGCGGCAGCCGCAGCGGTTCATCTCTAGGAAAAACAGTTTGGAAGGCACAGGGTGCCATTGGAGAGGCTAAAGGCAATCCCGACTGGATCACCGACCTTGGTGGCAACAAACAAATTGAGCAACCCTTAATTAGCAAAGTTGGAACAGTAACCAAAGGATTTGCCGAATCGCTGCCAACAATGCTCGGACCAATCACCGCTTGCTGCAAATATCTTGAGCAGAACTATCCAGCGCCAGAACACATTTACGTTACCGGTCACAGCCTAGGAGCTGGCCTTGGCAGTCAGTTTGTCAGCGCAGTGTTGCAAGGAAGCTATGGCGATCAGTTGCGACAAGAAGTGAAAAGCTGGCCCTGGAACAATACAATTTTAATGGCGTACGCCCAGCCCATTCCAGGCGATCCTGCATGGGCAGCCAATTTCGATAAAATCGCGCCCACTTCTGAGCACTATTGGGTAGAAGGAGACAGCGTAGTTGAAGCAACTTCTGGTCTTGTCGTTGGCCTCTTAATTGACAAAGGTGAGCATGCTGGTATCCAGAAAAAGTTGACCACAGTTGCTAACTGCAAAGACAACCCCCATGAAGTGTTTGTGATTAGAGCCGCCATGCTGCGCGATCTGGCTTCTAAACCAGCTCTGAATTCAGGTTCAAATTCAGCCGTAATTTCCCAACAGCTTGGCCAAGAAAACACCTGGGGTTACTACGAAACTTTTTCCAAAATGCTCGCAGGTCAACCGCTTAGCTACGTCTATCCCGGTGCACCAGCACCTACTATCGTGACAGAAGCGAATCTAAGACAGATTCTGCAAACCAGTAATTTCAGCTCCGAATTTGATCGCTGGCTCGAGCAAGTCTACGCCAAAATGATTGCCGACAAGGACAGCTACATTGGTTTTAAGTTCCAGAGCACCCTTGACGAGCGCCACAAGCTAGTGCTCGACATCGTCGGGCGCATGCGGCAACCGGCCACGAATGACAGGGCCCAAGAACTCGACAGCCTAGTGAACGAATCAGCCCTGATCAACGGCAACCTTGGACTAACAAACGAAGAACAGTGGATTTATTGCGGTACCATTCTTTCTCGCTTACAAAAGACACCATTGACGGTGCAAGAGCTTTTCTCAAAGCCCGTGATTAAGACGTGCTGCGACTCAAAGTTTGATGAATAATCAAAGTTTGGTGAATAATCCAACTTCGACTCAACACATCAAAGCCTAACAGACGGGCTTATCGCACAGCCTCAAGGAAGCGCAAGTCGTACATCCAGCCTTCTCCGCCCTGATCGCTGAGAACACTTACCATACCGGTACTCATAAAGGCCAATTTCAAAATTTCCCACTGATCGTCGCCGATTTCACCATACTGGCAACTAAGCCCACCAGACTCCCACATTATAGTGACGGAACGGCGATCAACTGCATCGGTCATCACATCATAGCTACCCAAGCGAGTAACGCGACCATAGTGCCAGCGGAAGTCTTGGCCAACTCTCGTGACTTCTCATCGGACATAATGCTTTCCTCTTTAATGTGGTACGGCGAACGCTACAGTACACCGATTCGGTCAGACATTGCAAACTTGAGCCTCAAGCAAATTAGTTAAGGGAAGACTAATATCTCATTTTCTGCAAATAGAACATGGAACTAAGCGCTCATAGCGAAGTCACTCTGAGCATCCAAACTAACATCCATAAAGACCTAGAGAGAACAATGGCGAATAAAGAAAACGGGAAGGACAAAGCTTCTTTGAGCAAGCAAGCTCAATTAGAACAATTCACAGAGTCTTCGAAAGATCAATACCTCACATCAAATCAAGGCGTTCGCATCAGCGACAATCAAAACTCTCTAAAAGCTGGAAGCCGAGGTCCAACACTGCTTGAAGACCACTTTCTCAGAGAAAAGCTCACCCACTTTGATCACGAAAGAATACCTGAAAGAGTCGTGCACGCCAGAGGCAGTGCCGCCCACGGTACCTTTGTTTCGAACGGTGTCGGCAGTAACTATTCTAAGGCAGCCTTCCTACAGAAAGGCGTGTCCACTCCAGTGTTTACTCGTTTTTCTACGGTCGCGGGCTCTAGAGGGTCGAGCGATATGGCGCGCGACGTGCGCGGATTTGCCACCAAGTTTTATACATCTGCCGGTGTGTTCGATTTAGTTGGCAACAACATGCCGGTCTTCTTTATTCAAGATGCAATAAAGTTTCCCGATTTTGTTCACGCAGTGAAGCCTGAACCGCACAATGAAATGCCGCAAGCACAGTCAGCCCACGACACTTTCTGGGATTTTGTCTCAATCAATACTGAAGCAACCCACATGGTCTTATGGGTCATGAGTGATCGTGCCATTCCCCGCAGTTATCGCATGATGGAAGGTTTTGGCGTACATACTTTTAAGATGGTTGACGAGGAAGGCAATGTCAGCTTTATTAAATTCCACTGGAAGCCAAGACTTGGAATCAACTCTATTCTCTGGGACGAAGCTGTAAAAATATCAGGCAAAGATCCAGACTTTCATCGCCGCGACCTCTGGGAAGCTATTGAAGCAGGGGCTTTTCCGCAATATGATCTGGGCGTACAAGTAATTCCAGAAGCAGACGAATTCAGATTTGATTTCGACCTATTGGATCCGACAAAGCTAATTCCTGAAGAACTGGTGCCAGTTGAAATCATCGGCACAATGACATTGAACCGCAATCCCGAAAACTTTTTTGCCGAAACCGAACAAGTCGCCTTCTGCATTAGTCACATTGTTCCAGGTTTAGATTTCACCAACGACCCCTTGCTGCAAGGGCGACTGTTCTCATACTTAGATACACAGCTTAAACGCCTTGGCGGACCCAATTTTCATGAACTGCCAATAAACAAGTCTCTCGCCCCAGTGCACAACAATCAGAGAGATGGTCACATGCGCCAGACCATAGATAGCGGCAAAACCAGCTATGAACCTAACCGCGTCAGTGGCGGGTGTCCATTCCAAGCAGGAGCTGATATGTCTGGCTTCAAGACTGCCATCGAAAAATTGGATGGAATCAAAGTACGAGACCGCAATCTCAGCTTCGTAGATCACTTCACTCAAGCCCGCCTCTTCTTCTTGAGCCAAACTCCCACTGAGAAAGTTCATATAATAGATGCCTTCGTCTTTGAGCTGTTGCACGTAACTGACGACGCTATAAAAGAGCGCATGATTGCTGTACTGCAACAGGTTGACGAGCGCCTTGCAGAAGAAGTCGCAGCGGGCCTCGGTATAGCTTCACCAGTGGCAGTACCGTCTCCGATTAACCTGCAACTTCCAGCCGACACTCCAGAAAGTCAGTATCAACCGAAGTCGGCCGCCGGCATGGACGTTGTGGTGTCTAGAGCCCTCAGTATTCTAGATAACCCTGTGCCATCAGTAGAAACTCTCAAAGTAGCCCTTCTTCTAGCCGAAGGCTTTGATGAAAAAGTGGTTTCTGCAGCTTTAGAACAATTTAAAAAAGATGGGGCAACACCTTGCATAGTTGCACCTAACGGCGGCACTGTTAGCGGTGATAAAGGCTATGCACTTAAAGTTGATTTTGCTCTACCGGCTACTGGTTCTGTATTGTTCGATGCATTGTTTATTGGCAGTAGCGGCAAATCGGCAGGCTTACTTATAGCCGATGCCAAAGCAAAAACATTTGTGGCCGAAACATACAAGCACTGCAAGCCCATCGGGTTACTGGACGGCAGTCAAGATCTACTTCTTCAATCACTGGCTGGACTACAGATCGAAATCAACGGCAACCTCAAGCAAGAAGGCATCGTTGTTATAGACAAACAAAATTCAATGAGAGAGTTTGAGCATATTCTTGCGCAAAAGCGCTTTCATATGAGAGCCGACGTAGACAAAGTGATGGTATAAAGTCAAATTCAAGGCTAACATAGCATCAACGCGAACCGGGCCACTCTAGCTTGCCTGACTTTCTCTTGGCAGCTTTCGCACCAGGAAATGGCACCACATTCGATGCTCGTTAAATAATACCGAAATCTGCTGGCGCGGGACCACATAAAGTGCCGTTTTGGTACAATCAGGCGTCAGATTCTACGACTGACAAAATCGCCAAGTGAACAGCAACGATTTTGTCACGGCCCTGGGCGCGAGCATGTGTGCTTATCACGCCATGATATACACAGGACGGATTTGCGCCTGACTGGCCATTCAAGAAAGACATGGTATAGATTTATCTTGACGGCGTTGAGAAAGAGATTTCATAGTGCAGCCTATATTGACAATCAAAAATCTCCCTCAAATATTCGCCGCACTACTGCTCACAATATTTTCTACAAGCTTAGCTGAGGCAAAGGGCAGACAGCTTGAAGAGGCCATTGTGCTATACAACGCAAAAAATTATGCAGCAGCAACAGCTGCGTTTCGCAATTGCATACAGGCAGGAGAAAACTCACCAAGCGCCTGGCTCTTTCTCGGCCACTCGCATTTGGGCAAGGGGCAAACACCCTACGCCATGCAAGCCTACCTTACAGTTACTGAGCGCTTTGCCGACTCAGCAGAAGCCACGGTGGCCAGAAGTTGCCTGGTCAAACTAGACCCCAAAAACAGCAACGCATATATAGCAGCAAAGCTTGGAAGCCTCGCAGAACCAGGCAAAGCAGACCGGGGTTTTGTCGACCGAGTGAAAGTGCACCGCGCCTTGCCAGGCCATCCCCGGGTTTGTCAGGCCACAGTCAACGCTGTAGTAAGAGCGATAGCGTCGCTGCCTCCTCAAATAAATAAGTATCTGTGTGATGGCAAAGCCACTCTCACGATTGCGCCGAACATAACAGACCCATGGCCCGGTTCTGGGGATGGAATCAAACCCACCGACCCATCATCGACAATGGGCGAAGAAGAAGCACGAACCTATGGCCGGGATTGCTACATATACGAGAGGCCGAAAAAACGCGGCGCAGAGATACTACTAACGAGATATTCTGAAGAACGGATTATTGGAAGTGTGTACCATGAAATTGGCCACGCCGTAGACGATATTGGCGGGCCGTACTCTAACAAAGCAGAGTTCAAAAAACTGCATGCTGCAGACCTGAGCACAATTTCTGATGAAGAAAAACGAAAACACTCCTACTACTTAGACCCCGGCGAAGCTTTTGCTGAGACCATAAAATCTCTTGTACAGGAACAAAATAAAGACGATTCCTACTCCGATAGCATGGTGGATAAAATGACCGGAGTACGCCAATATGTGAAAAGGCTTTTTCACTTATAGTGGCAAAATCGCCTAACCAACAAAGATTACAGAAGTATTCGAGAAATTTCGCGAGGCTGCATCTAGCCATCTAGAAAGGCGCCCAAATCATAGAAAAGCCAGCGATTATAGAAGCCCACAGTCTCGGCAATCAATTTAAAAAAAAGCGGAACATTTATCAGCGCTTCGAGTCGGCTAGCAGCAACTAAACCGGTGACATGAATGTATGACCAAAAGCGCATAGGAAAAACCAACTGGCTCTGCCTCACTTGCAATCAAAATTTTGCCTATGCTAAAGACGGCTGCGCCTGTCAATCACCAAAAATTGAAGTGAAAAATCAGTCTATGAAGGCGGCCAATGTACCCGGTTATCTTTTAGAGCAGGAAGTTGGCAAGGGATGCAGCGGCACAATCTACAAGGCAACAAGCATCAAAAGTAGTGGCAAAGTTAGTGTTGCGATAAAAATCCTGCACGCCAGTACGGCCTACGACCTAGAACCTGTAATGCGCTTTAGACGAGAAGCAGAGCTGACAAAAACTATTATTGCGCCCAACGTAATAGGCGTTTTAGATTTTAATGTACTGCCTGACGGTCGGCCCTTCACTGTAATGGAATTCGTTGAAGGACGTTGTGCGCGCTATCTGTTACATCAATATGGTCCGATGCCGATTAAAAAAGCCCTGCCTATTTTCATTCAGATTGCAGATGGTTTGGCGGCAATACATCAAGCTGGAGTGCTGCACCGCGATATTAAACTAGACAATATCATGATGAAATACAACTACGCCGCCGCCGATGCGGTAAAAATTATTGATTTTGGCGTGGCCAAACACAAATTTCAAAGTCACGACGATCCTCTAATTTTGACAGTACAAGGGCAAGCCGTAGGCAGCCCCGCCTACATGAGCCCTGAGCAATGCATGGGTGCGACCACAGATCAACGCACAGACCTGTATTCTTTTGGTTGTGTGATGTATGAAATGCTCACCGGCCAGACTGTATTTACCACCAGCGTTAATCTTGTGGAAATGATGCACAAGCATGTAAACGAAATACCTCAGATTAATTGCTTACGAAGGGTTGATGGTACTGGAAAGATGGAAAGCATAGTCACCAGATGCCTGCAAAAACAACCGCACGCTAGATATTTCGATGCCAGCGAAATAAAGAGCGATTTGCTTAAGCTCTCAAAAGCTATCGCAGCTTAAAATGAAGCAAAACGCACCCAGCCCGACTTACTAACGTCTCGTGCAAACTAGAGCCGCGCAAAATATCAAGACGACACTATGCAGAGCCAAGAGGCTGAACTGAAGCCAAGATAGAACAATGGCGCTGGCAGCCTCGGGCCAGACTAGAGACACCAGAGCCTCACGCTGATGGCTGACGGCGAAGAAGAAAATGCCAACAGCAAAGGCTATAAACATTAATGCAGTTAAGCCCCTCGACAGAATTTGGCTAGCAAGTTCGGGGTGTTTAACGCGGCCGCACCTAGCCATCCAGAAAGCCGCCCATATAACGAAAAAGCCAGCTACGATAATAGCCCAGAGCTCGCCAGGAAAGGATAAAACAAAGCCGATAGCCAGGAGAAACGAACTGTATGCAGCAATGAGCCTGCCATGGCAAAGGTCGCACCTCGGAGATGATGTGCTGAGATGCTCTCCACAGTCTCTACAATTTCTAGAATCATCCGGTGGCATCATTGCTGGTCACACTCACGACAAGAAACGTTGAATGGGTATAGTATGCCAGAAAGAGTGAGAAGTCGATATCTTCGCGAAATCATAACGACAGCGTGGTGATTAAGATGAGTGGTGTGCGCGGATATGTGAAAAAGAAAAGGGTATCAGAGCGTTTGTCCGGCTGCTTTTTGAAAGGCTCGGGAATTGTCAAACAGCGAAAGAAACATATGCGGAACAGTCAAAGCGCTCAGCAGGTAAAACATTGCTCGCGTGGCCTGGGCCGGGGCTGCCGAAATAGATAACACAGACGACAATGCAGAGATATGATTAGTGGCAGACACTAGTGAATTAGTGGCAATCAAATAAATTATCGCCGCCATCAGCCAACTACCAAGCGTAAAGAAAGCTGCTTTCTTAAAGAAGATCGAAAACCCCGTGGCAAAACTGCCGGAGCCGAACTGAGCAATCTGCCGGAGGCACTGACGCACAGAATGCCACCAACAAAAATAAATTGCAAACGAAAGAAGTGGTGGCAAAAGAACGCACGACAATAGCAACACCAGCTTCGAGAAGCAATCGAACAAAGCGGCTTTACTCTTCGCTTCGCAAGCACCGCAGAAGTCAAAAATAAGCGACGAGCAGGCCAAACCGACAACCATACAACCTAAGATTTTCAGAACCTCTGACAAGGTCACTGAAAAGGAAACTTGCGAGCCAATCAAAAAAGAAAAGACTTCACTCACCGCATCAGAATGAAGAAGGCAGGGTGCAAGCACTGGCAGAAAGCCCCACAAAATTTTATTGGCAAAACTTAAGTCTTGCTCTTCATCGAGTGCGAAATGAAGGCATGAGACAGAAAGAAAGCTAACCAGCATCGGGCCCGGGTCGTGAAACCAAACCCAAAGCAGAAGTAAAGCCAGAAAAATGTAAGCTAACAAGAAAAGGGACAACCTCAATCAGCTCACGTTGCCGTCTTTATCTGTCGGACAACGAAGATAATCAAGGGAGCCATGGCAGACTCCGAATAATAAGACATTGAGCAAGAAAATTGAAACTTGAGAGTAGAAATCACGAGCCCAAAGAGAGAAGGGCAGCAATGCCAGAAGTGTGGCCCAGGTAGCTACTTTTCTATGAAACGCTAGCCACTCCTTAAGATCACTGCTTGAAGTCATAAAATTACCTTGGCCATGATGGCACTCAGTTCAATTTTTCTCGGCATGACCGCAAAAATTGCGGCATCATCAGCCAATGAAGAACGGTCGCAGAGAAAACGCACAAGCACATCTGCATCAACTCGCTCAAAAAGAGAACTGAGCAACAACGGCCCCTCACTTGGATTTTGCTTAAGATAAGTGAGCAATACTTTGTCTAAAAGCTGCGCCTTCGACGATAAGCCCTCAACAATGTTAGGCCAACGACGGCGCTCAATCGCTCTGCCAATTGCACTATTGCTGTGGTGTATTGCGGCAAAAGCATATCCGGTTGAAGAGCGCGCCATGCCGCCAGCCAAACCTATTAGCGCATGCCGCCTATCGGGGCTCTTGCCTTGAACGGTGTGCATAGGAATACAGCCATGCTCAACATGTATTTTCGCAAATGCATCCAAGCCATACTCAGTGCTCAGATAACTTATCAACAAGCGCTCATGTTCTTCTTTAGCCAAGCGCTCAAAGCCTACCCAAACCGACTCTACTAAAGCATCAGTATCTGAAAACGGCAGAACGTAGAAAAAATGAAAACCCCTGCCGCTGTTAGCAATTTCTACTTCAGTAAAATCCATCAAGGTTAAACAATCTACGTCAAAGACACCTTTGATAGAACGCACATGCCAACCGAAGAAATCTTGCTTAAACTCCTGTTCGAGCATTCGTGGCGGCCGACTGTCGAAAAGAAACTGACTATAAACGGTTCGTTCAGCTGTAGAAATTTCTATTCGCGAATTGCTATAAGCAATGCTTTCGACAGACTCGCCAAGAAATAGCTGGACATTATCACAAGCCTTGAGCGGCTTCAAAGCCTGATCATAATAATCATCTGCCAAAACGCAGGTGTAAGGATATTGCTTACTTCCTCTAACGCTAGTCTTTGAGCGATACCGTACTTTCCACTTATGCCATTTCTTTGTAAACGGCACATTCAATTTTTCTACGACATTATTCCAAAAGCACCAGGTATGGTCTCGCACGTAACTCAAACGAGGTTCAATTAAACAAATACTTTTAGCCGTGGCCCCTTTGGCCTCAAGCTTACAAAGAGTATTGGCAAGAGCCAAGCCAGACAGCCCAGCTCCGACTATTGTGTACTCAAACTCAGCGGCAGACAACATCGAAACTCGGCAAGCCCTTCAAAGGGCGGTGCAGCGCACTTTCGTGGCTAGAGGAAACTTGTACGCGATGATACTTCACCTGACTAAGTGAAAGCAACGAACTAAAAAGACAAAATGTCTTGTCTTGAGCACATGTGGCAACACGTTCATTGAAAACCCGTGCTGGATTTTTCACAATGAGATTACCGATCTGCCGATAAGCCCTGCCAGCGCATAGTATGCTCAATTTGGTCTCCAAAGGCAGAAAGCAAATACCGTTCTCAGCACTCTGATAATAGGCCTGCGACGTGTCGATAACACGCTTAACAACATCAAAGACTTTAGCTTGGGCCGACAAGCTCCCACTCAGAGCTTCTGCCACGGTAGCCCGATCAATTAAATTAGACGGAAGATAAATGCGTCCCTGAGCGAAGTCTTCTCTGAGATCACGGGCAATATTTGTTAGCTGCATGCCTATTCCTAGGTCGATGGCCGCAGCCAAAGCGTCACTGCTTGTGACCTCAAGCAGGTAACAGATCATAATGCCGACAGTTCCTGCAACCTGATATGAGTAGCGCAATAATTCTTCGAGCGAATTAGTCTGCTCAAAGCCGATATCGGTTCTCACACCACGCACCAAGTCGAAGGCAAATCCTAAGGGAATATCTCGGTTGCGCACCAACGTTAAGAATGCCGAGACTTCATCAACGGCTGAACAACTGGCCTCAAGATCTCTGTTTACCCTATCAAGAAAACTAGCTGCCATTTCTTTGTCAGAACAGTGATCAACCCCATCATCGA
This sequence comes from bacterium Ga0077546, assembly GCA_001464165.1. The sequence continues at coordinate 31,552 of LNEX01000342.1, forward strand.
CATAACGGCAAAAACTATAAAGAATGCCAAAATCTATTCTCGTTTGCTTGGGCAAAAACTGAGAAGCCCACGCAAAAGTCTTGGCCCGGTTGGGCATCAATATTGACTCAGCTTCTAGCTGATGAGGTTTTGCTTCGGCTTTCAAGTTGCGCGCCCTTACCAAGCTCTTGCTCGGCGAGTATGTTTAAATCGGGAATAAGCCGATCTAAAACTTTTGCGGAAGTTAATACGCCTGGCATACCAGCACCAGGATGGGTGCCAGCGCCAACGAAAAAGAGATTATGAACATCTTCAGACTTATTCTGAAATCTAAAATATGCCGACTGTAGCAGCGTTGGCTGAACGGAAAAACCGGTACCATGATGTGTCAGCAAATTATCTCGAAAATGCTCTGGGGTAACAAAGAAACTATCCACTAGATGCTCTTGCAAGCCCGGCAAAATTGTAGATTCTAAAAACTGCAGAATTTTGTTAGCGAACTTATCACCTTCTTCACGCCAATTAACTGAACCCTGTAAATTGGGAACCGGAGCTAAAACATAAAAACATTCGTGACCCGGGGGCGCCATTGAGGGATCTGTTCTGCTCGGTGCATGGAGATAGAGGCTAAAATCATCTGCCAAAATTTTTCTATTGAAAATATCGTCGAGCAGTTCTTTGTATCTCTTGCCTAACAAAATGCTGTGATGATCGACCTGGGGGTATTGCTTGCTAGTGCCAAAATAGATGACAAAAAGGCCCATGGAGTACTGCATCTGCTCCACCCGCTGATCTGTCCATTTCTTGCGATCATCAGCTCGTAGCAAATTTTTGTAGACAAATGGCGGATCGGCATTAGCAATTACCAAATCAGCCTTGTAAGTTACGCCAGCAGTGGTCTCCACACCTACGGCCTTGCCGCCCTCGGTAATGATCTTAGAAACGGTGCAACTTGTTTGAACTTCGACACCCGTTTCTTCCATGAGTTTAGCCAGCCCACTAATTATTGACCCGGTACCGCCCATGGCGTACCATACGCCGAACTCACGCTCTAAGTAGTGAATCAGCGCATAAATCGAAGTAGTATTGAACGGATTGCCACCGACTAATAGAGGATGGAAAGTAAAGACTTGCCTCAATTTTTCATTTTTTATATATCGAGAAACCAGCTGATAAACAGTGAGATAGCTCTCTAGCTTTATCATTGATGGGGCAACGGCAATCATGCTCTGTGCCGAAAGAAAGGCATGATCTCCTAGCTCAGTAAAACCTACATCGAAGATCTTTTTGCATTTGGCAAAAAGTTTTTTGTAGCCAGCAACGTCTTCTGGTGAAAATTTCTCTACCTCAGATAGGGTTTCAGCAAATGTTCCGCCATATCTAAAACTAGTGCCATCATCAAAGCGAATTTGATACCACGGCTCAACGGGAACAAGCTGCATATACTCGACCATCTTGCGGTCGAAGAGAGCAAACAACTCTTCTATCAGGAAGGGGGCAGTGATCACAGTAGGCCCAGCATCATAGGTGAAGCCGTTCCTCTCATAGACATAACCTCTGCCCCCAAGGCGGTCTTGTTTGTCAACAAGAAGGACCTCGTATCCTTTCTTCCTCATTCTCAAAGCAGCAGCGATTCCGCCGAAACCTGCACCAATAACTATCACTTTGGGCATCAATGCTGCCTCGTGTGCTGCCTGACAATAACCTTGGATGGAAAGAATGATACCTGTAGCGGACTGCCTGGTCTTAAGAGGCTGCAGCTGTTTTTGCTACTACAACAGCTTCGCCATCGTAACCGTCAGCTTCTGACTTAGCCATGGCGATCATATAGATGTAAATACCAAGACCTACCTTAGCAACTATATCAGCAATCGTATAACCAACTTGAAGTCCACATTGTCCAGCTCCACCAGATAGACCAATCATGGTCGACATGTATGCAATCGGGTAAAAGCTCCAAGTGACCAACAGTAGGCCTCGAGCAGCAGAAACCAAACCTTTGACTTGTTCAGGTTGACGGCTGAAGGCCTGACCGAATTCGGTGAAGAGAGTAGAGCCAGCGAGTGGTCGCCACTTGTGATATCTCACCGGGGTATCCGAGTGCGATCATTAGGGCTGCGGCAGAAGAAAGCTTGACTATCAAGCCCTTAGAAATAGCATGCGGCAAAGCTAGCACTGCTACCAGTTCTATAACTAATAACGGAACTGTAAGTAACCAATCGGCGTAGCGATAGGCATCGTTGAAAGGCATACCAGATGCCTGGTAAGCGCCGTTCACCAGAGTGTATGCGTGACTAAAACTCTCGTAAATGCGAAAGTAGTGATAGCAAGCAATTGTTGGAACCAGCGCACTAACGAGTAATGCCGGGCGATATTTTGGCGCGACTTGACTCCTCGAATAGAAGAAGAAAAGGGCTCCAGCCAACATCGCGGCACAACATAAAGACATGACATTCGTGATCAAACTGTATTCTGTTGCTGTTAAGGTAGGCATAACATGCTCCTTTAGATGAGTAACGTCTCGCTTTTACGGGACACTACCAAACTAGATCAATGCGGTGAACATGCAGTGAACGCATTCTTCTGATACTAAAACCGATTTATCCGAAAGCATTCCAACGCTTAGATGCCAGGCACGTCGAGAACTGGCTCTAAATCTAATGCATAGAGATAGAAGCTGCTGCTAGCAACTTGATCGTTACCAACGACAATTATGTGAGCTATCATTCGGAGATTTGGACCACTGTTTTAAGCGGCCTTCAGGCATGCATTATACTGGCACGATCATAAACCACCAAATATCACAGAACATGCGAAAAATAATAGTTACTGAATTCATCACCCTCGATGGTGTTATCGAAGCTCCCGGCGGCAATGAAACCCCTCATCCCCATGCCGGTTGGCAATTTATGTATGAGTCGTCAGAAGCTGGCAAGTACAAGTTAGATGAACTTGCTAGCGTGGATACCCTGCTGTTGGGCAGAATCACTTATGACGGATTTGCCGAATACTGGCCGAGCCAAACCGGCGACTGCTTCGCTGACCCGATCAACTCGATGCCGAAATATGTCGTCTCACGCAGCCTGCAAAAAGCGGAGTGGAACAACAGTCATATTCTTCGCGATGTCGCCAAAGACGTAGCGGCGCTGAAGAAGGCTGATGGTGGTGATATCCTTGTCTATGGCAGCGCTACACTGGCCAAAGCCCTACTGCACCACGACCTCATCGACGAGCTGCGACTGATGGTACACCCCCTCTCAATCGGCGGCGGCCTCAGGCTTTTCGATGACAATCGAGAACTGAAGAAATTCGCACTCAAACACTCACGTGCAATCGACAGTGGCATTCTCATTCTTGAGTATCAGCCGATAGTTTAATTGGGTAACGTGGAGTTCCACGCGCAAGTGAAACCAGAAGTCAAAGCACAGATCACTGAGAGAGCAAAAGCATTAGGTATTTCACAAGGCGAAGTCATTGCCTATTTAGCTGCTGTGGCAGATTTAAAATCAGATTTCGAACGGCAAATTCTGGAACTGACGAAAAAAATTCAAGATCAGGACGGTCGAGCAGGGCAACAAACGTGTTAACAATGACACCACTTTCAATTACAGCAGAAGGTCAGATTGAACCAAAGGTACACCGGTACAGAGTGCGTTTCGACCACGACGGTAATAAGGTTGAATATACATTCACCGTTGACGATCGAGATGAGATCACCGGCGTCAAAGCTGATGAACGAGAATTTTCAGTTGCAACAATGCAAGACCCTCTAATGCCACAACTAATGCAAAGCATTCTGGCTCTGCACGAAGCGCGGCGAACAGTGCCGAAGCAAAGCTTCCTATGAACTACGAAAGCGAAACCTACAAACTATATTACCAAGATCGCTTGATTGGCAAAATTTCAAATATTGGTATGGACTGGCCGTGGTTCATAGCTGATCTTGAAACCACCGAAGCTTTTGAAGAAAATACCACTTTAGTTCCGCAGGAGAAAGTAGCGCGTCGATTTGAGCGCACCACTCTGGGTGAGCGCGCCCATTGCCACCAGTTCTTGTAAATCACGTGTGGCGGTGGCGCGACTGGTGCTGGCAATGGTGATGTAGTTGGCGGCACTCAACCCGCCCACGAACCCGTCCAACCCTTCGCGGAACATGCGGGCGATGACTCGCTCCTGACGCTCGTTCATGCGGTCGCGGTAACGGTCGTAGAATTTGGTCTTGGAGACCAGGAAGTCGATCTGCGCGAGGCTGTAAGCCTGCGCGTCGATCACTGTTTGGGCAAAGTAAACCAGCCAGGGCGTGATCTCGTTGTGCTTGTTGGCCGCTTCTAGTGCAGCGTAATAGCCAGAACGCTTGCGCTGAATGATCTGCGACAGGGCAATGAGGCTTGGTTGCCCGATGGCCTGCGCCAGCGCTCTTTCGGAGAGTGCGCGCGCGATGCGGCCATTGCCATCCTCAAACGGATGGACGCTGACAAAATAGAGATGGGCAATCCCTGCGCGCGTAAGTGCAGGCATAGGCTGCTCGCCGCAGGGTGCCGTGGCGGCAAACCAGGCGAGAAAGCGTGCCATTTCTTCGGCCATGGCACTCGACGGCGGCGCTTCAAAATGCACTTTGGGCTTGTGCAGCGTGCCTGAGACAACCTGCATCGGCTCATCGTGGTGGCGATAGCGCCCGATGGCGCGAATGTCTGTGCGCTCATGCACCACCATGCGATGCCAGTCATACAGAGTTTTTTCAGTCAGCGTTTGTTCGGTCAACGGCTTGGCCGCATCGCGATAAAGCGCCATCATCATTTCGGCGATGCCGCGCTCGGCAGGCGGCACACGGCGAAGGTCTGTCTCCAGTCCGAACTGGCGGCGCAGTGAGGATTGCACACTGTCGCGATTGAGTAATTCGCCTTCAATCTCGGACGTTTTGAGCGCCTCGCTAGCCATGATGTTGATAGTGATGGTGGCGCGGTCGTCGTCATGCAAATGCTTGATCGAGCCGATCAGCACGCCGGATTGCTGCAAGAAAGAGGCCTCAAGCGCAGTCAACGCCGCACTATTCCAGCGAAAATCAGGCCAATCCGGCTGCTGCCAGTTCCACTTCATGCGTTATAACCACCGTGTTTATAACTCAAAATAGACCACATTTTGAGTTATAAGTCCAGCATTTATAGCTCATGACCCTTGATGCCTTCCATCGAATCGGTCATGAGCGTCATTGAACTTGACAATAACGTCTAGTTTCCTATACGCTAAACCCTATAACGTCAACAATAATAGACATTATGACGAAATCAACAAACAATTCGAGTACCCCAATCCCCGTTCGTCGGGCCATGCGCAAGCTCGGACAAGACATCCGCGACGCTCGACTACGCCGCCGCATACCAACGGAACTCATGGCAGAACGGGCATCGATCAGTCGAATGACTCTATACAAGGCAGAAAATGGCGCTGTAAATGTATCAATGGAAACGTACGCAACAATCCTGTTTGTCCTTGGCATGATTGATCGAGTATCCAATTTGGCTGATGCCGGAGGAGACACCCTTGGGCGCCAGCTCGACGAGGAGCGGCTTCCCAAGCGAATCAGACTGCCTGGCAAAAAACCAGCAGCGCCGGGCTAGGCAGGACCGGCTCCCAAGTCACTCTAGAATGGATTCAGAATATACTGATAAGGAATCGACCTTCCAAACAATGTAGCGTGCAAGAGTTCGCCGTACAATTCCATAAGAGGGTTTGATCATGGCAGTAAGAGACAAATAGAAGAGCGCATCGATGCCAGGCTAACGGCAGAGGCAAACAGCACAATCTGCATAATCGAAGGAAGTTATTGACGGTGCAAAGTCCTCAGAGGTTCAAATTAGCGCTATCCGTGATTCTGGCGATTCTACTCTGGAATCCTGATGTTGCTCAGGCTGCAGAAGAGCAAACACCAATGGAGATGCCCGACATCAACCAGCTTGATGCCGGTGCCAATGGACGGATGGATTGCGGTCCTGCAGCAGCGGCTAACTATCTTTATTGGTTAAGTAGTCACGGTTATCCAGCGATTGTAAAAAAGGGTCAGGACAGTACATCGAAAATTCTTCTGGAGCTGGAGCAACTGATGCAAGCGGACTCAACCGGCACTGGTGTGGCGAATTTTTCAGGCGGACTAAGCGCGTTCTTTTATTCAAAAGGTTATAAGATTCGATCTCTAGAATGTCTCGGCTGGAGACGAGGGGCGAATCAAATTCCTCCGAATTTGAACACTTTGAAAAAGACCATTGATCAGGGCGGAGGTGTTTTTCTGAATTTTGGGTGGTATCGCACTGGAGCAGGCGATCGATACTTACGTACGGGAGGCCACTGGGTAACGCTCGCTGGATTTGCAATCGATGAACAAAATCCTGGTAGCTCAAACGTTTTTGTTGTTTACGATCCCTCGCCTCGATCAG
>LNEX01000343.1 GCA_001464165.1 bacterium Ga0077546
TGTCGGTGTGCTCGTTATGTGTATTTCTCTTGGTGGTTGGTTTGCTTATACTAAGTACCTAGAGCTGAAAAAGGAAAGTGAGTACCAGCTTGGTCAGAATCGTGAAGAACGGGTGATTTTAGAGAAGCGTCTTGAAGAAGTTAAGCGCAGAGAAGCCACTCTGAATAAGATGGTTGAAGACAAGATCAATAGAGCTAGTGCCTCCGGTGGCTCTGGCTTGTCTCAAACTTCTGCTAAAAAGGCTTTTGCTAACCCGTTCCCAGAGTCAGAGACGAAGAGCAATGATCCATTTGCCACTTTTGGTAGTGGCATAGCTAATTTCCGCTTCCCTGGCCTGGGTTCAAAGCCTCCTCTGAATCAAAGTTTCGGCAGCTACGCCAATCGCCCAAGTGGACAACAAGGCGCTCAACCTGCGGGAAGCCAGTATGGGGCAACCCATGGCGCCTATAATTCTAATTCTGGTTCGACTTTTAGTTCTGGCCCGACAGTGCTCAAATACGACCCGTACAAACAGGCGGTTTCAAATGTGGCCTCTGCCTCCGGATCGCGTAATAGCCTCGGTGGCGATACGCCAATGGAGGATAGAGATGAGAGTCAACTTACCGATCCCGATGGTTTAGCTCCCCTTGAAGAAGATACGCAGCGCTGAATTTAGATTAATTTAGGTAAAACTAGCAGCAGAGGTGCCTATTTTTGGCATTGTCTCAGTAGGTTTTCTGTAAATCAACTATGAGGTTAGTTCTCGAAAGCCAAGAGGTAGCCTATAATGAATATAGTTGCTCACCCTACCTCAACTGTAGGGAACATTGATCACCAAAACTTGTCTTAAAGTCTATCTCTGCTTTTCTGACGGAAGAAATAATGGACAAACAAAATAGTAAAGGCGGCTTCTCGCTATCTTCCCTTCCCCGCCCTCGCTGGAATGTGGTCGATATGATCACCTTCATTGGCAAGTCTTCTGTTCCAACTTATTTGTTTATCGATGTCGATATGACATGGGTGGAAGAAATGAGAGCACAGTTGAAGTCTATGGGTTCAAAAGTGACAGTCACAGCCATACTGCTGAAGGCCATTGCCATTGCTCAGCGGGCTCACCCAGATAGCCGCACGGCTTCTCTCCCTTGGGGGCGCACCGTTACCTTTAACGACATTGTTGCTGGCTTTACGGTCGAAAGATTTATTGGTGAACAGCCAGCTGTATTTTTCGGTGCTATCAAAAATCCAGATACTAAGTCGGTTGAAGAAATCGCATCTGAATTGAAACAATATTCTGAAGCCGAAATGGATGCCATTGAGCATCTTGACCGTCAAAACAATTTCAATAATATGCCTTGGTTGTTCCGTCGCATTATTCTTTGGTTAGGTCTTCGTTATCCTGCTGTGCGCCTAAAATATCTTGGGGCAACTTTTGGGATGAGTTCTATTGGTAAGTGGGGCGCTAAGGCTTTGATTCCGCCTTGTGTTTCAACTTCAACATTCGGTATTGGCGAGATAGAACAGAGAGCTGTTGTTCGCGATGGCAAAATTGTGGTTCGTCCGATGATGACGATTACTCTAAACTTCGATCATCGCATCATAGATGGCGGCCCAGCTGCTCGTTTTGTTGGCGATGTAAAACGCCTGCTTGAGGGCGGCCTCGAAAATTATATACAAATGGACACCACTGAACTGAATAGCAAAAAGCTCAGTCTCGATACAGCTTTAACTAGCTAGTAAAAAGTAGATAAGTTAGTCTTGCTTTTTCTGAAATTTTTCGATTAGCTCTCGAATAGCTGGGATAGCGCTACGTGCTGCCATTTCACCTGCCTCGACTGCTCGTTTGGCTTCGCTCGATTTAGTCGATACCATGCCAATGCCATCTACATTTGGGCGAATGACACAGTCTGCTTGAGCTAGTTGGTCGGCATCTACTTTTTTGAAGTGCAGGGTAATAACTCGGTGGCTAACGCTGCCAATTTTATGAAAGTCTTTCTCTGTCACTGCACCAAGTGATTCGTCCACACTTACAGCAATAACAATGTCGGCTCCTAGCGCTTTTGCTTCAGTTACTGGAATGTTTACGAGTACGCCGCCATCAACAAAGAGACCTTCATGGATGCCGTCTGATAGTTTTACTGGTTTGCGCAATGCGGGAATAGCTGCACTTGCTTGCAATGCTTTACCGAGGTTTCCTTTTGATAAAGTCACAGTCTTACCGTCAAGTAGATTGACTGCTACTGCGCCAAAGGGAACTTTTAAATCTTCAATGTTGCGTTCGGTTTCTGGTACTTGTTTATTTAGGTAAGTGGCAAATTTTTTACCGCGATAGAGGCCATCGTATGGTTCGATACCAACCAATCTTGGCGTATAAAACAAAGGAATGATGAGCATGCGCAGCTTTAGAGGGATGGTCAAATAAGCAGTCATCAGCTTTTTTTCTGTGAATTGCTCTTCGATATGTTTTGGCGTTACTCCGGCACTGTAGAGCCCGCCGACTACTGCTCCCATACCGCTTCCTACCAGCACATCAACTGGTATGCCTTCGTCGTCTAATACTTTTAGCACACCAACACAAGCCGCTGAGCGCATGCCGCCGCCGCCAAGGGCGATGCCTATTTTAGGACGTGCTTTAGTGATTTTTCCGCTAAGCTCACCGGCATATACAAGAGGGCATGCTTGAATGAGCATGCCCAAACTTATGTATGCGCCTACAAGTGTCTTTAGCACCATATCCATTGCATGCGAGCGGGAACGTTCCATCCCATCTTCGCTAGAGCCTCATCTAGGGTTATATTTTCGTCTTTGCATTTCTTTAGTGCACTAGTTGCTTGATCGCAAGAAATGAACCCCTGAGTGTATAACGAATAGGTGCGCAAGGCCGTGTAGAGAACGGGCTCGCTCATGGCTCCGGTGGAGAGAACTTTCTTACCTACTTTGATGGCACTCTTTTCTTTGACATCAACTACTTTTTCAATTTCAGATGAAGAAATCAATCCTGACTGCACTAAAAGGTCAGCTGGTAAGAATTCTTTTGGTTGCGCTTGAGCGGCTGAATAATTTTCGGCAATAGCTTGATATACAGATACACCGCGCGCTTTTACTTGCTTCAGTGCCTCGGCTGCCTGGAAGGCCTTAACAGTCGAATTTGCCACCATGTCTTGCAAAACAATTGCTGCTTCGAGCAGATCATGTGTGACTAATCCTTGTTCTAAGAGAATCTGTCCGAATTGTTTTTCTTTGACTAGTTCAATCTCAACGCATTCGAGCATGTCGCCGTCTGAAAGAAAACCGGCCATCAATACTAGTTCGCCGATTCGAACAGTCTGACCTGCTTTTTCAGAGTAGAGACCTAGTTCAAAGAGAGCTTGCTCTATGCTAATGCGTCTTCTTCCTACAGTGAGAAGCGCTTGGATAGCCTGATCTTTAGTGACTTTGTTGTCGCGCACCAGAAGCTGAGCTGTGAGAGCGGCGTTCATCATCCAGCTCGATAAGTCACGGTTGAGAACGAGCACACGGCCCATCTGCATGCCTGTATCTTTGGCTTTGATTACAGCTCGCCCCAATTGCTCTGGGTTAATTAAGTCTGCAGAAAGCAGTAGCTGGGTGAGAGGATTGGCAATGCTCTGCACTGTCTGCGTTTTTTTATGAACCGAATTGAGAACACCAATGGCGTCCTCCATGGTCATATTGTTCTGCCTGGCCAGTCTCAATGCCTTGAGCGCTAGGTCTACGGTGGCCTTGTCCGACCGCACCAACTCTTCTGCTTCTAGAACGACCTTCATGGTCGTCTCGCTGACAGTGTTGAGCATGGCCAGTGCGCGTGCAAGGGGCACGTTTAGGTTTTTAGCGGTAAGCAAAGCCTCATCAAGCTTGGGCTGTGAGACTATGCTAGCCCCTAACAACAGTGTAGGGAGGGCATCTGCGATTGCCTGTTTTTCTATCATGTATCCTGGTCTTTCGGGCGTTTTGGCTAGATAACTAAGTGGTCAAGGTGTGTTATCTCTACCATACCAATTTAATCAACCGTTATAACGGTTTGTCATCGGATGATTAAGGGATTTCGCGATTATGCTGGTTGAATTTTGATGGGCGACCCGGCTGGTGGGTGCGCGAATTCGTCACTGGCGCTGCCGCCGCGCTTAAATATTTCCCAATAGCGCTTGTCGTGTCCAGAGCTACCAGGAGAAAAAGCTAAGTCTCCTTCCAATATATTGAAGCTTCCAGTTGCCACTGTTGCTGTACTGATATGGCCGGCGATGGTAATTTTCAATCTCGTTCCTGGTGTAAAGCTATCTAACTTAGCGTCTCCAGCACGTATTGTCGTTTTGATATTGCCGAAAGAGTCAACGTAGCCTACTACTTCTTTGGGCTGTTCTGGCACAACTTCAGCTATTGAAAGCTTGTGGTTAATAAACGAGAAGTCGCTTCTAGAGGCCTTACTTACAGCCAAAGGAAAATAATCTCTTGAGCGAAATTGACTACCTTGCTCTTCGACATTAGTGCTCCAGAGTTCTTGTATCTCACTGCGAACAAACGAAAGTGAATTGCCTGAATTAACAGCAAGCACCTGTACGCCATTTTTGAGCGTGGCAAAAAGCAAGCCTTCGCCTTCATTGTTTGGTCTTGCTTCTTTCTTATCTCTTCGTGGTGCAGTGTTGGCGAAGACCAGCATATTAGAGGGCCGGAGTTTACTGCCAGCAAGTGCTAACTGCGCTACGATGAAGCCGGTTGAGACTGTGTCGAAAGGATGCACCGAGGTGCTGTGTATGCGGGTGTCGTCGTGAAGCTTACAAGAAAGTGCTGCGATGATTTCAGCCCACGCCAAGTCGCCCTGGGCGTAGTCACAGACGAGGTGGATTAAAGAACTCATTTATTCACTTCCTTATTAAGGTCTCGATTACATTCTAGATGACGTTTTAGTCAAGTTTGTCTATGTCTTCTTTGGCTCTAATGTTTCTCGGATTGCGACTGATAATTCCTGCAGGCGAAAGGGCTTTTTTAGAAACTTTGTAGCACCAGCTGCCATACCAGCTTGACGGGCTTCATCAGAATCACGACCAGAGAACATCAGTACTGGTGTTGTGCCACCGTTGGCTCTGTAGCGCTTGAGCACATCAATACCGTCGATATCTGGTAAATACCAATCGAGTACTATTAAATCAAATTGACTATTACTAAGTTGCTCCAATGCCTCTGGTCCAGTTATGGCAATTTCTACAGTGTGGTTTTCAAAAATAAGCCAATCTTGCACAGTCTCGCGCAAGTTCTCGTCATCTTCAACTACCAGCAGTTTCGCCATCCTATCTCTGTCACCATACTGATTGTGCCCAGCCAATATCTTTATTAGTCTTCACAAGACTTAGGTTCCTATGCTCCTGATTTTTCTTTGGCTACTAGACAGTTACGCCCACTTTTCTTGGCTTGATAGAGGCGCTCATCGGCCTTGCGAATGAGATCTTCTATGTCGTTTCCGTCGTCTGGGTATGAAACAAGCCCTGCACTGAAAGTAATGCCAAAGTTTTCGCCGTGGTCACCCTTAAACTGCAGGGCTCTTAATTCTTCCAGGGCCCGGTGCAGTGCGCCGTAGGCTGTTTCTTTTTGGATGTGACGGAATGCCACCATAAATTCTTCGCCACCCCAGCGACCACGAAAGTCTTCAACCCTAAATCGCTTTTTCAAAAGTTGGCCGAAACTGGCTAGCACCCGGTCGCCCGCTAAGTGACCATATTGGTCATTGATTTTCTTAAAATGATCAACATCGATAAGGGCAAGGCTAAAGATTAAGCCGTTGCGTTTAGATTCTTCAGACATGTCATTGAGTTGTTCCATAAATGCTCTTCTGTTCAAGAGGCCAGTCAGCACATCTTTATTAGAGCGCTCTTTGAGCATGCGGGCTCGCTCAAGTCGCACTTTGACCCGGGTGAGCAACTCTACTCTGGCAATGGGCTTGGGCAAATAATCATCGCCACCAGCTTCAAAGGCTGCTAGCCTTGTCTCTAAGCCTGTCTGCCCGGTCAAGAACAAGATTGGTAAATCTTGAAAATGTGCGGCGGTGCGAATCATTCGACAAACATCATAGCCACTTAAAATTGGCACAGTAACGTCGAGTAGCACAAGATCAGGATGAAATTCCTGAATCAACTGTAGCAACCCTGTTGGATCGGCCAGTTGCCTCACCAGCATTCCTTCTTGACCAAGAGCCGTAGAGACGATTTTGACGAAGTCATCATCGTCGTCAACGATTAATATGCGAGGCCGTCCCCCTTGTCTGGCATTAACTAGATACTCAATGGCATCATTGAAGATATCAGTCTGTAAGGGCTTCTCAAGCATGAGTGAGGCCCCTGCGTGGGTAGAGTCTTCGATATATTTTTGTTGCTTTGACGTCGAGAGAAAAGCCACAGGCAATGTTTCATAACCAGGTAGCGAACGCAGCTCTCGGGCCAG
>LNEX01000344.1 GCA_001464165.1 bacterium Ga0077546
AAGATCATTTCGTCTCAAGATAGTCCAAAACTTTTTCCAGAGTCTCGCCGTTGCAGTCTTCGTGCTTCTGTGTCGGCACATCAAAGAGTATTACTCGCAATTATCTAGATCTCAAAGTTCTAGTGATTTTCCACGAGCGGCTATTCTTTATGCGCTCAACAAGTTTTTTTAAATAATCGATATAGAGAATCTGTTGTTGCACAATGTCGCCACCATGATCAAACTCAATTGAGTCATCTTCAGTCACTTCGCTGAGCGCGAGAACACGACTGATTTCTCGCAAATAGCGTGTATTCCTCCAAGATGGGCTTTCTACCAAGAGTCTCACTTCTGATTCTAGAGACTCAATCAGAAACTGATTTTTTGAAATTACTCTAGATTTCTCTCTGCTAACTCTCGGTTCACCCAAAAGCTCTGCGACTTGAATCATGGCCTGGAATGCCAGTTCACGAAAATCGATCAGTGATTGAAGCTGCTTACTATTTAGCTCCGTCCCTAGCTTCCCTTCCGCCTCCGGATTATCATCACTTAGCCCATATTCAGTTCTGAGTGTAGAAACACCGATGGTGCCATAATCAACCAGTGACTGTAAATAACTTGAATAGGCTCTGATGGATTGCTTGAGAAAGGTTTGTTCTGTCTGGCCGAAACTTTCAATAGTTGGCCCGTATTTTCGCGCCATTTTTAATAGGTCAAGACCGCCTAAAAGTCCTTTAGCGTTGACTAGGGTCGCTGATTTTTCATGGCGTCTGAAATTACATAATGTTTCTGAAATATGATAGTAGTCTCCCTCCATCAAGATCCTAAACCAGTATTCAAGGTCTCCGATATGGTGAAAACTTTCGTCGAAACCAGTGCCGCCATTATTCCGGCGAAACATCACGGTACTAGGTTCACCAATATAGTTAACCACTGGGAAGAGGCACTTTCTCACCACTGACTTACCATCGACAACTTGATCGCAAGGGAAAGCATCGCCGGATGAAAGCAGATCATCTGCCCTCAACAATTGACCAGCAGAATCAATTGAATGCCGATGACAACTAACCAAGCTAACCGTTGGTTCGGCAGCAAGCACGGCCACGGCTGTTTCTAGCAACGAGGGATGAAGCAAATCATCTTGGGCAAAGGGCTTGATAAATTCGCCTTGGGCTTTGTTTAAACAGAGATTGTAATTGGCGAAGAGACCGACATTGCTTTTGTTCAAAACTCTGACGATGCGCTTATCTTGCTTGGCATAGTCTTCGATAATCTGGCAAGAATGATCGCTTGAGTGATCATCGAAAATTAACAGCTCAAAATCTTCAAAGGTCTGACACAGAGCACTTTCAATAGCATCCTCTAAGTAGAGAGCGCCATTATAGACAGGAAGGCAAATTGAAATTTTTGGAGTGCTCAAACGAAACCCTCGTCAAGTGATAGACTGCCAGATGGCCAATGGCTTGAGCATAGTTCTCTTAATCTATGGTTTATGAAAACCAGAAGACAGTCTATCATTCTCTGTTCGAGCTTATCCTTTACCTTAAGAGCAAGAATAGTGAAAAATTTCATTGACTTCTTTCAACAAGATGAGGAAATGAGTAGATTGCCTTGGTTGGTGCTGGGAAAAGGACCCACATTTTCTCGACATCGTGATTTTGATTTAACTGGGTATAAAACACTATCTTTAAATCATGCGGTGCGAGAACTTGCCGTTGACGTTGCTCACATTATCGACCTAGAAGTTGTGGCCCATCTTGGCTCTGGGCTTGAGAGAAATGCAAAATATGTTGTGATGCCCTGGTTTCCGCACCATCAATTTAGAGCTGGTGAGAAGACTCTTTTGCAGGTTATCAGCGAATACCCTGTTCTTGAAAAACTGGAAAGAGAAGAGCGCTTGCTTTGGTATGACCTCGTTACAGGTCAGGCTAGGCATGGCGATCATGCGTCAGTACTGGTATCAAATTTCGGCTCTGAAGCGGCCATAGCACTACTGGCACAGGCTGGCGCTACTACAATAAACACCCTTGGCGTGGACGGTGGAACAGCTTATGATAAGGCTTTTTCAGATATACAAGGGCAAACGAAGCTAGCGAACGGTCAACTATCTTTTGACTCACAGTTTCGCCAGTTTTCGTCGATCATTGGCAAGCACAAAGTCAACCTTGCTCCATTGGGTGTTGAATGTCCTATCCCGGTTTTCATCGGTGCCACTGACCGCGAATGGTTGCCAGCAAAGGTGCTTGAGTACTCGATTGCGAAGCACAGCAGTATAACTACCCAATGCCATTTTCTCTATCAGTCATCCATCGTGATTCCACAGCCCAAGAGATCCGACTGTCAGAGCCGAACTTCCTTTAGCTTCCAGCGTTTTCTCATCCCTGAACTAAAAGGTTTTTCAGGCAAGGCAATATATCTAGATTCAGACATGCTTGTTACGGACGATATTAGCCAATTGTGGCAATTGGATAGGCATATGAATGGGCAGTTTGATAAATGCGACTTGCTCTGTGTTAAGTCTACGACTGACTATCAGAGGCAATCGCAGTTCTCCGTTATGCTTTTAAACTGCAATAGATTGGGATGGCGCATAGGTGATTTGATTAGGCTGCTAGACGATGGCACTTATAGCTATTCTGATCTTATGCATGATATGAAAGCAGCGCCCAATTTTGAGGCGCTGATTCCCCCTCATTGGAATAGTCTTGATCTCTACGAGCCTGGCATAACTTCATTAGTTCATTTTACCGACCTGACCCAACAACCTTGGACCAGTAATCACAATGCCGATGAAGAGATCTGGATTGGATACTTGAAGGAAGCAATAAATGACAACTTTATTACAGTCAGGCAAGTACAAGAACAGATTAACAACGGCAGTGTCAGACCGTCATTGCTCAAACAACTTCTTGCCTTAGCAGAGGGCCAGCCGATGCCCATCAGCCAGAGACTGGCAATAGATCAAGATTTCCTTCCGCCATATAGCCTTAAAACTGACAAAAATCGCACTCTCGAACGGTTAGGCAGTAAATTGAGAACTCTGTTCAAAGGGCCGCATAAATAGTTGACCTAGATCGAAAAAATTGGTTTTGCGAATTCCAAAACTATATTCAAATAAAAGCACGGATGGATCGTGCCACCATGTTCGGAAAAGGCTTGAAATGACCTTGGCGTATTTAGAAAAGCCACAGCTGTATTGGCTTTATACTCAATACGCTTGGCCAGAATGAGACTTTCGCGATTGATAACTTGTTGATCTTTGCCAAAGGTCAAAGACGAGTTCTCTTTCACACCGTAGAGTAGGAGATCTCCGCCTGCTGACTGGTCCTCTGCTATTTTCAGAAAATACTGACAAATGAGGAGCTTGTTCGTCACTTTCAAATGAGGACCTCTCTCCGCCACCATCCGCACTGGTGATGGTGCGTGGTAAGAAAGTTGAACATCGGCCAGCAAAACGAAATCGTTTGATGAGTCTACAAATCGATGACCAATTGTCCAGTCCGATATCTTGCCCCATTCTCGCTCCAGTTGAGGATACTGCGAACGAATGGCTGGAGCAAATGCCGACAACAATTTTGCCAATTCAAAAGCGCTGAGGTACTTTCTGACTGTATCTTTCCAAACTGCAGAAGCAAATTGATCGTTCAAGAGCTGAGCCGAACGCAAATGAATCTTTTCACCAGGACGGGCAAAAACTTGGCCAGCTGACCTTTCGGCATGGCTGTATGCCTCTGCCACTTGTCCCAAGGCTGGCCTGGTGGCAAGCAACTGCTCAACAAGATAAACAGGCAACGCATCAACAACCACAGCATGGGGAAATGGATATGACTGCACATGCTTACTAGATATCTGATCAAAGATAGAAGATTCGTCTGCCATTAGTAGTCCTTAGACATGTCTGATCCAAAGAGCCTGTCGCGATTGGGTTCAATTGCAAATAATGGTGCCTGCATTTCTCCAAGTAAATTGAGAAAGACTCGGTGATAGTATAAATAGCACCAAAGTATTGGCCTCGTACTTGACCGTCTCAAATAAGGCCATATCAGCAAGATTAGCCGTGCGAGTCATATCTAACCTTGCTGGTGTGACCTTTGAACGATAGATTTCCAAGTCAGCTCCTCTTGACTGATCACCATCAAGACGGAGATAAAACAGACCGACAAAGAGTTTGCGCGGATCGTCAAGATGAGGCCCTCTAACCGTGGTTCCACCAATTTCTACAGGAGTATTGAAAGCAATTTGTGAGTCAAGTAAAACATTGCAATGCCCATCATTGACTTGCCCTCGCACTCCAGCCTTTAGAGCAGTAAGAGGGCCGAACCGCTCTTCAAAATCAGGATAATGTTGCAGTATATGGTCGCCAAATAGACGAATTATGTCATCAAGAAAGGCCTGGCTAAGATGTTCGGCCACCAGCTCTTTTACCACCAAGGGTATAGTACTGTTGGCAGCAACAGATGCCGCCGAATAATTGAATCGTTGATTACTAGTGAAATTCTTTCCTTCTAGCAGTACTTCAAGTGGCGGCAGGCTTGCCTTTATTTCAGCCAAAAGGTTTGGCGGTAAGACATTCTTGACAATAGTGAGGGGGAAGGGCTCACTAACTATCTGCTCAGAACCGATACTTTTGGTAAGTCGCACTGGTGCACCCACTAGACTGCGTCCTCCCTTGCTCAACCCCAGATATCTTTCACTTCTTTAGGGTTGTGATAAAAGATCGACTGCAACAGGCCGATAGCAATTAAATCGACAATCAAGGCCGTACCGCCATAACTAAGAAATGGCAGCGGCACACCGGCCACAGGCATACAGCCGATGGTCATGCCGATATTAATGAAAGCGTGAAAAAGGAACATGCACATCAAGCCAATAGCCATGGCTGCTCCAGCAGGGTCGCCGCGATTGGGATTGCTTCTGGCTTGGTGGGCAATAAAGAGGGCACGCAAGCAAATAATACCGTAGGCAATAACGATGAGAACGCAAATGCGGAAGCCTAGTTCTTCGCCAATGACAGCGAAAATAAAGTCAGTATGACGTTCAGGAATAAAGGCCCCCTGAGCCTGGTTGCCTTTGCCTAGGCCAGCTCCATTAATGCCACCAGAGCCGATGGCAATCAGACTTTGCAATATGTGGTAGCCCGAGCCCCGAGGGTCATCATAAGGGTTAACGAAACTAGTCAGTCTTTTCTGTTGATACTCT
>LNEX01000345.1 GCA_001464165.1 bacterium Ga0077546
TCACTGGCAATAACGTAAAGCACCTAGAAGATGCTTGCGAACTAGCTCGCGGGCTGCAGCCATCGACGGTCATCATCGAGGCACAATAAACTAAAAACCATCCGGCATGATAAACTAAAAATAATACACCTCAATAAACTAGAGATGAACAGATCGCGAACGCTTACTTAGGAGCGGCTTTCTAGGGGAGGTTATGAAAGGTTGGTATATTCCAACCCGCCCAGATCAACCAGGAGGCCAGAGCACGGCTTGGTTTGCCTCGTTCTGGCATTTTTGCGCCGACTACTTGAGAGACCGCTTCGCAGAAGATTGGTGCCTTTCACCGGAAAACTCTTTGCTTTTGCACGTTGGAAATCGCGCAGTTCCCGCTCAACTGGTGGTGCGTTCTCCCAAGGCAAAAAACAATACAACATCTCTTCCATACAGAACATCGATCTTAGATGCTCAACTCGCAATGCCACCCCAAGAACACACCCAACAAGTGGATGGACTCAATGTTTATTCACTGCCAGCGGCGTTAATGTTCTGCTCTCCAACATTCTTCAGACAAAACCCAACTGACGCCCGCGCAGCACTATCAGCCATCCCAAGCGCCTCAGACGTATTGAACATGCTGCTTGCAGGAGGGCACACCGTAGTTGCCGGACGTCTTGCTGGCGCGTTCAGAAACATAGGCCGGTCACGGATTGCAGATGACATTGTGAACACAATGAAGGTTGCTGGATACGATTGCCGCGAAGAAGACCCGTTCGTAGCGCCAGCACCGATTATATTCTCGCGGACAGAGCGAAGCCCTTACGTCAATCGCATCAAGCTAATGTGGGAGACAATACGGGACCCTGTGCTAGAGCGCTTTCCGACATCACCCAGTTTACCAAAAGATAAAAACGCTTACTTAAAGCAGGTACAAGACAACTATGTCACAGACGCATACCACTCGCTGTCCATTGAAGGATACAGAGTTAGCCGCGAATTGATTGAGAAAGCCAGAAAGGGAAATTGGAACCCAGACGCTGATGAGAAAGATCACGAGCTCAGAAATGCACTGGCAGCAAGAGGCTACTGGCAGTCATACCAGACTGTTCGCCAGAGCCTCGCCTTAGTACTTCGTGGCGCAAATCCTGGAGAAGTTGCAGATGATGATCATGGCAGATGGTATCGCGAGCTATTTGCTCCAAGCGTGACAGCCGGACTACTCAAACCCTCTGACCTGGCAGGTTACAGAACTGATCAAGTATTCATACGCCATTCTAAGCATGTGCCACCAAGCAAGGACGCCGTCCGAGAATTGATGCCTGCATTGTTCGAATTATTGCGCGAAGAAAAAGAGCCCGCTGTTCGTGCCGTGCTCGGACATTTTTTGTTCGTATACATTCATCCGTATATGGACGGCAACGGACGCACCGGACGCTTCTTGATGAACGTGATGCTCGCTGCCGGTGGCTACCCATGGACGGTCATGCCGGTGGCCCGCCGAACTGAATACTTGAGCGCGCTGGAAGACGCGAGTGTCAATCAGAAAATTGTTCCCTTGGCTAACTTGCTTGCATTATTAGTTAGCGAAACAATGGCAGGAAAGCCAGAGGCTAAGTAAATGGTTATAGAGAAAGGGGCGTTGCCGGTCCGCAGGTTAAGCCAAAAGATTCAAAAAAGCAGCTGGCGCGGCATCTTGCTACAAAGAGAGATGAACGTGTCGAAAAAATCGTCTTTTTTCGACACGTTTCCTTGACCTGTCGATCCAATCGACATATCATATAAATATGTCGAAATTTGGGCTAATTTTAAACAGATAGGGATATTATGGCTTTTGACCGCAATAAACCATTCAATCACTTGCCTGATTTACCTCCCAGCCAGGAGCTAGAAACCCATACTGTCTTAAAAAAATGCATAGCGGCCCGGGCTGCGCTTGCCGAACTCAAAGGCGCGGGAGGGCTTATTCCCAATCAGACTCTTCTGATTCGGTCGATCGGCCTGCAAGAAGCCAGATTGTCTTCCGAGATTGAAAACATCGTCACCACAACCGACGATCTCTATCAAGCAATGGCAGACTCAATCGACAAGGCCAATCCTGCTACAAAAGAGGTCTTGCGCTACCAGGAAGCGCTTGCTGCTGGCTACAAAACAATTATTCAACAGCCAATACTGACTACAAATCTGTTCTGTAGCATTGCTTCCCTCATAACGCAGCACGATATGAACGTTCGCAAGATTCCGGGCACCAAAATTGTCGATGGCAACAGGAAGGCAATTTATACTCCGCCAGATGGTGAAGCGCTGATTCGCGACAAGTTAAAGAACCTAGAACAATTCATCCATGACCATCAAGACTTAGACCCACTGGTGAAACTAGCAGTGATGCACTATCAGTTTGAGGCGATTCACCCATTCACCGATGGCAACGGCAGGACCGGAAGAATAATCAATATTCTCTATCTGGTACAACAGCAGCTGCTCTCAATGCCAGTGCTGTATCTTTCGCGCTACCTCATCGAACACAAAAATGAATACTACGCAGGGTTGCGTGGTGTCACCGAGAATTCGAACTGGGAGCAGTGGATAGCATTTTTTCTTGACGGTATCGAGCAAACAGCTCGTGATACACGTGAAAAAATAGCTGAAATAAAATTGGCTATGGACGAAACTCAAGAGCTGATCAAAGAAAAATTGCCAAAGATCTATTCCAAAGATTTGGTTGAAATTTTGTTCTACCACCCTTACTGCAAGATTCGATTTCTTGAAGACCGCGAGATTGCCCGCAGACAAACGGCTTCAAACTATCTGCGCTTACTTGAAGAAATAGGTATTCTGCAGAGCGTGCGCTCTGGAAGAGAAACCTATTATATAAATCGACGCTTGCTTCGCATTCTTACTAGTTAGAATCTCGCAAAAGTTGCAATTCAATTCAATTCAAATCAAATCAAATCATTTCGGCAAAGATTCAAGAAGAATTGGCAAAGTCGCATCCTCGCAAGACAACCCATCGCAATGCTGCTTCATAAAGCCTTTTGGAATTTTGAATGTAATGATACGTTGTCTACTCTCCAACGAAAGTTTTGCGAGGTAGGCTATGGCTGCGAATGAAACAATTAGCAGAGAGCAATTTGCCTCGTTGGTATTGAAGTTAATATCCGAGTACAGCGATGATCCGTGGCGGGCTGACTTGGAACAATTCTCGCTAAGTGCTGCCGGCGCAGGCGGGCCGAAGAACTTGTCACTGATAAGGTTCTATCAAGTCTACCTAGAGTCAAGCAGTCCAGATAATTTGCTAGCGTTGCAGCGGCAGATTAGATTGCTCACTAACCCTGCCCCTCTGCCAACCAATAGAAATGATCTGTTAGCTCGCTTGTTGCCTTGCCTCCGCACGCTTTCCTCCTTTCAGACCAGCAACATCAAAGCCCGCGCTATGGCACCTCCAGATACTTCTTCTGGCGAGCTTGTCTTTTTTCCCTACGCCGATGTTCTGGCCGTTGGACTGGTCTTCGATAAGGGAGAAACTGTACAGCACGCAAGACATTTTGAACTTGAGCGCATCGGTCTTGACGCCGAAGCAGCAATAGACATTGCCGTTCAAAATCTCAAGCAATTGAGCCTTGATTCTATGCGCCCCGTCCAGTATGGGTTCTATACTTCACCCTGGAAAGATACCTACGACGGCTGCCGCCTGCTGCTCCCTGAGATTTTCTCAAAACTCTCAGTACAGGGTGAAGTGGTTGCGCTCTCGGCCGCAGCAGACAACTTATTTGTGACTGGCTCAGAAGACATAATCGGCCTTGAGTTGATGACTACTCTGGGAGCAGCCTTGATGAAGTGTCCTTCCGGCCTCTCCGCACTGCCATTGGTGCTACGTGATGGCGCATGGGAATCATTTCAACTCGCCGTTGACCACCCCGCATTTGATACCATAAATACCTATCGACAGAATGTCTTGAGGATGCTCTACAAAGAGCAAGAGGCCCTTCTGCAGCAATCTTCGCCAGCCGGTCGCAGCTCTAAGATCACGCCTTTCGTCTTTGACCATGATAGAGAGAGAGGCTTTCTCTTCAGCAAAACAAGTGTTCTGGATGGTAGCGTCAACCTAATACCCGAAACCGACGTAGTAGAATTCTTCAAAAAGAACTGGCTGAGGCAGGAAGAGTGCGTGGCCAGAGCGTCCTTGGCCAGAGTGACTGAGATACTGGCGTCAAAGCTTACTAAAGATCCGATTTTGCAGCCAGGTCGATGGTATCTAAATGAATTCCCTTCAGCAGCGGAACTTGCCGCACTCGGCAAGATGCCGCCAGAGCAATCGCCACTGGTATCAGCGAAAACAAGTTTCGAAGAAACCGATTTGTCTGTTTTCGAAATTCTTGTGTCTCTTCCTATTCCGATGGGTGCCATACCTACCAGCTCTACGCTCGAAAAGCCGAACACACAAGTATGCGAGTTTATCTACTCGGGGTCGGTTAGCGAACTGCAAGAATTCTACCTATCTAATCTGCGGATTGGAGGCTTTAACCAGTTAGAGACTGAACAAGGTGCGTTCTTCGAAACTGGATTGTACGGAGCCGGATGCACGAGAGAGGTCACCTTCGGTCCAAGCAAGATACGCGGAGAATCTCTCTTGCGCCTTGTCAAGCGAGTCAGCTATGACACGCTAGCGACGCGCAATGCGCTAATTAAACAGAGCGAGAAATTGCGATCGCTAGAACAGTTTTTTGGTTTGTCTATACCAGAAGACACACGAATTAAGGGCGAATTTAGAACATCCGACAACAGTGGATCTCAGTATTTACTGTCTAACAATTCTCCCGATACACTTGTGCAATTCTTCCGAACGCAGATACTTGGTCCCTTTCCAATATACATGGGACCGGACAGCTCGGGCGGCCCTCATATTTTGATGGATACCGAATCGGGTATTTCCGTCTTAGTCGCGGCCAAAACCACTGCCGAAGGCACTTTACTTACTCTGTCACGAGATTGGACACCCGGCAACAAGCCGTAGCCATCAAAAGGAGCTGCAGAGTTTACTAGCACTCACCTATTAAAAAAACGGCCAATCTTTGCTCTGCTGTATCATAATCAAAAGTTGTGAGCGCTAATGGTTGCGAGCGCTAAAAGTTTTGCGCAAAAAGAGTCTTAGACAAGGGAATTGAAGTGGCTTATTTTTTGGCACCAGTGGCAAATGGTCTGGGTGATCTAATTGTTTCTCTGCCTGCCTTGCAAGCGTTGATTAAGTCCGGCCAGCTAACTTACTTGATAACCCGCTCACCTTTTCAAGAAGGCTTAGAGGCGCGAATTGCGGGCTTGGCTGGGTCTATTCGCGAGGTCGATTTTGACACAGCCAAGCTCAAGGCCGATGACAACTATTTCAATCTTCGCAACCATCCACTGCAAACCGATCATATTTGGGCCTCACCAGAGTTTGAGCGGCAATACCCAGGATACAAAATCAACCACGTATTGAAAGGTATCTGCGCAGACTTCGGTATTGCCGCCGACTACGATCAATTAACGCCGCTTCCATTCACTGCTCGCAGTGAAGCAAAAGACACGGTGCTTTTTATTCCTGGCTCTGCTGGCATAGTCAAATGTTGGCCAACCAAGCACTGGCTAGACCTCGCCAAAGCTCTTCAATTGCGCGGGCAAAAAGTAGCAGTGCTGGGGCAACCGCAGCGCTCGGAGATTGTGCGAGATTGTTTGCAAGCGGGCTTAGAGCATATAGCAACGCCTAAAATCATTGATGCACTTGACGCGATTAGCTCCGCAAAATCTGTCGTAGCAGTAGATACAGGTCTTATGCATCTGGCCATTCATCAAAATATTCCCACTGTTTCTTTGTTTCGCTATAACACCATGTTTCAACGGGATTATCCCCATGTGCGCTCATTAGCAGCACCGCGGTGCCAGCAGAGCTGTATTGACCTAGAATTTTCAGCCGTTCCCAATAAGGTTATAGAATTTGATTCTGTTAAGGAAAACGAGAATCTCACCTACTGGGAAACCTGGAAGTGCACAGCCGAAAAATGGGAAGAGCGCTGCATGTGGGCCATCAGCGTAGAATCAGTTTTAAATGCGGTCAGTGAGTTAGGAAGCGTGAATTGAATCTCAAAAATGGAGACCACCTAAATGAGCCAGCTTGATCATATTTATGACGCCATTGTAGTTGGTGCCGGGCCGGCTGGCATAAGTTGTGCCCTTGAATGCATCGAGAATGCTTTAGACGTTATTGTTCTTGATCGCGCAGAGCGCATCGGCGGGCAACTGTCATCGATACCAGGGCCATTGCAAAATTTCTCAGCGGGCTTTTATGCCACTGGTGATGCCTTGCGCGACGAGATGGAAAAGGTTGCCAACCTCGCTTTGCCCCAGCGCATAGTGACCGGAATAAATGTCGAATCTTTCAAGTTATCAGAGCGTACACTTCAAACGAATCAAGGCACCCTGAAAGCACGCACCATCTTTTTGGCCACCGGCTATCGCGTGCGCGAATTAGATATTAGCCTAACTACTGGTTTTGAGAAAGACATTTACTACCATAGTGGTTCTTTCAAGAAAGAACTTGCGAATAAGAACTTGGTAGTGATCGGAGGAGGCGATAGTGCCATGTTTACAGCACTAGATATGGCAGAAATTTGTCCAGATATCAAAGTACTTGTGCGTGGTACCACACTGAAGGCGCGTCCAGATGTTATGGCGAGAGTTGATGCACATCCTCGCATTACCGTCTTACTAAATACCAGTCTAAAGACATTGAAAGGTGCGCCGAATCTTCAATCAGTAGTTGTCGCAAATCCAGACGGCGAAACCGAATTACCTTGCCACGAGTTAATTGCCAAACTTGGCTATGCGCCAAACACAGAAGCATTTATAGACCAACTCAAAAGCGATGAACGAGGCCACGTAATCGTTGACCAGAGTTTTGCCACTTCTATTGAAGGCGTCTTTGCTGGCGGTGACATCGTGCAACCAGGCTACGACCGCATTGCCTTTGCCTCAGGCAGCGGAATGATGGCAGCTCGGTCTATGCGCAAATTAGTTGGTCACAATGTTTAAAACATATCCAAACCTATTAACGAATATGCAGCCGGTCAATTAAGATATTAAAGCTGATACCAAGGGCTAATATCATCACGCACATCAAAATTCGGCCAGCAAGTGGACCGTACTTTTTAGTAAGCTCGTATGAGCGCCAGTCGAAAACTGTAGGAAATAAGCACATCAGCACCGCGCAAAACGCGCCACCGCCCCAGGCACCTGTGTGCATCAAATTACTAGTTTTCCAGACTACAACAAAGACGAGAGTCGCCAGCACGACCCTTATAAATTCCTGGCGCTGAGAAAGAATAGGTTTGCCGGCAGCCGGTTTCTGATTGCCCAGGCTATGATTACCCAGACTATGATTACCCAGACTATGATCTGTGTTGAGCTTATCCAGGTCTACAACAGGCTCAACCTGCACGGCCGCTTGGCCATTATGCTGTGAATTATTCATTGTGGATCACTCCAATTGCGTCGCCGCTTAGTAATAAATCGTGTTTTCCGATAGTAAAGGTTCTATTTAAGCCCATAGCTTGTGACAAAACCATTACAGGAACCAGCTGCAGCAGCAGCAGGAACGCTACCTCAACTTCTAACAAGCAATCTATCCATTCATCCTAATGCCGTAAAAAATGACTGTCTTGTCTAATCCAAACAAAGTCAATGTCGTTCATGTGCCGAATTGAAAAGTGTGCCGTAGTTGTGCTGCGAAATCTAGCGTCCAATGAGGTTCTTGAAGGCATCGTTGAACTGCTGATTTGGTCCAAAAACTTTTTGACCAACTTGATCTCCGAGGCTGCCCGCTTCGCGCTTGATTGGATCGCGAGACCAGCCAAAAATAGCATTTTCGCCATGCACCTCAAAACCTAGACCGGCCGAAGAGGCTAAAATTCCGCCATAGAAGTGATATAGGGTACCGGCTGAATCAACTTTAGAGAGTTTATTTTTAGCTCCTTCATCGAATTTTTCGAGACGGTTAAAGACATTGTCTGATTGCTTCTTTGAGAAAGTATCGAAAGGATAACCCATGTCTGGGCGAGGAGAGTCTGTTACTGGAGCCTGTCCACGCTCAACTGAAGCGATGTTCTTGGTGAAATTAGCCAAGGTCAGAGTGGCTAAGTACTTGTCGTTGTTGCAAACGAACATAGCTCTTTCGACCAGAGTCTTCTGGCTAATAGCGCCCTGGTCAGCTTGGAGATCCTTCATCAGCTTTTGCTCATAGGGTCTCGTTACTTTGGCGCTATAGGCATCATCAAACATGGGTGGCTCATTGGTATTTTTACCGAGATAGCCGCCGACAGTCAGATCTTTCAAGATCTCCAGGCCGTTGAGACCCTTTGTTCTGTTGGAAAAAGGTTCGTTAAAGGCATCGGAAACTCCATCTCTAATTCTCACGAAATGTTGTCTGACGTTGGAGGGAAGGCCCTCGAACAGCCGAATATTCTCAGCAACTAAAATTGGTTTATCAATTGGTTTATCATTTGATTTATCAAATTGCGGCGTTCCCACTATTTCGAGGTCACCAAATTGACTCTTGAGCAAAGCGTTTGCATTGCTGTTATCCCTAAGGGGGCGGTTTGAGGTCTGGAGCTCGGGAGCAACAAAACCACTAAAAGAAAGCGAAGAAGACTTTTCTAGCGCTTCAGATTGTTCCAATCTAGACATAAGACGCACCTCACAGGGGGGATATTGGCGCTTGATTTTGCTTTTAGTAAGAGATACCGATCGCTGCAACCGCTACAACCAAACTTGGTTGAGCCAATATGAATTTATCGCAGACTCTGTGACAAATACATACCAAAGTCGCCTCTCCGGCGACAGCAATAGGTTAAACAGGCGGTGGCTGGCAATTGAATTGTCCGCAGCTCATGTCTCCACAAAATCAATATCTTTTCCGAAGGTTTCTTCCATCAGAGCAATCGAGACGATCGCCCCGGCAAAACATAACCCCCAGTGATCATGGCGCTGTTAACTGGCCCGCAAATCGATGCGAGATAGCTGAAAAGAGCAGTGATTGGAATTGTTGAAGCTCTCACTAGGTTTGGAACAAGAGTCGTAGCCGTGGCTCTTAGATTTGTTCCGAACTGCTCTGCCGTAGACGTCACCACCACCGACCAGTAGCCTACAAAAAATCCAAGCGGCAAACACAATAGACCATAAACTTGCGGTGGACTGTTTAGCACAAGAGCTGCCGAAACAAGCGCGCCAGCAACAAAGACTAGCATCGCCAGTTTTCTGCTGCGCAAGAACTGGCTAAGTATGCCACTAAGCACTTCACCAAGAGTTCCCCAGAGCAAACCGCCCACAATCATTCCAGCCATCTGCATGTTGAGCAGAAGCACACCGGCCGCCAATGAGTTTTGAGGAGCAACACCAAGACTTTCAAGACTGGGGATTCGCACCACAGCAAACAAGACAATGTCATAGACATCAACTAGAAAACCTAAGCCAGCAATGAGAAGGATGGGGATTATCTGCGCACTGGGAAGGTCTGCAGTTGCCAGTCTGGATTGGTTCTCCGGCTTGGGACCGATCTGCAAAGCCATACAACACCTCAGTTAGTTTCTACATGAGTTTGACCCGAGTACTCACATATAGGCACAATGACCACACAGTAATCAGCAACAGGCGGCTCCTAAGTCACTACAATCAACGCTGCTTACTTTTCTCTTTGTTATCTTTTAAAAACAATTCGTAGGCTGTGGGCGCAATAGCTGCTGCTACCACGGCACCGATTGCAAGCTCAGCTAATGCTACTTTAGGATTAAACGCACTTCCCCTAACTAAACATTTATACGCTTCCATAGCACCCTTAATTGCAGTCCATTCAGCCATAGCAAGCAACTGAGCATCTGTGCTCTTTCGTATTAATAACATTTGCCCCTCTGGTATCACTTCTTTGTCTGTGATTGTTGCTACTTGCTTCCTGCTATTATCCTTTGAGTGAGAGTCAATAAACTCAACTTTAGTCTCGTTGCCGGTGGTGGTCAGAACTAGTTCAGGTGCAAACTTTAGGTTCTGAACTTGCTTAAGTTCCTCGACAAATTTTTTAGCTTCAGCTGGCGGCATTGTCGTGATTTTTTCTCTTAAGTCCATAGCACAAGAATAAGCCGGCTGACCTTCCATTGCCTCAGCAAACTTTGTTACTTCAGGATTTGCTTGTCCTTGAGGAGCAGACGGTTTAATCGATTCATTTTTCAAGATAGATACAAGGTCTAAGTTGTGCCCATTCTGATCAGGTGAATCTAGGCCGCTCGACGATCTATAACCCGTTGACAGTTCAAATAAATTACGTTCTGCTCCAGCCATCGTGTTGTTCCTCAACTTTGCTTGTCTAATCTGCCCTAGCTTCGCCTGTCTAGTGTTACCAAATAGCTGTGACAATTCCATACCAACCAAGACCACTAGACCGACCTACTTAACTACTTAAGCAATTGCCAAACTTGGCTATGCGCCAAACACAGAAGCATTTATAGACCAACTCAAAAGCGATGAACGAGGCCACGTAATAGTTGACCAGAGTTTTGCCACTTCCATTGACGGTGTCTTCGCCGGTGGTGACATAGTGCAGCCAGGCTACGACCGCATTGCCTTTGCATCAGGCAGCGGCATGATGGCAGCTAAGTCTATGTTTAAGTTGATTGGTCACAATGTTTGAGGGTTCACCGTGCGTTCACGAGAACCATTGTAATTTAAATGAGTAAACTGACACGATGGGTGAACTATGGAAGCAACAATACATCTTCTACCACTAGCATCGAAATTGCAGTCAGAGAAGACTGCTGCTACTAAATTCTAGACGTCGAGAAAATTTCTCGAGCCATAACCATGATATTAGAGGCTATTGGTGAAGATACTGCCCGACCTGGTGTTAAGGAGACACCCGCCCGTGTGGCGCGCATGTACCAGGAGCTCTGTTATGGTATCGGCGTCGACGCAGCATCCGAGATAACCTGCAAGTTCAACGAAGGCACCGAGGGTCTTGTCGTCGTTAAAGATATTGCTTTCACAAGTCTTTGCGAACACCACTTAATACCATTCAGCGGAGTCGCTCACATTGCTTACCTGCCTGCAAACGGCACCGTCACAGGACTTTCTAAACTAGCGAGAGTTGTTGAACTAACTGCTCGCAGGCTGCAAGTGCAAGAGCGTATGACTGAAGAAATTGCTGACGCAGTTTTAGCCGGCATCGAGCCGAAGGCTGTCTGCGTCATGCTCGAAGCCGAGCACATGTGTATGTCTATGCGCGGCATAAAGAAGGCTGGGTCACGAACTTTGACCACGGCTTTCCGCGGGCAGTTTGAACTCGACAAAGAATTGCGTAGTGAAGTGTTATCGCTACTGAAGTAAGGTCC
>LNEX01000346.1 GCA_001464165.1 bacterium Ga0077546
CGATTCGCCCTCCCTCTTTATCCAGACGGGGGCGGATAAATCTCAACTCTTTGGCATGAACTTCGCTCGCAACATCAAAACGCATTTCGTTATGCGTCTAACAGGTGGCTGCCGGTTGATGGAAGAGTCTGACGCAGTTGGGTTAGCTAACTTGCAAGAGGCCCTGAGTGGGAGAAATGTCAGTGAAGAAGCGCAAGGGGAAGAGGTTTCTCAACACTCCAAATTTGCCGGGTTCTGCCTGTTTGGTGGCACTAGAATTCTTCGTAAAGACAATCCCAATGTGATCGTCCCCGGCATCACGGAGGTGCCTCCGGCTATCTCCCGTGATTGCCATGACGCTGTCATGTTAGGTGTCATCGCCAAAGCCGGCCACATGCGCTACACGCCTCACGGCCTCGTTGTACACAGTGAAAATAATAGCGAGTACGCCACCATTGTTCATCCCACTCAGACCAGCACAGTATTACTTCAGCCCAGTGCTGACTCGCTGGCGTCCTGGGATGACGAGGCAAAGGAATGCATCAACATCTGCGATGCCCTGCGGCAATTGCAGTGGCAAGGTTTGCTGACCGTTTACAACGGTGGTGCAGTAACTGAACGGGAAATACAACGTTGGGCTAAGCTCGGCCAGCGAGATCCCTTTTGGCGAGTGCTTCTCATCAATGGCAGCGGTCGTAAGGCTGATGAGTATGCCAATGATGAGGAGTTTTTAGAAGAGCACCCGACCGTGCACGTGTGCAACAACACGGTCGATTCAATGCGGAGCAAGCTTGCTGAGCTAGGGGCCATCGTCTGATTCCACGGCGCAGCAGCTCCGCCTTTTGCACAAACACACTAGTAAATCAATTCTCAATCTAATCAAAGAAAATACCATGACTAATTCCAAGACCAAGACCCCAAAAATCACCGTCGACCCCCGCGGCTGCCTCTTCATCGTCCTCTCCACTGGTGAGACTGTGCCTCTCAACTTCACCAATCTAGTGGCCTTGCCAGGCTTCGCCCGCGAACGGCCGAGTTTCAGGCTAATCTGTTGACCTACTTCGTCGAGGCCTTCAAAGTCGTTGACGAGCAAGGTAACACCATGCGCCCATTCACCGGCACCGCCTTTTCTGGCGGCACAGCCAACGTGGACGAGGATGGCCGTATCAAAGACGACATGGTCACCAATGTTCCTTCGGCTCTCGCTGCGGTGTATCCCTGTCTGGCCATGTCGTCAACGCCCCGTACCGCCGACATGGCATTGTCCCACGAGAGCGGCGGCCTGATCATCGATGCCTATGGCGGTCGCATCGACTATCGCCAACAGGCGGCCTTGGTAGTGCAGCAGAATGCCAGCGACGTGCTGGACTGGGACGGTGACCTCGAGGTTTACCTAACGTTGCTGGAAGGCTGGCAGATGGTGGGCTTCAAGACAGCCATCATCGCCATGAACGGCGGCAAAGTGACCCGTGACGAAATCTACGGAGCCTTGAAGAAATGCATCCCGGTGATCGTCGTTCGTGACTCCGGTCGCGAAGCCAACGCTTTCATACAAGCGTTTGAGAATGGCGACTTTACCGCAACAGCCGCCGAAGAGCGCGCCAAGCTCGCCTCAAAGAGCAAGAACGAAGCACCGGTCAATGCCATCGTGAACGAATGCAAGCTCGCATTGGAGAGCGTCGACCGCAGCCTGGTCACCATCGTGCCCCTTGGTGATTCCAAGGCCCTCCGTGAAGCACTGCTTGCCCGCGGTTTCATGAGCGGTACGAGCGGCACCTAGGTCTAGCTTAAGACTTGGACATTAGTTAAGTGCTCCATCTGTGCCCAAACTGTTAACACTAGGGCTCTGGAGCCCTTTTTTCTTTCTTGAGTGTAGTTGACCGGTCGACTACAATCGATTAAAAATGAAAAGGTTATGGCAGTTAGGAACTTAGTGACCGACACAGCAAAACCGAGAGTTAAGCATAAGCTTAGCTCTCGATTTTGGTCTTTCATACTGAGGTATTTATTTATGCGGCACTCAGCTTAACGACAATTCCTAGTCTGTTGTCGTTTACTGCTTAACCAAATCCGCAAGCGGTTGATACAAGGTGTCGGGATGAATACATCCAGCAAACTTACGATAGCAATTAGGGCAGACACCTTGTCCTGAAGGTAAGACGTTTAGATGCGGATGGTAGTCGAACCCATTGTAAATCAGCTGGTCACCCTTCCAACCGCAGCTACAGTTGTAAAAACTAGCTGTCATTAAATTGATCATGGTTTGCAAATGATCGCTATTTCCGAGACCTGTCATAGTTCCTCCCCAAAAGTTATAAAGTTGCCTTCTATATAATCAGCCTTCCAAAACAAAGCTTATTGAGCAAAGAGAGAAGAAAAAGCAGAATGATTCCTACTCTCTCTGCACCAACTAACTATTTCGGCTGCTGAATAGCCTGATTCAATTGCTGTGGCGTTAGCACCGCTGGAATTGGACAGCCCAAGGGAATTCGAGTAGTTAGCACATCATTAGAACTGATAGCAATAGGACAAGTCGTCGGCGCAGCAGGATAAACATAAGTCTCACTCCAACCAAATGATAGAGTCAGTGAAATCACCGTAGTGTTTGAGTCTGACTGGTATGACGCCCCAGAATTAGCAGGCAGTACGTTGTAAACCGTGCTGCTGTTAGTATTGTTATTGAGATTCGAGCTAAAGGGATTAGCCTGACTGGAAGAAGCTGCGACTTGAGCCTTAGCTCCCAGTGGAAGGAAAAGCAGAGCCAGTGAAGAACTGACGACAAATCCAAACTTGATGAGTTGTTTCATAATTCTATCGGCCCCAATATAGCAAAGGATAAAGATTGCTGAAAGGTACTTGTCGATACTCGCACTGCCCAGGCTGACAGTAGAGCGAATAGGTTTGACAAACACCGTTATTACAAGTAGTTCTGTACTGATACGTTCCACTATTTTGAGTTGAATACGAAGAGTTCTGCTGATGCAAGACTCCTCCCGGCAAAATGGTGGTGGTATTAGTTTGTACGTAGGTTGAACCGTAGTCATCTACGTAAATACTAGTCTGGGTCTCGGTCTGATTTGGTGAATTAGCAGCAGCCTGAGCGTTTGCAGAGGTTGAGAATGCAAGCAACGCTATGGTAAAAAGCGGCATGAGACGGGCAAATAGTGGACTCATCTTCCTATGATGTTGTAATTGTTGTTGTTATTGATCGAGGTCGGATTAGCTTCCGAATGAGAGATGTTCAGACCTCCAAAGCTAGGTGGAAGAATCAAGTTGACATTCTGCTGCAGGGCCCAGTTGTTGTTTCCTAGCTGAAGTAAGCCCTGGCCACCTGGAGCTGTCGATAAAGGATAATTACCTGCACCATACTGAGTGGCTCCAGTAAGATTCTGAAGCTGCCCAGCCGAATTGCCATAACCGACCTGACCGAGACACTGATTTTGATAGAGGGGTACGACTCCACCTCCAGAGAAGATAGAGTTTTGAATCTGCGAGGCAATGTTGCCCGCTCCAAATTGACTAGCGCACTGAACTTGCTGAGCACTTGCCTCAGAAGTGAATAAAGCCGTGCTTAGCAGCATACCGGCCGAGAAGATTAACGGACTTAGCAGTTTAATTGGTTTCATTTTTCGCAACGATATGGTTTGGTTTTTACTGAAATATGCAGGTAGGCCCGCCAGATAATCATCATCTGGACTTATCTTCTAGCGGACCTAGCGCCTTAGACTCAAGCTAGATTAGAGCTAAGCCAAGCTCTAGTGAGCCTGCAAGAAGTTTTGGGTTTGACCCAATTGATTACCGTTGCCATTTTGAATAGCACGCTGAATTTGGGTAGGGTCGTAGTTGCCGCCCTGAATCAGATTTTGCTGCTGCAGAGCGCCGTTGCCGATTCCGTTTTGACGCAGATATTGGTCTTGAACCCCAAGGTTGCCGGGGCCGTACTGCGTAATGTTCTGCAGTTGACCACCGAAGTTATTGCGACCATGCTGTTGCATATACTGGTCTTGAGCGCCGAGATTATTATTCCCGAATTGTCCAAGCTTCTGTAACTGGTTACCCAAATTACCAGCACCTGACTGCTGTAGATATTGGGTTTCTATTCCTAAGTTGCCGTTGCCAATTTGGCGGAGAATCTCAGTTTGATTACCAAGATTTTGTCCATGCTGCCCAAGCCATTGATTATTGTTACCAATGTTGATGCCACCAGTCTGAATTGCATCTTGAATCTGAGTGCCACCTACACCTAGAACTGACTGCGCTAACACAGTTGGTGCAACGGCAACAGAAGCAACAATGATTCCTAAGGCAGAGATAGCGCCTAAGGTAGAGGCTGAGACGAAGCGGACGACTGAAGTTTGCAGTTTCATAAGTCTTCTATTTTGGATTGTTTTTGTTTGACGTTGTCAATCGAAAGCTCGGCAGCGCCGAACTATAAATAGATAGTATAGATTCGGCCAGCTGCACGAGCACATTTACTTCACCCGCTGTCATTTCAAAGGAATCGCGTCGCAACAAATCGAGCTAACTTACTCAAGCAGCACTACAAGGAATAGGTAGTTAACTACTAAGCTTGAATAGCTTAAGTAGTTAATTGCTGGGAGCTTGCAGTGGCTGGTCTTGAGAGGATTCCTGAGATGAATTGGATGAATGAATGTAAGTTGAACTTACACCATCATCGGTGCCGTTGGCAAAAGTACAAAAAAGAAACGATTCGACCAAAACTCCCCAATTTAGGCCTTCTTCGCAATTGCGCAAGGCAAGTTCACAGCTTACTGCCATCTCATTTCTACAACTGCCACCATCGAAGCTCGCAGATTTGTAGTGTTTTGTATCCGAACTATCAACAGGGCTTTTGCGAAGACGCCAAAAGAATTCACACGAATAGAATCGAAAGGAATATAAAAAGAAGAGAAACAGCAGTTAAACTACTGTTTCTCTTCGGTGCGACACACTTATATATATATGTATATATGTATATATATGTATATATATACATATGTATCGTGTGTGTGTGTGTGTGTGTGTGTGTGAATTCAAACTACAGATTTACAGCTACGGCATGCCCGCGGAGCTACAGAAATCTAGCGACTAGAACTGTGTGCTAAATCTGATACCAAAACGGCGCTCTGTACCTAGTGGTTGGAGATATATCTGAAGTCTAGTATTTGGGTTGGCATATTCAGCGCCAACGCCAACACTAACATCAGCACCTCCATTTTGTTCAGGTGCAGAGCTTGAGCGGTTCGAAACAGTAACAGAAACACCTGCAGCATAACGATCATAATAAGGCTGAGGCGAACCTTTACCTATACGGTATACGATTGACCGAGGGTCAATTCGTTTCGGCACCAGTGAACTTGGATCGAACGAGCGCTCAATTGGTGACCCCAAATCGCTAGCAGACTGAGAGTAACTAACTCTTCTTGAAGAATCTTGTATCTCTACAGCAGGAAGATGCTCTTTCGTCTCTGGGTGTGAACCCTTATAACGGCTAACAGTAGAATCATTATGCTGAGCTACTTCAGAAAACTTCTGCGCCGTCAAAACCTCTTGGTCATTAAAAACCAGATCAGTAGCCCTACCAGAAAGTTCTTTCATCTTTATATACGCTCTCAATCTTGTCTAAATCGGCATTGCCGCGTGCGAAAACTATTTTCAACGCTATCGCCTACTTTTGAATATACAAACCTAATTGTGACAAGAACATGACAATCACGAGATTTGACAAAATGTATCTTGTCTCTTCATCACTATCGACACATGATTAACCTGCTAGATTTACGCATCGCTAACAGCGCTAGCTTTGCGTGCGGCCTTTGAGTGCGCCCTAAAACTATATCGAAAGCCAATTCGTGCCATTGAATCAGCATTGAAAATGCTTGACTGCTTGTTCTTATTTCTGGCAGGGTAAAAGTATCAACTTTATTTCTCATAAATTTTTCGGTTCTCTACCTAAACATCACCACTAACATCACAGCGGCACTTCTCTTCTGCATAACGAGCAGAGCAGTAAAGGCGGTCTTGATGTTTTGTAATTTCTGGAGGCTACTATGTTTACCTTCTTTATTCTCATGTGCGTTGCAGCATTCGCGAAAATGGAGCAAATCTTCGTGCCATTCTTGCTAACGACGCAAAAGACCTTCCTAATAAACTACAAATTTGTAGATCCAAATTCTTGGTTTTGCAAACTTTGCCGAAGCATTCCCACTGAATGTCCGGCAAAGAAAATTGGACTACCACCCATGTGCAAAATGAACCCGCTCTATGACGAATGCGTCTTTCTAAAGATGAAAGCTGAAGATGTAGGCCACCAAGACGATGTAATCGCCATGGCGGCCGCCATGCAATGATGCTTTCTTCTATAACCCTGACTTCGCGGGTTCTAACTAAAAGAAGCCGTCTTGGAGAGATAGAGATTTGAGGATTGCCTCTACTCAATCGGCTCCAAGCGTTCCGGTATAACAACCCGGAGTAAACCATCACAAATCAAATCAAACCACTATGAAAAAATGGCACCAAGAAGCATCAATGATGCGTAAAAGACAATTGCTTCATGCAACGGAAGTTCTAGAGGAAGTTGATTGCCGAGATAAAAGCTGTGCACTTGGCCGCTTTCGTAAAACCAAAGTACATGCATGTCTTCGCCATAACTGCCATATTTGCCATCCGGGCAAAAAATATAATTTGACGACTCAAGCTATAGAAATTGCTGACGAGGCCATGGCAGAGCAATTGAATGACCTAATCGAAGGCGATGACTAAGCAGAGACCAATCTACGGACACAGTCTTCGTGGAAAATCTTCATGGAAAACATTGTTTGGGTCGCAGCCCTAATCTTGGGCTACGCCTTTTTGGTCAACAGAAGCAATCTTGAAAAAGACACTGCTTTTGTCTTCGGCTTACTATTCGCCACACTAATTGCCATGTTTCTGGGCGGCTCGAGCATCGTTTCACAGATTGGCTGGATTGCAGTATGTCAATTTGCCTGGACGCTGTTCCACGGTGTTCATATGGGCTTTAGACGCTTTAGAAACACTTTAGTAGTAGCGATTGCAATTACCGTAGTTCTCAGCACCGCATTCTTGCTCAAGGTATCAAGCCCACCAGGCTTTGCGACCGTAGCAGCTGTGCTACTAGTCGGGCGCTGGCTGCTCAGCTCAAAAACCTCATTAAAAACCGGCAAAAATGCTGCAGTAAAGAAAGATCCTAACGAAGTAGGAACAGTCAAGGAATTTAGGGAAATCGGGGAAGTTAGGGAAATCGGCAAGCGCAATAAAAGTCTCCAGCTGGCAATTAGCACTTCTCACAAAGCTGCGCTTGCTAGTGGTTGGCTCTATAAGCAGATTGGTCCTTACTTTTATGGCAATAAGCGTCGCAACTTAATTGCCATGTTTCTCTGTACCTTTTTTCTTAGCACCTGGCACGGCAGCAACGGTCTAATTCTCATTCGAGAAGGAAGCGTTGCATTAGTGCGCGAGCCTTCTGGAATTTTCCAAGAAAAGGTCTTAGAGCCTGGTCTGCGAGCTGTCATCCCTTACTTACAACAGATGGTTGTTGTCCCTACATCGACCATCACACTGCCCAGAAAAGAGCGAAAGTTACTAATCAGCGGAAGCACCAGCGATGGCTTCAAAGTGACTATTCGGGTGCAAGTTGCCATCAAATTAAGCTCTGATTTCAAATTGCTCATTCCTTTCTATCAAGGTAAATACAGGGGAGATCCTCTACCTGCAGTAACGAGTTCTCTAAGAACAGCCTTTTCAGACTACCTAAAAACATCAAGGGTACAGAACTTTCTGCCCGTCGTCGGTCGCTCAATAGACATAGAGCAATCTCTTTTACCCTATGCTCAAGCGCATCTCGCAGCAAATGAGCCAGCCATCGACATTGAAGAAGTGACCGTTGTGAAGATATGGAATGAGCCCCTGCTGCAGGTGCCTATAGATGCCTTGCAACAAGCGAGCAACGTCGCTGATGAACTGGCTAATTCAATCAGAGACGCAGCCTGCAAAGACAATCCCAACTGTCTATAGACAGTTGAAAATCAAAACCTGAACAGAAGAACAAAAACTCGATTAGCAAATTTGGAGTGAAATTATGTCTCTCTTCACAAACCGCAAATTCATTGGTCTTGTTTCAGTATTGGCGTTGGCAGGCGCTGCCTATGCGTATGTTGCCACTAATGGTGTAAGCATCGTAGCAGAGGGCTCAAATGCTGTTGTTGCTCGCCTTGATGGTAGCCACTCAGCTAGGCTACTTAAGCCTGGACTAAACTTCGTTGTTCCCATTTGGGAGTCAATTCGCCCTGTCAAACTGTCTCAAACCACCATAGACACAGGCATTCTCAAAGCAACCACAGCAGAGGGTTTGCCAATTGCTGCCGTTCTTAAAGTAGAGTTTGAACGCGAAGGCAATGCCGACGCGCTGGCTCAAAGCTTTGACAGGGATGGCAACGATATCTCAACTAAGCTGATCAAAGAGGCGATCGCAAAAGACTTCATTGCCTATGGCAAGACAACAACCAGCCTGAGCTTTAGCCCCATCCACATTTTCTCAAAGGGTACGGCAAGCGGCATCAAAGACTCTCTAAACCGAAATCAAGAGCTAAAAACTCTGGGAGTAAACGTAACGGCAGTCACTATCAAAAGACAGTGGCTAACGCCAGAACTTCAAGTTCCCATTGATGCGGCTAAAGAAATCAACGGT
The DNA here is from genome assembly GCA_001464165.1 of bacterium Ga0077546. The sequence goes on from LNEX01000346.1 coordinate 8,687, forward strand.
GCCCTAGGGGGAGCTGCTACTGAAGCTAGACGAAGAGCATGCGAAAGCAATCCTAACTGCTCTTGAAACTGACTAACAGACGGAAGGCCAAGACAATCTCTAAACATATTGGAGGAAGTTATGTCTTTTGGAAGAAATCTTTTCATTGCTGCCTGGCTAGGCCTAGGGCTTCTAGTTCTTGCTCGCGAGGCAGATTCAGCACCTCGCACTTGGTTGCCAGAAGCAAGCCAATTCTCCCACTCACGTCTTTTGATGGAACCAGGCATGCAGCTACCGCAGGGCTGTGGTGCAATCAATATTGACTCACAATTCTTCGACGCCCTTGCGCAAAATGCCGGTCACGTAGCTGTTTATGGAGCTTTGACGACAAGGCAACACCAACTGCTCTTTGACCCAGAAGCGAAAGACTTAGCCGAGAAATTGCAGAAGAAAGTGGCCGAGACTGCCTCAGCTAATCAGGATCGTCTGACCATTCTAGTTCTGGCAGATCCCCCAGCCATGGGATGTGAACTGTCTATCTACGCAGTTAGCAGCGGCAATAGCCTGCGCGAAATGCAACCGACCGTTCTTGCAGCCCAAAGCAATGAAGTTACTATGACTATAGTCAAAGTAGCCCAGCAAGCAAGAAATTCTTCACTGCAGCAAGCTAATCAAGACAGAGAGACCAGCAACAATATCAAAACAGGTTTTGTTCTGCTTCTTCTTGTTGCTGTCGGAACGGTCGGAACTCTCATTTTCTTGACTGAACTCAATAGCCAGCGTCAGATCAAAGAGAAAAACGCCAAAGCCCGAGCTATCTTTGAAAAGAACAAAGTAGCCTGGCAAGAGCGTATTGCCAATCTGGCATTGAGATGCTCTCAATTCGATGAACACCTACTCTACCTAGACACCCGTGCTCCTGATGCTCAAAGACTTAGAGCATCACTTGTTCTACTCGACTGTTTTGTAGAAGCTGGAGGAAGAAGAATCGCTGAAATTGCCGAACGGGCTGAAAGGCAAGCAGTGACCAAGCAAGACTTTGAACTTCTGACGAAAGAGCTGAAGGGTGGTTTCGAACTACCACTTGAGCAGCCCTGGTACGAAGGCAGCCCCTTCGAACCTCAGCAAAAGTTTGTTCGCCTAGATCTAGAAAGCTACGAAAAGTATGCGACTGCGGTCTTTGCTATCGCGAGCAAGAGCTACCAGGCCCTAAACGGCATAGGCAATAAATAGAACGTTAAAACTGGTTTGTAGCAAAAGAGCGGTGAAAGCCTACCTGTGGCATTAGCCGCTCTTCTCCGACAGATCAAGTCAAACAAAAAATATGAGGAGTGACTCTGAAGGGCCGACTTTTTGCCAACCGAATTCGGTAGCATTGTCATTGCTGAAATTCTGTTCAGCCTAGACAACATAATTCACGTAGAACATTTTTCCCGTGCTCTACCAGCGCGAGAGCGAGCCAAGGCATTGAGGTGGGGTCTTTTTGGCGCCCTCTTTTTGCGAGCTCTCAGCCTCGTTCTCATGACTTTCGCCAAGTCGTTCTACTGGATCATGCTACTTGGGTCAATCCATTTAATCGTCACTGCTAGTATATGGTTTTTCGGATTGATATCAGAGGAAAAAGAGAAGCAAAGCCTTGCTGCTCCTGTTACAAAATCTATGAGCCTACTGAAGGCCGTCATCTTGATTGAGTTAACAGACATCTTCTTCTCCGTCGACAATGTCGCTGTAGCAGTCTCAATCAGCCAGAATATCTGGGTGTCATCTGCCGGAGTGGCCATGGGTCTTGTAATCGTGCGACTCTTATGGCGCAACTTGAAATATTGGTCAAGACGCTACCCACGCCTTACTGATACCAGTCAATTGGTAGCCGGTATGCTCGGCTTGCAAACTCTAGCTAAGTTGCTACTTCATCTGAAGGTATCGCCCTGGCTAGACTTAGCAATTGTGGCAACTGCAATATTGCTCGGGCTAACTTTTGATACTCGAGCATTCGGCACAAAGCTCAGAATTAAAGTGACGCTGCTTTTAATAACAACATTCATGTGCCTGTCAGTATTGCTAGAGATTTTCTTCAAATAGCATTGATCGATTAATCGAAGTCAGCAATTCTCACCGAGCACTACTAGCTGTGCATAGCACTGCCAGTAGTGCAATCTCACCTCAAGTTTGGAGGAAAAAACAATGTTTCTAAAAACAAACTTTCCACAGCTCTGGTTCCCAATTGAAGGTACCATCAGACAACTCTCAATGCTCCTAGCTGAGCGGCAGCCAATCTCTGCCACAGGACATGCTTTGGAAATCACGCGAATCAAAGAACTAGTGCAAGAGGGCTTCGACAACATGGACCCTTTTGCAAAACACTTCACCAGCAGCTTAGCCCTAAAAGCACCAAATGCAAAGGCTTTGAAAGTCATCAGCCAGCGCATTGAAGCCTTGGCCAAACTCGAGAGCCGATTCGACGCGCCAACCTCAGCCAACCATACAGCCTTCGACCTAAGTTCTGCCTGGGAAAATCGAATTCCCGAACCAGCGGACATCAGCTACATGGAAATACTTCTAGAACGCCTAGACATAGCACTGCTCAAAGCGCAGGCAAAAGGAGCCACTGAAATTCAAGAAGTGATCATCGCTGTAAAAGCTGTATTAGCAGAATTCTTGAGCGCGTACCAACAGCCTGAAAGCTACAGCAGTGAATTCTATGAATTAACGAGCTAATTTCTCAGCTAACTTTCTGGCAAACCCGCCGAAACCTAACACCTTGTCGCCCAAACGCAAGGTGTGATGGTCTGTCGTGAGCTTGTCACTCCGACACTGATGAGGCAAACACATTTGTGGCCTAGGCCTTGTTAGCAAATTTCAGAAAACGACTACCAAGTTCAGTTCCACGTACATTCAAGATAAAGGAGAGCAATCATGGCTAAAATTACAATTGGAAACTCTGTATCCGTCTCCAGCAACCTCGCATGGATGCTAAATAATGAGTTATGGCAGCACGCGCATACTTTTACGGAAACTGATGAACTCGGTAATCGCGAAGAAAGTATCACCGATAATAACATCACCGATGCGGCTCAACCTGACTGTGAGAATTATGTGGGCGCTAATGCAGCCGGCGCGGATGACTGGACTAGTATATTTGCTAACGGTCCTTTCGCCGCAGGCGTCCAAGTTTATTCAGACCTTCCTTACAGTTCTGCCGTCATGGGCGAGTGCTACTAGATCATTGGCTACTAAGCCTTTGCTCCTAAGTGCTAACTAGCGAGAAAAGGTGTCGTCTAGTTGACGACACCTCTCTCTTCTTTCTTCTCCGCTTTCTCTGCCCTTTCTATTTTACGAATTGCAAGACGACCGGTCTAATACAGCGCTTGGGTTATACCCTTCTATGCCTTCACAATCTAAATCAAAAATCTATCGCCAGATAGATAAAGCTCTTTACATTGCACTGATAGCGGTTGCTCCATAACCTCTTCTCCTCTAGTATCTATATCGTGTTACTAGATGCCACTGAGCATCACTACGCCATTACTAGAACTGCACCAGCGCAGCATTAATGCAATCATAGCTAGGTTGAGCCTCGGGGAGAAGATGTTAAAGCCGCTCGAACCAATAAAGCTATTTGTTACCGGCACCGGTACCGATATTGGCAAGACTGTGGTTTCAGCCATACTGACATACGGCTTACAGGCAAATTACTGGAAGCCAATTCAAAGCGGACTCTCTGAGCCACCCGAGTTCGCGACTGATTCGCTTTGGGTACGCAACAAATTGAACTTAGAAGCACACCGTATCATTCCTGAGTCTTACCTTTTCTCCCTGCCAGCATCACCGCATTTGGCAGCCAATCGCGAAGGCAAGACCATAAGCACAGCCAAAATAATAGATCAGTTTGAAGCACTTCAATCTTTTTCCAGCCTAATAATTGAAGGCGCTGGCGGAGTAATGGTGCCATTAAACGAAAGAGAACTGATGATCGATTTAATGGCTTGCTTACAAGTGCCAGTTATCATTGTTGCCTCAACAAAATTGGGTACAATCAATCATACTTTGCTAACAGTTGAAGCGTTGTGCAGCCGCAATATCAAAATTGCTGGCATAGTCATGAATGGTGAGGGCAATCAATCTAACAGAAAAGCTATTGAAGAATTTTCAGCAATACCAGTAATTGCCGAAGTACCAGAGCTACAATCGACTGATACCATCTCGCTGCAAAACACATTTAGTCAGTGTTTTTCCGATTTAGAAAAAGACTTGCGGTCTAACTGAAGCCACTTGCGCCTCTCATTTGAAAGCTCGCGCTAGCTAACATCCCATTATCGTTAATAGGAAAGCATAAATTCATCCAATCAACATTGACTGAATACAATTGACGATGTCAACAATCGAATATATCTAGTCAATTCATCTGCTTCCAAGAAAACCATACAACCAACGTAAAAATCATGTCCAAACTTCTAATCCAGCCAACTCGATTGGTTGATGTTGCAACACCATTCAGACTGAGCCTTGGCGACCTCTGGGCTTATAAACAATGCCCAGCGCAATACTTTCATCGGCAGGAGTTAAGAAAGACAAAAGCTGTCTACACTCCTGCAAAAACAGAGACTGAATTTACTGGTCAAATTTTTCACGCAGCGATCTCCGCTAGCGTAGAATCACGTAAACCAATAATTCAAAAAGGACTAACTGAAGCAAGGGCGATTGTTCCTGATAGTGTTGAAACTATTGAGGAACGTTGCCTTCAAATGCTCAAATGGGGCGACTCTGTTCTGCAACGAGAACGGCTTCGCTTTCACTGGCATCAAAGACGCACAGAAGAAAGCACAGGCATTGAACTGATCACTATCTTCGATGCCCTAAGGGTTGGTGACGTGCCAACCGTAGTTGAATTTAAAACAAGAAATGCCACTAAAATATCTGGTCGTGATAACTTTCAAACGATTGTCTCCTGCTGGCTTCTTGCTGACGAAGATACAAAAATCGTGAAGCGCAAAATTCTGTACTTTGGCTCTGGCAAAATTATAGAAGAGCAGTTTAGTCGTGCACAGCTCGACAACTTCATGGCTCAACATGTCAGACCAGACATGCGCCGACTTCAAAATGCACTAAAGAGTAATGAGAATCTTGCCCAGCAACGTTTCATTGGCAAGAAATGCGATTTCTGTCGGCACTTTGCTCAATGCCAAGGCACAACTGTAGAGAACTAAAACCAACGCCGCTTAGCGCTAGCTCGAAAACCTGATTTCGCTCTGATTGGCTGCTCTTAATCAATTCTGCCTTATTAGAGTTGTTAGATTCTGCAACCTTCCACCATTAAGACTAGCCCAATCGGTGAGGATAGCAAGGCACTCCTCATCACCTCAACTTCAGTCGGTACAAACTACCTCCAGCAAATTTCAAACTCAGCTACATTTACGAAGCCTATTCACCAGCAAGCTCTGCTGAAAAAAATCAATCACAAAATGCAAAGCCCATGAATCTAATCAAGCGCGTTCTTCTGATCAGCTTTAGCCTCGCCTTAGCAATGTCCCCCCTCAGTAGTGCACTCGCTACTCAACCAGGCGAAGGCACCGCTTTCGACACACTGCAACGCAACTGTCGACATGCATTTCCGCGACGAGAAGTTGACCCTTCGCGACCAAAAACAATCGTCATCGAAAAATCAACCTTCTGTGTATATGTTCTGCAGCGAAACAGCAGCGGCCTTGTGGTATCAACCCAAGCTACTGCTGCAAGCTTCGGACGCGATCTGGCTAGCAAAAATGGCAAGTACATCGTTAGCGAGATAAGTTGGCGCTCGAAATTACCGAATACTGGGCTACCAAATCGTCAACCGTCGCCCTCGTGGCAGTCAAAAGACCCACTGTTTTCAATAGACATCACGCTGCTATCGGCTGAAAAAGTCAATTGCCAATGCCGCTTAAAGTCGTTAGTTGTGCAGAATGTACAAGATCCCTTAGATGTCGGCGGACTAATCTGGAATCTACCAGGCGTTGCTCTTCGCACCAGCGATGCTAGCAAGCTAATTCGGCAGATTAATCTAGGAGACTCAGCCTACGTAGTCAATCGTCTAAGCGACATCGGCTTGTAAACCACTCATTCTCCTGATACAGGAGACAAATAAATGAACCAAGAATCTGAACAAATCAGTGACCCGACTGCTGAAGCGACAGCAACTGGTCTAAAGGCAAAAGCAATTGCCTTAATTACTCGGATGCGGATACGCATACCTGAGTTCAAACCCAACCTTGCCTCACTCGCACGATTCAAACCCATCAAGTTTAACTTCCGACTCAATTCTGGGTGTGATTCATTAAGCAAAGCTCGGTTTCTTGGAGTAGCGCTGGTAATCGCCTCACTTCTCTATTTGATTGGGGTACCGTTAACCCAGCCATACTTGGTCAAACTCTGGCAATTGGCACCGGTTTGGCTAGTGCCTCTTCTGACAGTGCCACTTTTGCTTACACTGGCGAAAAAAGAGACAGAAAGCTGGGTCAAGAAAATTGCGCTTTTATCTGGCACTGCTATCGCTGGTGCAACTTTGTGCGCCTTTATGCTATTAGCCAATACCGCCCCTTGGTTTGTACAAAGCCAAATGGCCGCTTCGCTAAAGCCAATAAACTTGACTGAAATTCCCCAAACCGAGAACTTGCGAATTCTCGGCCAAGGAACGGCTTCCTGGTATTTGCATAGCAAAAACCCAGACAATCGTCTAGAAACAGTAGGCTTGCCTCAACTTGTGCGGGAGCGCCAGAGCGACGGCTCTTATTCGATGTGGTGGCAAGGAGCATACAGCTTCAAGACTGGTCGCCTAAGCAGTTGGATTCCTCGTCTTCTTGGCTCAACACAAAGCATCCTGCGAATCAACGCCTCAGAGCTAGAGATGAGCAACGAAGGCAACAGTGGAGCCAATACAAAGTTCGTATTCGGCGAAGAATCGCTCTTCACTGAAACGCTCTTTCGCTGGCACCATCCATTTTCTCAGCGCGCTGAAGCGACTTATTATCGCAGCGATGATGACAAATGGTCGCTTCTAATACCGTACATCAGTTATAGCCCTACTATCACAGGCACCATGCTGCCTGTTCTTGGCGGGGTGATGCAAGTCAATCAGTGGGGCTGGGTCACAGATTACACGGTTGAAGATGCTTCTCGCTTGTTTCCTGGCTCGGTTCTCTATCCCAGTGTTTTAGCTCGGCAGTATGGTGAGGCCTATGGCCACTACCGCACCGGTCTATTGAATGTCTGGATCAATGAATCAGGCATCAATCAAATCAGCGAAGATACGCCCAAGGCTGGTGAAAATCAGCAGCCTTACATTCAATCTTTTGACATGGGCACCAAGGGGCATGCCTTGCAAGAAGTAATAGCGCTTGAACCAGCCGGAAAACAGAGTTTTGCTTTAGCAGAACTGCTTTTCTTTGACGCTCAATCTGGCAAGACTCATGTATATAAAGTGCCATTGACAAGTGGTCTAAACGGTCCTCGGCGAGCGTTGAAGCAGGCAACGAACGCCGACCCGGAGACCGATTGGTTTTCCTATTCAATCCAAGAGCCACGGCTTTTGATTCGCACCAACTCAAATACTGTGAAAAAATCTTGGCTAATGACCGAGGTTAAGAATGAGGGCGATGATCACACCGCAGTGCGTCTCATTATTACTGACATGGAAACACTAAAAACTCTAAGCTTTTCCTCAAGAAGCGAGCTAGAGAAATTCATTAGTGGTGGCACTGTAGCACCATAGGCGCGTTCGAATAGTCGCCGCTCTAATAACACTAGCCACAGATTCAAACAAACAAACAAACAAACAAGAGAGAGAAGGCCAGCTTTGCTACCTTCCTCCTTGTTTTCAATCGATCACAAAAAATTAAGCGTTCAATACGGAAAAAACAATGAATAACAACTTTTCTATTTCAGCCAAAGCAGTCATCAAGACAGCTTTAGTCATCGCTCTCACCATTTTCATTTTTGAGTTTCGTGTGCATATTGGCTTCTTACTGCTTTTACTTGCAGTACTAGCCCTTCTCCTAGGCCTCTTGTTGTTGTACGCGGGCACGTTTCAACCAGCTACCGTGAAAAAGTACAAAGCTCTGATTGACAAGACTTTCAACAAGCAAGCTGAATTAAGCTCCGATGCTAGCGCTGATACGAATCAATTCGTCGCCCTCGTCGAAACACCAGTGAACGAAGAAGAATTAGCTTTAGAGACTCAATTAGGTGACACAACGAAGATTTCTGATGACGAAGAATATCTAGTATAGAACTGCTGCAAATTCAATTTCTCCGCGCCTACACTTGGGGGTGCGGAGGAAAGTCAGTTTTCAATATTTCATTGAGGTTTCTCATGGACATTTTTCTCAGCCTTTTGTTTGGTTGTGCCGCTTTCTTCGGCTATCTTTCTAGCCTTCATCGAATAGTCGAAGTCCAAGACAATTTCTATATGGGCCTCGGCTCCTATGTGCTGTCGACCATGCTAATCGCAGCATTGACCCGCAGGCTTCGCTTTCTTCCTCACCCCAATTTTCCTTTTCCTCTTAGTTGCACTTAGTTGGAAAGACTGAAAAATGGAAGGACTATAGAATGACTATTTAGTCAGCTGACTTGACTGTATAAGTTATTGCCGGACACCAAAATTATCGCAAGAGGAGCGGCAGCCCGTTCCTCTTTTCCTATTTCACTTCATCTTGTGGACCTTGACTATTTTTCTTTTAAAATTTTAAATAGACCGGTCTAGTACAATCATAAAAGGCGAAACTAAAATCGGAGTGGAAAACAATGAAATCCATAACAGCACCACAGAAAAAACTCGACTAAGCAGAGACCTAGCGGGGAGCTAGAACAGTATGGAGTTGTCACACAAAGAAGCGTAGTCTCCCCCGTGATGACGGTCTCAAAGTTCTCAGTCGCAGTTGCCACTTCCCCCATATTCGAGGTTAAGCCATGAGTAAAGTCGAATCTGAAGCACCATCCCCCAGAGAACTAGCTTCGCAACTAGACACCGTGGATAGCCAAGGGCATTTACTAAAAATTGGACAAGAAGTTCAGCAAGCAATGAGAGAGGCTGCCGACAAACCAAATGGTGTGGCTAATCTGTCTGCTGAAATTTCGCACAACGATGATCGCAAAAGTGGAAGCAACGAACTGAACTCTAAGTCAGCCAATACACTTTACTTCAGCAACCCTTTTGACAATACAACAGTCATGAAAGTTGAGGCCAACTCGGTTTCTCTGGTGCCACTAGATCAGGAGTTGCACAACATCAAACCTATCTGGGGCGGTGAATTTCCCAGTACTCCTACCAGACCCAATCACTCGCCAGGCTGGGGCGGTTACGATCAACACGCTCCTACCAACCCAGCTTCTGAAAATAGACCAAGCAATAATAGGGTCTGGTAGAAACATGTCGAAATTAGATGCAGTAGCAACCAAATTTAAGAACCTCTAGCGGCAGCCTACAACAATGCGCTTGGAGCAATACAGTCTAACTTAGAGAATCGGCAAGAAAAGAGACACTGAATTCAGTATCACTATTTTGCCATTTCTCACGATTTAACAAAGACACCCAACGGGCAAAGTAGTATTTTGCTTAAAACAAAAGTGTTCAGAACGCCAAATGCATATCGCTAAGTGCGCTATGGGCAGAAGCATCTTATGAAAATAACTTGCTAGCTAGCGCCAACGAACAAGAACCTCTCCCTCTGAGCCAGCGACAAGGTCAAGTGAGAAGGTCTGGTTCTCAAGTATTGATCGGCAAAGCTGCATTTGTGCAGGTTTAAGTTATTCAACTCTTTTCTTCACCGTGCTAACTCACAAAACACAAATCAACTAACTACATCTACTGCCTGTACTCAATTTGGTTGAGCCCCGCAAATTTTCTGCGAGTGTTAGGGTTCGATACCCCAAACAGGCTTTCCCGTCAAAGTAGCTTCAGTGAGTCTGATGCTGCCAGTTCAATTATCAAATCAATGAAAACGCGAAATCGACGGGATTCGCCAACCTGTAAAAATTATGAACGCTGAAGAATCAAAAGCCTTAGTAGGGCTTTTAGTAAATTTAGGTTACGGAGTTCTTTTAGTACTGATGCTGGTAGCAATGTTTCGCAGCCTCGGCCAGCAAAATCAGTTCTCCCGCAATGTAAAATCGGCTGCTAAGAAGATAGAACCAGACAAAGCTAAAGTAACCTTCGCTGATCTTGCCGGATTGGACGAAGTGAAAACCGACATGCAACTGTTTGTCGCGTGCCTCAAGAACACTCAGACACTAACAAAACTCGGAGGCCGTCCACCAAAAGGTATCCTTCTTGTGGGCCCTCCAGGAACGGGCAAAACCCTTCTAGCCAAAGCCGTTGCCGGTGAAGCAGGAGTGCCTTTCTTCAGTGTCTCTGGCTCAGAATTTGTCGAAATGTTTGTTGGAGTAGGGGCCAAACGCGTTCGCGAAATGTTTGAAAAAGCAAAAGAAGTAGCGCCAGCAATTCTATTCATTGATGAAATTGATGCTGTTGGACAGCACCGCGGCGCTGGAATCGGATACAACAATGATGAACGCGAACAGACCTTGAATCAGCTGTTGACAGAAATGGACGGTTTTGAAGGTAGCGAAGGTCTAATTATCATCGCAGCCACCAACCGACCAGATAAGCTAGACCCCGCTCTGCTTCGCCCAGGGCGTTTTGACCGCGAAGTAACCGTCTCAGTACCTGACCGAGCAGGCCGATTGGAATTGCTCACCCTCTACAGCAACGGTGTGCCTCTAGCAGCTGACGTAAATCTAGAGGCCCTCGCCTCTGACACCGCAGGCATGACTGGAGCCGATATTGCTGCCATGTTCAAAGTGCATGCTCCCGTAAATGCACTCAAAAGAGGTGGCTCAGAAGTTAGCGAAGTTAGTATGGCCGACCTCTCCAAAGCGGTCTGGGACAGCCAGGCAGGCGCCGCAACAGAAGGCAAGTCACGTCGTCTCTCACACGATGTTAAAAAGCTTCTTGCCATTCACGAAGGTGGACATGCCATCGTCGGTCACTATCTCTCAACCAGAAAGGCAGACTGGAAAACCAACTGGGGTGACCCAGTCAGTAAAATCACCATTATCGGAGCAGGTGCAGCTGGAGGTTACACCGCCTTTGCCACGAGCGATGAAAACAACTTCCCAACCCGAGAACGTCTATTAGGCATGATTACCACAGCTCTCGCTGGCAACATGGCGGAGCATATCTTCCTCAGCACCACCACCACTGGTGCACAAAATGACTTCGATAAGGCTTACTCATTAGCCAAGCTCATGGTGACTCAAGTTGGCATGTCTGAACTTGGGCCAATCTCGGTTGGAGCAAACGGCAGCGATCCATTCTTGGGGAAAGCCATAGGAGCACAGCAGGGCTATGGATTGGGAGAGGAATCTTCCAACCAGATTGATCACGAAATCAAGAAGATTCTAGATGACTGCAAAGAGCGAGCCGCTCGCATTCTTGAAGACCCTACTCTCACAGCATTTCTCAAGGATCAGTTAGTTTCGCTCTTACTTGAAAAAGAAACAATCTTGCTCGATGAATGGGCGGCGCTGTGGCAGGAGAACTGCAGCAACGTTGCCATCGAGATTTAGACCAGCAAAAAAAGTTCGAACACTAATAGCGTCACTTAAAATGAGCAAATCGACCAAAAAGAGACCAATTACTGGCAATACTACTCACGTGAGCGAGCAGTACGATAAAAGGCTCTACAACCGCTCCTATCGCCGCCAAATCAAGCAGATATTAGCGGTAGGCAACGCTCCAAGTTTCGATGAGGATCAGCCGCTGCTGCCTCGGCCTAACGACATCAGCACACCGTATAATTTCGATAAAGACGGTAAACAGTATCTTGAACTGAATGAATTTGTTGAACAAATTCGAGACGGTTCAGTGCTTGAAATTCCCAAGCGTTTTCTTGACAAGCATGTAAGGGCAGTGAATGGAGATATAAGCCAGCTTTCGGAAGACTCTATTCTTGCCCTAGCCAATGAGCGCCTGCGCAATCACATGCGCAAG
>LNEX01000347.1 GCA_001464165.1 bacterium Ga0077546
AGCATGAAAACTGCTACCAGCGCGATTAATTGCTTGTGAAAGCGATATTTGAGGTTAGTTAAGGTGTTTCCGTTATCCACTGTTGACTGCTTGCAGAAGAAAGAAAGGTAATTCAGACCAAATACACCCTGGTGAGCGTATCTCTTAAGCAACACTGTAGTGCCAATATAAAATCCTGTCAGTGTGGTTATTCCCATTCTGCGGGCAAAACAGCCATCTTTTAATGTCCTGTTAAGCCTTTTGGCAACATTTCTCATGCGCTCAGAGTCGAACATAATTCACCACCAACAAAAGAAAAAAGGAATGAAACAATTTCCTGACAATACTTTAAGCTTGCTCGAATGCTTTTGGGAGCACGGTCTTTCCCATCCTAGAGGAAGAATCTTGAGAAATTTATGTGCAACTTCAGCAGACCTAAAATGCTATTCGACCGCAATTAATGTAGTGCACGCTGCTTAAGTTTGATTTTCCACCGAGCAAAACGCTGCTGCTTGCCAGAAATTTGCAAAACTGGCGTACTGGCGAGTTGCCGCACAGATTGCTTACCAGACACTAACCGATTAACAGCAGACACCGATCTCTGTGCCACAGGCAAAAAATATTGGCTAAGCTGTCGCAGATATTGCTTAAGGCTGGACCGATGTCCAGTTACTTTTGCCTGACGGGCAGAACGGAAAAATAGAAGTACTAGCACCATGGGAACAACCAAGCGCCACTCAGTTAAAATGGCCCAGAGAACAGCGGCTACATGAAAGAACACACGCGACCAATCGACCTGCGCCAGATGGGATGCAGCTGAAGCATTGCCGTAAGGCGAAGATTGCCAATCAGCTAAGAAGTCGCTGGCTTTCGATTGATTAAAAGACCAAAGGGGCCAGCTTGCGGCAACTTGCTCTTGTTCTTTTGATATAGATTGAGCCGATTGCACTGCCTGAGTCGGTTGGCTAAGACAAAAAACAGCGGCAAAAGGGGCAATTATTATCAAGCATAGAGCAATGCGCACCAACTGCTGGTCACAAAAGTGTTTCGTAAGATATGAGATTTGCCCTTTGCGTCTGTTGCGGAAAGCAGCAGAGCCGCCCCGAGAAGTAAAACCCAGTTGAAAGGCAATGCGGCGTCGGATAAATCTGAGTAACTGTTGAACCTTGGAAATTTGCAAGAGGGCGAAAATTCCACATGCAAATGTGGCTGTAGCGACTTTCAGAACATTCCAGCAGTCAGCTGGACTTAAAACCGGATCCGCCCAAAAAGCTTGGGTTCCTTGATAGGTTTCATTGTAAGAACCAAAATCAGGCCAGAGCTGCTGCTCGACATTCTGCGCTACGGCTTCGCTATTCTGCTCAGCCTGTTCAGTAACAAGATTGACGCTGTTGGCTTTGCTCGGGATAAATTTCACAGGCTTATAGTCACGCAGAGCGGAATACTCTCTGTCAACGATTGCCGCTTCGCTATGCTCGAACTGCTTACAAAGCATAGATAAGGCGATGACAAATATGAACGCCGCAGCAATAACTACGGCCCCGAATCGAAAGAAAAGTAATCCGGAAATGAACTTCTGTTTCACAGGTAGTCGGGCAGAGCAAAGCACGAGAAATTTAGCGCGATTAGACATACTGCCACCACCATGGAAAAAGAAAAAGAGAAACGGCAAACTTGAATTGAAACCAAGAGCTGTCCTCGACTCTAATTTACTGCGCCAGGGTGGTTTTGGCAGCACGGTCTTCCCCATCCCAGACGCGGAGATTTCGGCGATTTTGCTGTGTTCTTCACCATAGAACA
>LNEX01000348.1 GCA_001464165.1 bacterium Ga0077546
CTGGTGCTGGTGGAAACGCGCAAGGACTTGCGCAACACGCCGCTGCCGTTTGAAACCCAGCAAGGCTGATAGACGTGCTCGACGACAAAATTGTCTATTTTGGCACCAGTGTGCCCCAGGGTAAATCTCAATTCACCACTCTCTTGCGCATGGAACTGCCCGGTCGAGTCAATGTCAATCCGGCTATGCTAGCTGGCATGTACAGCAAAGGCATCAAAGGCTTCACTAACGTCGATCGCCTCAATGTAGTTGAGTAAAAAAGATATGAGCGCAAAGCAAGACAAAAAAAATTGGCGGCAAAACCTAGCGACTTTAGCTCTCTTTGCCACGCCAATTTTATTGTTATCTTATTACTTTAACGACCACCCTTATAAAGCTGAGATCGCAAGGCGCACAGTCAGTCTTAGTCATTACTCGCGCGAGCAGAGACTAAACTTCATCACCGCCGCTAGAGCCCTAGACGGAGCAGTAATTGAACCAGGTCAAACCTTTTCGTTTAACTCTAAAGTAGGGCCGCGCACTGGTAGCCGGGGCTTTGTACCAGCTGGCAGCTACTTGGGCGGCTCGACGGTGAGCAGCGAAGGTGGTGGCATTTGTCTGGTCTCATCTTGCCTCTATCAAGCAGCACTGCTCTCTGGTCTCAAGATAAGGGAGAGAGCTGCCCATACCACTTGTGTACGCTCGGTTGCGCCAGGTCTTGATGCCACAGTCTGGTACGGCAAAGCCGACTTAAAGCTAGTCAATGCCTACAAACAACCGGTACAGATTCGCTGCGATAGCGAAGTGCCAGGCGTTCTAGCTATCTCGATTTATGGTACAGAGGCCATGAAAACCCAGGCCAAAAGCCTTTCGCTTAGGCGCCGTGAGCTAGCATTTGATGGTCGCAATTTGCTCGTAGAAGTTTATCTTGAGGGCGGCAATCGCAATTTGAACAAGCAGAATAACCTAATCTCCAGAGACAGCTACAGGCTTCCCTGATTGATCAGAATTATTTGTTGATTTACCACGACCAATGAAATAACTGCCTAGCAAAACAGCAACAGTAGCTGCTGCCATGGCGGCAATCACAGTCATACGATCTTCCATGGTGGCAGTCAATCCCAGCGGCAAAAGGCCAGCCGAGACCATGGCACAGCTTGTTGCTAAGGCAGGCACGAGAGCGATACTAACAACTTTTTCTTCTTCATCAGGAAAGAAAGCTTGGCCAACAATAGAGACAAGCACAGCCGAGACAATCAAACTGATGAGATAACCACCAGAGGCTTCACTATGCAAGAAATAGCTGACAGCACAGGTGCCAACGGCTGCCAATGCAGCGAAAGCAGCGGCGGTAATGCGGCGGTCTGAGACGTCTTTAAGCAGGGCCATGAGCCCTAGTGCAGAAAAGAGCCCAAGATAAAGGGCAGCGCTAACATAAGGATGATTAAGGTTGATACCTGTGACGTTCGATACATTGGCATAGGCAAAGACTTGCTCAAGAATGCGCGCACCAAAGAAAATTGCAGCACAAGCCGGTATTTGGCTGAAGTTACCAACCATACAACCTGCCCCTAAAGCAGCCATACCAAGATTGCCAAATAGTCTTGTGGCAAGCAAAGTAAAAATGCCGATGATCAATACTTGTTTAATGGCACTGGTGGCACAATCTTTTTTAACAGCAAGAGCATCTAGGGCATAAGCCATGCCATAACCAGCTCCGACCAAAGCTGCAAGGCGAACATATTCAGGTGCGTTGACGGCCTTAGTCACCATCACCAAATAAGCCAAACCACCAGAGAGAGTCAAGACCAAACGCTTAACCAAAATTTTGTCATCGCGCATGAAGGGTCTTTGCATCAGAGTCATCAGTGTCGAGACAATGAAAGCACTGTTAATCATGCCGCTGTATTTATCGGCGTTGCCGCCACCCGCCGCTCCGCAAGCGGCAAAAAGCATGGCCGACAAATAAACAAAAGGCGGGGCGACATCATCAAGCCGAGATTCTTTTGGCTTAAGCATATTCAAGACTAAGCGAATTGAAACCGCTCCCATTAGATAAGAACAAGCCGCCATGGTGAGCTTGTCGCCCGGCACAAACATGTTAAGAGCAACCGCACAGGCGAGCTGCAACATCGTGCGCATGGCAGGCTTAAGAGTGAGCGTAGCACCTACATAAGTCAGGCCTAAGCCAAGAAAATAGTAAGCAATATCAGCGAATGGCTGACCAGCAGCAGATACGAGCGAAAGAAGTGCCACGCCAGCTGCAGCAGTGGCACCTAGGGCCCTAACCTGTAGAGTAACTTTAGCCGGCTCTAAACTAGCCCAAGTTCGGTTTCTCACTAAGTCAAAGAGAAAAACAAATATTGTCAGCCCAAGTAATAAGGCGGGCAGGTTTTTAGCTACCAGGCCAGCGTTTCCAAGTAGGTCCATAGCTTATGCCCCTTACAAAAAAGCTGAGAAATTAAAGGGATAGTATCACAGCCAAATCCAAGTTACACTCGGGACATGCGGGTGATTCTTCCCTTATTTTTAATCGGCTGTTTTCTGATCGTCTTGTTTCAGGCGTTCAGGGGCGATCAGCCATCTGATCCTAGTCGCCATGCCCTGTCATTTGTGAAGCAGGTACAAAACAATGACTATGGCAAAGTCGTCGACGCTTTTGGCGGCAATATCTGTCGCTGCCCGGCACAACTAGGCTGGGTTTCGTATCTAATTTATAGCTCAGGAGAAGAACCAAATTTAGCTTGCCTTATGGGTCGTGACTTTGAAACCGGAACACTCGAAGTCAAGGCGATGAAGTCAGACACAAAAAGCTTTTCAGTCCTCGACAAACCAGAAGACTTTGAAGTATCAATTCCACTGCGCTTCAATCAATATCGCCCGCTATTTCTCCCCCTCGACATGGCTTATGGCTACGACATGTCGATTGAACAATTCGAACAGTTTCTTGCCAATCCAGACCACGATGCATACAAAGGCCTCACTCTTCGAATGCGACCAGGACTCGCTCAAGGCACAGTAGATCAGCCTGAGGCTGCAAAAAGATTAATCACTAGGCAAAAGGCAGCAGCTAAGAGAAAGCAAACAATAGTTAAATCTGACCAACCAGAGCGAGCTGACAGACCAGACCAAGAGCAGTTAGAAAAAGAACTATTTGGCGAAGCGGCCCGCTATAACACGCCCAAAGACGCTGGAGCGGTTAAGTTAGCCGATGGCACCATGCTTAGCAAAGAGGCCATAGCGGCACGCTTACCAAAATTGAAATCAGCTCGCCTACGGCTGCATATGGTCAGACGAGATCAACGTCAGCCTTTCACAGTTTTTCACTTTGTCATTGCCGATCCAGTTTTAACTATGGCAGCAGACCCGCGAGAGAAGACGGCACAAGAGCGAGAAATAATACTCAAGAATTTCCGCCCCCCAACTCCACAGGCAGCAGAGCCAGTAAGAGAAACGAAATAGGCCTTACCTAAACTAAGTTATTCTAGTGCTTTTGGCTCTATTTCAGGATTACTTTCACTATTTGAATTGCTGGCCACAGAGGCAGCAATAGCCGGATTAGTAATACTCAAGCGCTTGTTGCGGGCGCGATAATAGGCCAACATCAATAGCGGCAGCAGTGCGTAGATAATCAGAGAGAAGAAAGTTGGAGCAAAGCACGGCCAACCGAAGATCCAAATCACATAAATTAGAGGTAGCGAGTCATCAATTACAACCTTAACCAAATAAGCAACAGGGTTGAAGCGAGCTAGTCTGGCAACAAAGACAAAAAATATGATCTGTTGCACTGTGTCAGAAATGACATACATAATAAAGTCTTGCCAGTGCCGCGCGTAGCTATATTTGAGCATGGTGGCAAGTATGATGAAGACAATAAAGAAACTAAATCGCGGTACATATTTGTTGTAAAGCCCAGCGCCAATCAGAGCCATGGTAGCTGCTCCTAGCAGCGACGGAGCAAGCTCAATTAGATCGGATGCTACAGGGAAAATATAATCAGTGAGGTTGGCTAAGCTACTCAACGAGGCTGTACGAATTTCAGGCGAAAACCAAGAGAGAGCAAAATCGAGCAGTGAGTCTTTGGTCTGATTTAGAGCTGCCCAGGCCATTGCCACGAGAATTCCATCTAACCACATTTGTTGCTGCATCAACCGTGGTGCCACTCCGCTAGGTCGAAATGCCGCCTTAACAACAGACATGATGCCAAGTTTCGGCGACAATATTCTATAAACGGCTAGGCCCAGAGTAATTGAGACAAATGTAGCTACCATTTTGCCGGTGGAGTCTTTAACAAGTGACTGAGAGAGCGAACTATCATTGTATTGGTTAAGAAAAACTGGCCAGTGATTGAACTCTTCAGGTAACACCAAAAGGCCCGCGCCAATACCAATGAAAATTCCAGGCCGCCAACGCACGGCGCCAGAACGCAAAATGCCGATGCCCCACCACAGTGTTAGGCCGCCCATAACGTAGTAAGCAACATCACGCATGCCTTTAAAAACATGGTCTCTGCTCGTTTCCTTAGACCGCTCAAAACGCCATTTTTGAGGCAACTGCCAGGCTTGCGAGAAATTACATGGCACATCTCCCACAACTTGCAATGTAATTTTATAGTCGGCATCAGCAACTTTTAAGGAAGGCACCTTGCACTCAACGTCATAGTCTGCACGCCTCTTGCGCTTAGACCAGGACGACTTATCAATAACAACGTCTTTGTACTCAGGATGCACGCGTTTGACATAGGCGAGAGCAAGCTTCTCGGCTTCTGGCTTACTAATGCTAGCCCCAGGAGCGTCATCGTCTTCAGTAATATCAAACGAATATTCACGGCCATCGCCATACAATTCAACTTTGTATTCAGTTGGATCTAAGAATCGAAAGAAACGCACAGACCAGATGAAGCCCGGCTGAGTAAGGCTAGCCAACTCAAGAGTAGCAGCCAACTTGCGCTGCTCAAATATATATTGCATTTCCTCAGCCGATACATTTGTGGCAAGGGAAGCCACGTTCAAATAGGTATCAGGTTGAATACCGTTGCGTTTAAGTATCTCTTTGGCACGGACAACGGCGCGCTCACGATCAATAGTAACCCTGCTGCGATCTCCAGGAAGAGGGGTACTGGTGCAGAAAGAGAAAGTAATACCGCAGACGCCGATAATCGCTAGTATCCATTTAGTTTTGCGTTTGAACGGTTGATAAGTGTATGCTTCGCCCTCGTCGGCCAGGGGCTTGATTTCAACTGAGTGCACTGGCAATGCCTCATTGAATAGCGCCGCGTCTGGATCACTTGAAGAAGCCTTCTTCTTCTTGTAATAGTCATAGAGAAGTGACACCACCGTTGCCACTACAAACGGAATCAATGGCAATAAGCCTGAAGCCTTAAGCCAAGGCGCCTCTGCTGAGAAAAGAGGCTTAACGGTAAGGAAAGCATCAACCAAATAATGGCCAATAAAGCAGGGCAGAAGACCATAGCGCCGCATAATGTAGCCGTAGAATAGCCCGCCAATAGTTAGCTCAACACCACGAGCGTAAGCTGGCTGCTGCGGATAGGAGCTGTGCATAAAGCCCCAAGAAGCAGCTTGAAAGAGATTGGCAATCCAGAAGCGGCCGGTGAGCTTTTCCATCAAGCTCAGAGCCACTACACGTGCGATTGTTTCTTCTTGGGTGGCGGCATGTATACCCAAAGAGATGGCAGAAAAGAATGGCACCGCACTGCCAAGTAGTTGGTAGTCATCAACACCAAGCGGGCACCAGAAGTTGAACTTTTCGCCCATCACGTAATAGGCAATAATCCAGCCCAAGTGAACAGCAAAGACACAGTAGCCAACAAGAACAGCTTTGCGACCTTCTTTGCTGGCAAATCCTCTAAGGGTTAAATAATTTTCTAGGGCAATGCGCTTGGGATAACACAAGCGATAAATTACATCAGCGCCACCAAAGAGCAATACCCCAGAAACAAAGGAGCTAATGGTGGCAACAGCCTGACGGAAATAGTAAGAGATTATGTAGTCGCGATAAGAACTACTAGGGTCGTAGCTATCAATTACTGATGAATAGTCATTAACAGCATCAAGAGCACCAACAATGGCTGTCACCAAACCGCCAAAAATAGCAAAGCGCCAGCGCATTTGCTTACGCGTCAGGGCCCAAGGCACAACCAATACGGCCAGTGCCTGTAGTGTTCCATAAAAGATATTGGCAATATTCTGCAAGAGTTCATTCATCGAACGCACTTTGCTGTACTTGCGCTTCCATTCATCAGGAATATTGAGGAACGAAGAATATTCGCTTAGTTCATTGCCAGCAAACGCTACGTAGTAGCGCAGCTTGGCACCCTTGAAATCACTTTCAGGACTGGTGTCTTCCCAGGTAAAAGAATGGTCATCACGATGGGCTTTTGTCGTGGTTTCATCGCGCACCAATTTCAACCCGGCCATAGGCCGACTAACTTCTTTCTCCAAGAAACTCTGCGCC
Organism: bacterium Ga0077546; assembly: GCA_001464165.1. The sequence continues at coordinate 6,454 of LNEX01000348.1, forward strand.
CGAACTAGTGCCTCTTCATGCTTAATAGTGGGCATAGCCCGCTCATCTTCGAAGCTGTGCATGAAAGCCAAAAGCTTGCCCGTAGGCGAAAGCCAAACACGAAACTGCTCTAGATCATTCTGCTTGCAAAAACGAGTGGTCCAAGACCAGACAGGTACTTTATCTTTCATCAAGCGGTTGGCTTCATCGAGACCAAGCTCATACTCAAGGAAAGTCTTGCTTTCGTTAAAAAAGGTGAATGTGGTCGACTCAATTGTCGACTGGGTTTTATAGCCACAAATTTCGGCCCGGTCACGAGACTGCTTAGCAATCTGCTCTCGGCTGTACTTGAGATCTATCGAGGCCGAAGGGAAAACCCGGGTATCAAGCTTGACATAAAGGCCAAAGCCCACCAGGGCCAAGACCATAAGGAGCCAGACCACTTTATCTGACCAGAAAGGGCGATTAAGGTCAGGGACAGGTCCAGGATTAACGACTTCAAGAGGATCGGACGCCATGTCTTCCTATATAGGGCATTTATTTCTATTACTAAAGTCTGCTTACTGGCCTTAGTTTTAGGCTTTAGTTCAAGTCTCTAGTAATAGTCTCTAGTTCTAGGCTTTAGTTCCAACTTTTGGTAATAAAAACTAGTTCTAAGAACGTACTTTACTTCTACTTTCTTCTTCCTATTTAGACTGTAGCCCAAAACGGCGAAAGCAAACAGAACCTAGAGCGAAAAGCTCAAAAAAGCGTTGAAAAATAGACAGAATATTGAGAATGAAGGGGTCGCCCCTCTACCCGTGATATATATTAAGCTGCAAAATCGAACACCGTGACAACCGCAAAGCAATGCTAACAAAGTCAGAAGTATTTATGTGGAATAAAGCTGTCGAGTCAATCGATCGCACAAGCCTTGAGGCTCTCCAGCTCACGCGCTTAAAAGAAACACTGCAGCAAGTCTATGCCAACGTTCCTCTCTTGCGTGAGCGCTTTAGCCAAGCAGGAATGACACCAGGCAAAATTGACGCAATGAAGAGCGTCAACGAACTCTCCCAGTTGCCCTTCATGAAGAAAAGCGATTTGCGGGATAACTATCCCTTTGGTTTATTTGCCAAACCCATGAGCGAAGTCAATCGCCTCCATGCCAGCTCGGGCACAAAAGGCAAGCCAACCGTAGTGGGCTACACCAAAGGTGACATTGAAAACTGGGCAGAGGTTTGCGCTCGCTCCCTAGCCTGCGGTGGCACTAGACCAAGCGACGTACTTCACAATAGCTATGGCTATGGTCTTTTCACCGGTGGCCTTGGTATGCACTACGGCGCCGAACGCCTTGGTTGCACAGTGGTGCCCGCTAGCGGTGGTCGTACCCAACAGCAAATTATGTTGCTGCAAGACTTTGGCGCGCGCATTCTGCTTTCTACTCCGTCTTATGCATTGAATATGGCCTACACCATGGCCGAAATGAAGATCCCACGCAATTCTATAAATCTCGAAATTGGTATCTTTGGTGCTGAACCATGGACCGAAGAAATGCGCGGTCAACTCGAAAATCTTCTCCAAATTCAGGCCCTTGATATTTATGGTTTGAGTGAAGTAATGGGCCCAGGAGTCTCAGTTGAGTGCATCGAAGGTAAGCACGGCCTGCATATCTGGGAAGACTTATTCATTGCCGAAATTGTTGATCCGATCACTGGCGAAGTGCTAGCCGACGGTGAAGAAGGAGAGCTGGTCTTTACCACCCTGACCAAAGAAGCAATTCCTGTCATTCGCTATCGCACTGGCGATCTTTCTACTTTAATTCCCGAGCCATGCGTCTGCGGCCGCACCATGAGACGCATGGTAAGAGTCAGAGCAAGGCTTGACGACATGCTAATTATCCGCGGAGTTAATCTCTATCCATCTGAAATAGAAAAAGCTTTGCTATCAATGGAACAATTGGCACCACACTATCAACTTGTAATCGACCGCAAAAAAGCACTAGATACTTTAGAAATTCAAGTGGAAGTGACTGAAGCTCTAATTGATATATGGGGCCATTTCGAAGACGGCCATTTAGACATGACCGCCCTCACTGAAAATATTCAAAAGCTTTTGAAAGACAGCCTCGGCCTCACCGCTGATGTTACCTTGCTCAAACCAAGAACCTTGGCTCGCAGTGAAGGTAAAGCCGTGAGAGTGATTGATAAGCGCAAGGAAACCTAAGAAGAAAACCTAAGAAGAAAACCTGAGAAGAAAAACTGGACCAGACCAAAACATCAGCAAAAGAAAGGAAAACAATCAACCATGGTTAAGCTCATTGCTCTCTACAAAACCCCAGCTGACAGTGCTGATTTTGACAATCAATATTTCAATACCCACATTCCGCTAGCCATGAAAATGCCAGGCCTACTAAAAGCTGAAATTTCACGCGTAACAGGCGCGCCTATGGGCACTGCCGAATATTATTTAATGGCCGAAATGTATTTCGAAAACAAAGAAGCACTTGATGCCGCCATGTCCAGCCCAGAAGGCAGAGCTTCAGCCAAAAACCTAATGGGTTTTGCCAAAGAACTAGTCTCTATGATGTTCGCTGAAGTAGAAAAAGTACCAGCTACAGTCTAAAGCGCCATTCTCTGCCATTCGAATTGTAGCCACAAGCCAGAATTAGACCAGAACAACAGCAGAACTCATAGCAGAACATATAGCAAAACATATATAGGTATTGGAATGCCACAGGCAACATCACCGGATGTAGTATTCACCGGCATGCCCGCCGAAAACTACGGCTTCAAGAGAATCATCTACAAAAAAGACAACTACGTTGCGACGATTACAATTAATCGCCCTGACGTACTAAATTGCTTTGACACTCTCACTCTCAAAGAGCTAGGCACAGCATTTTTAGATTGTGGTTCTGACGATGCCATTGCCGTAGTTGTAATTACGGGAGCAGGAGAGCGAGCCTTCTGCACCGGTGCTGATCTGAAAGAGCAAGAAGATCATATTCTCAAAAAACCGAATAACTATCACAAATGGATGTACACATTCATTGAAATGCATGATCGCTTACGCAATATCGGCAAGCCTACCATTGCTCGCTTAAATGGCATGGTGGTAGGTGGTGGCAACGAACTAAACATGGCTTGTGATTTAGCTATTGCTGCCGATCACGTTACTATTCGACAAGTCGGCGCTGCCCGCGGTAGCGTTGCTGCCGGTGGTGCCACACAATGGCTGCCAATGATGATTGGTGACCGCCGTGCCCGCGAAATGCTACTACTTTGCGAAGCCGTAGATGCATACACAGCCCTTGACTGGGGCCTAGTTAATCAAGTAGTACCAGCCTCAATGCTCGACGCCACGGTAGCAGAGATGGCAGAAAAGCTCTATAACAAACTACCTGAGTGCACACGGTATACCAAGCAACAACTAAATATGTGGAGAGACTTCTCTTGGGCAATGACTGTTGGTCATGCCCGCGACTGGCTAGCTCTGCATGCTGGTAGTTACGAAACAGCAGAAGGTCTCAAAGCCTTCCGCAAAAAGCAACCGATTAACTACGGCAAGATTCGCGACAAAGCAGCCAACGATGCCGAAGGCGTGAATCTTGGAGTGAACTTGCGCAATTGTGGTAAGTGCGCAAAAGAAATGCCCGTATCGTTTGGTTTTTGCGGCAACTGTGGTGAAAAGCTGGGCTAAACTTAGAACTTAGGGCAAGCAAATTCTGCGACAAGAGAAATCTCGGAGGATAAATTAGGAGAGATGGTGATGACTATGACATACAAAAACATTCTCACTGCAAAAGAAGCTGTGGGAGCCAAGTCAGGCAAATCAGATCAACCTGAAATCAACATCGGTGTAGTCAACCTTCATCGTCCCACGGTTCTCAATGCCCTCAACCACGAACTGATGGAAGAACTCGTTACCGCCCTTGAAGATTTTGACCGTGACGATTCGGTTCGAGCCATAGTTCTCACCGGTAGCGACCGGGCATTCGCTGCTGGCGCCGACATCAAAGAAATGTCAGACGAAACAACAGTTTCAATCATGCTCAAAGATAGATTTGCTACCTGGGACCGCATAAAGAATATCAAGAAGCCAATCATTGCCGCTGTAAGTGGCTTTGCCCTTGGTGGCGGCTGTGAACTAATGATGATGTGCGACATCATCATTGCCTCTGAAACTGCTCAATTTGGTCAGCCAGAAATCAACCTTGGTGTTATCCCTGGCGCCGGTGGCACTCAGCGCATGACACGCGTATTGGGCAAATACAAAGCCATGGAATTAATTCTCACTGGTCGCCCACTAACTGCTCGCGAAGCTCTTGAGATGGGTCTGGTCAACAAAATTGCCCCCGTCGAGCTTTATCTAGAAGAAGCCAAAGCTATGGCCAAAGAAATTGCAGCAAAATCACCTATTGCCGTAAAGTTAGCCAAAGAAGCTGTGCTCAAATCATTTGATGGCCCATTGCAAGAAGGTTTGCAATTCGAGCGCAAAAACTTCTACATGCTATTTTCATCAGAAGATCAAAAAGAAGGCATGAAAGCTTTCATGGAAAAGCGCAAAGCTACTTTCACCGGGAAATAACCGATTCAATTCAGGGAAAAGAAAATGTCTGACGAAAAAATCTTACTTACAGAAAAGAAAAACGGTGTTGGTATCATCACACTGAACCGCCCGGATAAACTCAATGCTTTTAGTGACGAACTTACTTTTCAACTCCAAGACGCACTCAAAGAGATGGAAAAAGACAAAGAAGTCCGCGCCATCATTTTGACAGCCTCTGGTCGTGGTTTCTGCGCTGGGCAAGATTTGCAAAGCCGCAGCATCGCTCAAGAAATGGGCGAGCGTCCCTCCCTTGGTGACTCTATTCGCCGTCGCTACAACCCCATTGTCATCAAGCTACGCCGCATTGAAAAACCAATCATCGCCGCAGTCAATGGTGTTGCCGCCGGTGCTGGTGCTAGTATTGCCTTTGCTTGCGACTACCGCATCGTCACTGACAAAGTCAACTTCATTCAATCATTCACCAAAGTTGGCTTGATCCCAGATTCAGGTGCGACGTTCATCTTGACTCGTTTAGTGGGTTTAACCAAGGCCTTCGAACTCATGCTTAGTGCAGACAAACTCAGTGCCGAAGAAGCGCTCAACCTTGGCATTATCAATAAGATTGTTGGTGAAGACGACCTGATGAAAGAAGCCATCG
>LNEX01000349.1 GCA_001464165.1 bacterium Ga0077546
TCAAGGTGAAGGCCCCTTTAGTGGCCAACCAGCAGTGTTCGTTAGGTTGGCTGGTTGCAACCTTAGCTGCTTCTGGTGTGATACTGAATTTGAGTCTTCTGATTGGCGGCCTCAATTGCCAGAGCTAATGGCCGCAATCGAGAAAGTACGCCCGCCATTTTGCCAGCTGATTGTGCTTACTGGTGGTGAGCCCTTTCGCCAGAATATTGGACCTCTCGTTGAAAGCTTGCTTGCGCTGAGCGACAAGCTCATCGTGCAAATTGAAACGAATGGCACACTTTATGTTGATCTACCAGAAAGTAGTCGCATTCACATTGTCTGTAGTCCTAAGACTAGTGTACTGAATAAACGGCTTGTGCCCAAGATCAGTTCGTATAAGTATCTCATTGCTGCTGGTCAATATGATAACGGCGATGGTCTGCCGATTGAGAGTACTCAGAAGGCAGGTGAGAGCATGCGCATTGCCAGGCCAGCTCAAGCTTTGGTGGCGGACGGCGGCGAGCCTTCTGTCTTTGTCATGCCTATTGATACCGATTCTGTTGCTGGAAGTTACGCCAACACCCAGGCAGCAGTTAAGGTGGCCCTAGATTTCGGTTATCGCCTCACTCTGCAAACCCACAAGATCACTGGTATTCCCTAGAACTAAGCCTTGTAGAGTTGGCACAGTCGAAGGCTTTCAGTATTAGTTCACTGTGACTTTGGGGCGCGAGCGCTACGGTCGGGTCAATTGAAGCAGAATTTTGCAAGTACCAATATCTATTTCCTTCGATCAAGCATACTTTCTGGCCTGCACCTTCGGCAAATGTTGCCCAGTACATTTTGGGATAGACATGGGCCTTGACTCTTGGGGCAAACAGTCTCACTGAATAGCGATTTGGCTGAGGAATACCCTTGATGCAAATGATGGGAAAGTTAGATTGATCGGCAGCTTCTTGGTAGCGAGTTGGCTTGCCGCCGGCTCTAACTTTATAGTTATAACTTTCAATCTCAACAGAGATTTGCTCATTTGTTAGCCAGAAATGCGGGTGATAGGTGCCAAAGGATAAGTTGAAGCTGGTCTTTCCTAGATCTATTCCTAGCCTGAGTAAGAAGATTTTCCAGCTGGCTTCTAAACTGGGCTGATCAAAAATTGAGTGAACTGCGCCTTCAATCATTTTTCTGCCTCGCTCGCTATGCCTTTAACTGCAAAAAATTCTATTATGGTTGTCTCACTCAGTCACTGTGCTATTGCACAGAATTGGCCTCAAAGCTAAACTACTGATCTGGTTTATGTAGGTGCTTATGCTAGTCAAGCTCTTCTTCTTTACCGAGGTTTTTGCTCTGTCGGGCCTGTGCGCCGTTTCGCTTTCGTTGTCTCTCGTGTCTTTGGCCTATGCTGCACCGTTCAATGCCGTAATTGCTCAAGCCCCTGAGTCTTCTGCCGCTGTCAATCAAGAGAGAGCTTACAGAGTTTTGGTTGTGCTGGTCTATGATCAGCATTGCAAGGCTTGGTGTACAAAAGTCAGACCAATAATGAAAGAGCTTGCCGACGAGCTTGGTGAAGAAGTCAACGTTGTTGAAATTGACTCTTCAGCTGCGGTAGGAAAGAGTGCCATAAAAACTGCTGAAGATCTTGGCATTATTCGTTATTACAAAGACGTAGATATGGTGCCAGTTGTGATGATTTTTGATAGCAAAAAGAAACTGATGCATGAACTTGGTGGTCCTAAAACCAAAGAGACATACAAGGCAGCAATTTTAACTACTCTCAAAAATGCTAAAAACAAGTAGCTAATTATATGAATATGGATGACGATAAGACTCAAGTAAGTGCCGCAGCCTCTGAGGAAGTCGTTACAGTTGTTTCTCCTCAGGCTAACTCGAGTAAAGTGAGAAACATTGGAGATGCTCCTACGGCTCGTTCTGGACTGCAAGCAAGCCGGGCCATGACTCGCACAGAGAAATTCGATCGGGGCGATAGTGCGGCTGTTTCTTTGCGCTCAGTGCGGTTGATTTCATCTCTTGCTGATCTGAGTTTGATCGCTGCTGGTCTTTTTTGGGTGTTTTCTATAGATGTACTGAAGCGCTTATTCTTTGATCAATTAACGGGCTTTCCCACAGCTTTTTGGCTATGTTTGCTGACACTTGCGACACTGCCAGTAGTGATGAAAGTTAATGCTAGTAACAGAATTATTCGGGTTTTGAGCCGAGTAGTGCTTGTTATGTGTGCCTCTATTGGGGCGGCTTTATGGCTTGAGCATTTGTTGGGGCAAGACTGGAACTTAGCCTTGACGATTTATCAACCGCCTGGTGCAGGCAATTTAACTTTGCCAGGGTTACTGCCTGTTGACACATCATTTTGTCTTATGCTTGTTGCCGGCACTGTACTTACTCTAGAATTTTTTGGTGGCACCCGCCCTATCGTTCATCAATCGCTGAGTCTGCTTATAGGGGGGGGCCGTTGATGGTTTCTGTGCCATGCAAGGTTGTGTTGTCTTTAAGTATCTTACCTATCTTATTTTTTGCTTGCTGGAGGTCTCGATCTTTTTATCGCGCCCCACACTTGGTATCACTAGACTACTTGCTATCGATACAGTTGGGGGCAAGTTTTTCCGCTTATCAATTTTGGCATTTATCGGCATGGTGCCAATTAGCTGGCTCTTGCAGCAGGCGGTCGTGCATGAGCTAGTCAATTTGCCCAGTGCCTTGTTACTGGCTTTCATTGCCCTCGCTGTTGAGGTTGGTGCCATTTTTGCTTATAGCGCTCGTAAGATAGACAAAATTGGCTTTGAGAAACAAGAGACCGAAGATAGTCTAGCTGAGCTCAGTGCTGCCCAAGAAGAGGGGCTGAAGTATAAAATGGTTTGCCTTTCTTGTGCCAAAGAATTTCCAGAGGGTTGGCTTTCTTGCCCTTATGACGGTGCTGACCTTTCTCGTATAGCTGATCGCTTTGCTCCAGGTTCTATCTTTGCTGGTAAGTATGAAGTGGGTGATCGCTTGGGGTCGGGCGGCATGAGCACGGTTTATTTGGCGAAGCATAAGTTCTTGAACAAGAATGTGGCTGTAAAAGTTTTGCACTCCAATTTGGCTTCTGATGCTAAGTCTGTGCAGCGTTTTCAAATGGAAGCTAAGGCGGCATTTGATTTGACCCATCCCAATTTGCTTACCATTTATGACTTTGGTATCTCGCAAGATGGCCAAGCTTACATCGTTATGGACTACATTGAAGGTGAGAGCTTGGCTGATTTGGTGCAGCGTCAAGGGACTCTTGAACTGACTCAGGCCTTGCCACTTTTTTATGATATTTGTTTGGGCTTGGCTCACGCTCACGAGAAGAATGTTTTGCACCGCGATATCAAGCCAAGCAACGTCATGTTGCTCAAGGGCGAAAATCGTATCGTCGCCAAAATTGTTGATTTTGGCTTGGCCAAGAGTTATGACGAGTCAGCCATGAAATTGACTCAAACCGGTGAAATTTTTGGTAGCCCCCTATACATGAGCCCCGAGCAGTGTCAGGGCGCTCCCCTCGACAATCGCTCAGACATTTATTCGCTTGGATGTTTGTTCTATGAGTCTCTTTCGGGTATTCCACCCATTAAGGGAGATAGTGCTTACGATACTTTCAAACGAAAGTTTTCTGATGTCCCACAGCCCTTTGACCCCGCACTTAATATTCCCGGTTGGCTCTCAGCCTTAATTATGAGCATGCTCAGCGTAAAGCGAGACGAGCGACCTGCTAGTGCCCAGTCTTTGGCCAAGTCTTTTGCTACTTTTGTTCGCTAATCGCCTGAGAATATGAAGCTAAGAAGTGTTCGAACGGAAGATTAAGTTCTTGCTTACGCCGCAAGCTTGCCTGTCTTGGATCCCCAAAAGGTAAGCTGAGAAAGAGTTGTAGCCTTTTTTCTCACTGCTGGCTGCAATGTCGGAAATTCCCGACTTTTGGGGTATATAGATGAGTGCTCGAATAGGCAGATTTTACTAGGCAGATTTAAATTTTGGCAGACGATAAAGCTACTGTCGTGAAAGATAAGCCGAAAGAGGGCGAAAAGCCTGGTGAGAAAGACTCACAACTCTCTCCAGAACTTCTTGGCAAGGATAGCTTAGCGATTCTGCGCACTGCTGACAAATCCGGCAGTAAAGCTAAAGCCGATTTACCGGCAGTGGAACTCTTCGATTCATCGAGAAATGGCGGAGCAGCTGCTGCTAAAGGCGAGGCTAAATCTGAGCCCGCCAAGCCTGAAACAATTAAGCACGAAGTCAAGAAGGGCGATACTCTCAGCCACATCGTCGAGAAGAACTTGCCCAAAAACGATGGTGAGAGCAGTCGTGACTACACTAAGCGTCTCTACGGCGAGGTGGGCGAGGTTGCCCGTAAAAATGGCATTGCTGACCCAGACAAGATTAAAACGGATCACACTAAACCAGCCGTTAAACCGGCTGATCAGCCAGCAGTTAAGCCTGAAGGTCAAACCACAGTTAAGCCAGCAGATCAGACGACAGTTAAGCCAGCAGATCAGACGACAGTTAAGCCAGCAGATCAGACGACAGTTAAGCCAGCAGATCAGCCAGCCATAACGCCTCCAGCCGAAGTGGCTGAGCAACCAGTAAAGAAGCCTGTCGACGTTGACGCCATGCGCAAGCAGGCTGAGGTGCTCTATAACGCCACTGAGGGTAAGTGGTTTGGTGCCAACGAAGCATTAGCCAAAGAAGTCTTGAAAAATCTCGATGAAGACCAGCGCAAAGTTCTGAACGAGGTCTACAAAGAGAAGCACGGCAAGAATATAGACGAAGCGTTGCGCTCAAAGTTGAGCGGGAAAGATTTGACTGAGTCTCTGACTTACCTAAATGCCAAAGATAAAGTTACAGGAGCTGACCTTGGTAAGGCTGAGCGAGTTGCAGAAGCAATAGATCAGGCCGCTAATGGCGGATTTCTTGGTATAGGTACTGACAAGAAAGCAATCGAAGAACTTCTGAAAGGCAAGTCAACTGATGAACTTAGGGCTATTGATGCGGCCTTCACTGCTAGAACTGGTCATAGTCTCAAGGATGAGCTTAAAGACGAGCTGTCCGGTTCTGATCTGACCAAGCTTACTGCTATGGCTGAGGGCAAGAATGATGATGCCTCTCGTATCAACGCTGTTTTAGAGGAGCATAAAGAATGGGGTGTTGGTGCTCGTTCAAATGCAAACTGCGAAAAAGACTTGCGCGATACAATCTCGACTTTGAATTCGCAACAAATCGAAGCTCTAGATAAGACCTATCAAGAGCGCTATGGTAAATCGTTGCGCGAAGTTCTGCAAAATGATGATAATTTGCCCAAGGAAACCAAAGATGCCCTAAGCATCTATCTCAAGGGCACAGATAAAATGACTGCGGCCGATACTTTGGCCGTAGCAGATATTGCCATGAAGTCGCAAAACTTAGATATGTTCCAAGAAGCTTTCCGTGGTGCTTCGCCTGAAGCACGGGCGCAATTCTTGCAAAATGGCGGTGAGCAGAAGGTCAGAGAGGCATTTGGTTCACCTTCTAGCAATGAATACAGCACTGAAACTGCCTACAGCACTAATAGCGATACCACTCATGCGATGGACTATGTTAGAGCTGGTAAGTTAGATACTTCTACTAAGATTGCTGACAATACCAGTGCTTTCGGAGATAACGAAGCTGCTATTGAAGCTTCTCTTGGCCAAATGACTAGTGCTGAAAAGCAGTCTTATGCGGCTGGTCAAAAGCTTGCCGGTGGCGATACTGGTAATTTAAATCCAGCAGATAAGGCTAACCTTGAGTATTACAACAAGGTTCATAGCGCTTTAGCTAAGGCTGGGGACGAGCGCGAAGTCGCCAAATGGGAAGATATGATTGCCACTGGTAAAGATGGCAGTCTGGTGACAAGACTGGCTGCCCATGGTGGTATGTTCGATGATGGCATGGGCAAAGTGCTGGGCACCATTGAAGGCATGCCTAAGGAAGATTGGGAAAGACTGAAGAGTGATCCGGAGTATCGTAAGAAAGTCGAGGCCACTCTTGCTATCGATTTGAGCGATTCTGAAATGGCCAGGGCTCGCGAAGCTCTCGATAAGAAAATGGCCGCTGGCTCCTATGAAGAGAGCAAAGCGGCTCAGCGGTCTGTGGTTGATGCCATTAAAGACGAGACTGGTTTCTTCAACAATGATGAAGACAATATCATTCGCGCTCTTGAGAAAATGACTCCAGAAGAGCAAAAACGCTATAGAGAAGACCCTGAATTTAAGAAGCAACTTAATGCCGAAGTGGCTAGTGCCCTAGATTATGGTTCTGAGCGCGATGCTGCTATGCGCATTCTCGACAAAGTGGCAAAAGGCGAAAAACCAGAATCTGACATCGTCGCCAAGCTGGAGATGCATTCTACCAACTTCAATGTTGATGAGCCGCAAAGACCCCACTCTTCGCGATCGTCTGCGCAATCCGCAAACTCCTGAAGACAAAGCCATGGCAGAGAAGTTCAATAGTGCCATACACAAGGCTCTTGACCAAGATGAATATGATAAATTTGCTAAACCGCTGCTAGAAACTGGTCGTATACCATTTGCAGTAAAAGCCGAGCTTTATCAAGGCGTTTTTGATGATGATGAAAAAGCTGTCTACGATGCTTTGAAGAAAGACCGAGCCACCCCTGAAGATTGGAAAGAGTTGATCGCCAACCCGGAGCAGACTCTAGGGTTCATGTCTGCTGAAGAGCGCGAAGTAGCCTTGAATATTGCTCGCCAGCAAGGTGTAATGAAGCCTGAAGATGAGCTTCGTGCCGCCATGCTTGGTGCTGGTACTGATGAAGCCAAAATCAAAGAAGTGCTTAGGGGCTTTACGCCCGAGCAGTTGCAAGCTTCTAAAGACGCTTATGAAGTTAAGTATGGCTCAACTCTTATGGGAGATACCCTAGGCGAACTGGGTGGCGCTGACAAGGCTGAAGCCGCCCGCGAACTGCGTGGTCCTCAATCTGCGCGCGAGTCATACAACGATGCTCGCTCTGAAGTATACGAGAGTGCGGACGGCATTGGGAAGTTTATAGTCAAACACTGGGATGGCACCAGTGAAATGACTCAAGATCAGCTTGAACAGTATTCCAAAGCCATGGGTGATTATTCTAAGGCTTATCAAGAGATGCCTCTAGAAGGTCGTAAGCAATTTGAAGATAATCTCTACAAGTCACTAGAACTGTATAAGAAGTCAGAGGGTGCCGCTGCTGACGCCATTGTTGATGGTGCCATTATTGCCGCTGGTGTTGGCGGAGCTGCCTTCACCGGTGGTGTGAGTTTGTCTCTACTGGCTGCTACCAGTGTTGGCGAGTCAGCTATTCTTGGCGCCGATTACGACTTTTCCAGTGCTCAAGTAGTGAGCGATGGTGCTACTGGTGCCATTGATGCTGCTACTATTTTCTTAGGTCCAGCGCAAGCCGCGCAGATGCTTAAATTAGGCGAGAGAAGTGCGTTGACGGCGGCTCGCGCGGCAATGTCTGAAGTAGATAATGTCGCCGTGTTGGGCGGTAAACAGCTTCTCAAAGAGGGCGCTGAAGGCACTATCAAGAAAGAACTAGCTGAGCAAGTAGCTGTTGCTATTTCAAATGGCGCCAAAGGCGTTGATGATAGAGCAATCGCTAAAATTGCTGAGAAAGTTGCTGCTGACGCTGCTGATGTTCCTCAAATACAGCAAATTCTCAAAGCCAACCTTACTAAGGCAATCGAGACCGAAGCTTCTGCTGGTCTCAAAGCTTCAATGAGAGAGTATGCGCTGAATACTGGTGCTGGTGTTGTCGGTGGCTCGCTGTCGGGTGGTGTGCGCGGCGGAATCGATGGTGAGTCATTTGAGGCAATGGCACAACAAGCTGCCATGGGAGGTCTAGCGGGCGGTACCATGGCTGGCGCCTTCACCGCAGCATTCAAGGGGCTCGGTAAGACCGCATCGGCCTTCCGCAATGCTGACGGTCCGGATATCCATACAGGCTCAGCAGGCTCTTTAGAGGTTAAAGCTGTCAGTGCCGCTTCCGATCTCGATTTGCCCAAACCCAAGCTTGATGGCAATGGCCGCATAGCTCAAGTGATAACGCCAGAAGGCAAGTTGTCGGTTGCTTATCACAGTGGTGGTGCACTGGAAGGCGAAGTTAAAAAGGTGACTTTCCCTAATGGCAATGTCTATAGCAGCGAAGATGGCGTCAAGTGGACGGTTAAAGATCGCACTGCCACTGGTGGCAAGTACGAAATCAACGGTTCAATGAAAGTTGACGCCGATGGCAGTGTTACATGGCATGCTGAAGGTGCCAATAAGTCGACTCTTCATCGCGATGGATCGCGTATAACTCAAGATAAAAATACTGGCGAACTTGTGACTACAGACGCCCTTGGCTATGTGCGCGAAGTGAAAAAAGAGAACTCTGGTGTCAAATTCGACTATGACCATGACGGTCATGTTCAAAAAGCTAGCTTCGACAACGGCAGTGTTATTGACGTCAAAGCTGATGGTAAGGTCGTGCAGACCAAAGCCGATGGCACCACTGTTGATCTAGACGGAAAGCTCAAAGTCAATAACGATGGTCAACTAAGTCTTACTCCTGCTGATGGTCGTGCTCAGGTGCTGACTCCTGAAGGTGCGCGTCTTCAATATGATGGCGATAGTAATCGAGTTAGTGATGTTTGGACAGCCAAGGGTGATCACTATGGTTACGAATATAGTTCAGCTGGTGAACTCGATAGAGTGACATTGCCTGATGGCAAAGGCTTGAAGCGAGATCCTGAAGGAGGGTGGCAGCATATTGATTTGGACGGCAGGATCAATGGTGCCACCACCACTGAATACAAAGTTTTGAGTGATGGATCTTTTAGTTACTCACAGGGTGACCGCAGTATTACCTTTGGCTTGGACGGTCATGAAAGAGTTTACGATACTACTAACAATAAATTACTAGTTGAAAGAGGCATTGATGGTCAGGCGCTGAAGTCGAAAGTTGAAGTTGGTGTCGATGGCAGGCCTCTTGAGTTCCAGGAAAAGGTTAAAGAGAAGTTCGTCGTTCAGAACGCTGAGAGCAAAGAGAAATCGCTTGCTCTTGTTGCTAGCGAATTGAAGGACGTTCGCGCCATTGATGCCAACGGCAAACCAAGTAGCGCCTACGATAGTTTGATGTCTGACAAGACACTTACAGATAGACAGAAACAGAACATACTCGACAACATGTCTGAAATTAGAGAGCATTTCGCCTCATACAGAGTTGGCGATCGCATGCATCCAGATCCTGAGGTCAATTGGATTCATACCCAAGGCGAAATGGCCAAAGTATTAGAAGTAGGTCGCAAAGCTGGTCTTAAGCCTGACGAACTAGAAGATGCTCTTCTTGCTTCTATGTATTCTGACTCAGTCAAATTTGCCTTCCCACCGCCTAAGGGAGCAGAGGCTAACTTCTTTACTCACCATCTTGATGGTGCTTTAGCTGCTCAAGAATCACTGACACGCAAAGGCTTCGCACCTGAGCGCGTCGATCGTATTGTCCAAGCAATCAAAGAGCACCAAATAGCCCCGCCTGAATTTATGGGCAATCTCTATCTCAACTTTAAGATCAAGCCAGGTCTTGATGATTTAGCTGCTAAAGGAACCATTACTGCTGAGCGCCATGCTGAACTTACAGCTGTATTGAAGGATATGACTGTGGTAGGTGAGGATGGTGTTTCGAGACTTAAACCAATTGCCCAAGTCAATGAATGGCCTAAAGTTCGCAATGCCGACGGCAGCTGGGAAGTTGCCCTAACTCCTGATCAGAGAGAATTGTTTAAACTAGCTGGCATTGAGCATTGGTCAACACCAGTTAATCCCGTCGATACTCTCGGATTTAAGCAACTCTCAAAGGTTGAACAAGATGCACTGGTTAGCAGATACAAGATTGCTAGCACTTTAATCGATGGTGATGGCGTTGACAATTATGCCACTTTGGGTGGTGCTAGCAAAATTGTTGCAATTAGAGGGCCTGGCACATTCTTTAAGGATGGCAATGTTTGGCAGTCAATCGATTCAATTGATGCTAGCTTTAAAGATACTTACTCAGTTCTCTCACCGAGAGGCCGTGAAGTTGCCGATGCCAGCTTGGCTCAGCGCAACGCTATGTTGCATGACGAGCAGAGTGGAATTAAGGCTCAGATGAATGAGTGGCTGAAGTCGAAAGGTCTCAACCCAGAAGATGTTGTTTATTTCCAGAAAGATGGTGCCCTTAAGTATCCGCG
>LNEX01000350.1 GCA_001464165.1 bacterium Ga0077546
GTTAGAGAGAAAATGGTCGATTTGCTTAGATCTGGCCACCGCACCGATGGCTCGCTTCCTGGCGAGTTCCCTCAGGTCAAGAGCGAGGCTAAGACTCACCCTGAGTGGTTGGAGGCCAAGCCCTTCACCGCCCCTGAGGCAACTGGTAGAGCAAGAGATTTTGGTGATGGCACCACCGTAACTACTTACAAAGACGGCGTTATCGTTAAGGGCGCTGATGGTTCTTCAGCCGTTATCGATAATGTTCACAACACTTCCGTTAGTCACAATGCTCTCGGCCAAGTTACTGAAGCTCATGGTGTCAATGGCAAGCGCGCCTTTAGTTATGACTCTGAAGGCAAGCTAAATACAGTCACTTTTGAGAATGGCGCCGTTGTTAAGAAAGAAAACGGTGTGTGGATGGGCCATGTGAAACAGGCTGATGGAACTTCCAAGGACGAAGTTTGGTTCAGAGGCGACCTGGTTGCCGATGGAGATGGCAGCATCCGTTCGATTCATAGCATTGATGAAAAAGGCACGGTTACAATTGACTCAATCAACGGCTCAAAAATGGAGCTTAAGGGAGACAGGCTCGACTATCTTAGCGCTAATTTAGCCGTAGAAGAAGCTAACTTGGTTCGCCTCTCGGCCAAGGCCTTTCCTGATGTAGCGCGCTTTGAACGTTTTGACAAGTTACTCAGAGACTTCGATGTTGAAGCTGCTAAGCGTGGTATCACTGATGAGAAGAAGGCGCTTCTGTATCTCCATGTCAATCGCCTGCTCGAAGCCAATCCTATGGCAGTGTTGTCGCAGGCAGAGAGAGCAGACCTAGCTGAACAGCTGATGTCACATGCTGTTCATCCACGGACCGTCGACCAGGGGATGAACAGCACCTGCAACGTCACGACATTGGAAGTGCGTAATTATGCTAAAGATCCAGAGAAGAATGCGCAGCTTTTGGCTGATATAGCTATCAATGGTAAGTTCGTCACCAAAGATGGCCATACTGTCGATATGACAGCCTTAGATAATGGTATCAAACCAGATTTTGAGGCTCGCAGAGCCCTTAAGCGCCAGCATGGTGATGGCGATAAGCTTAAGGCCGACGGCAGTAGAGATTGGTCGAGCCAACTAACTGAGAATGCGATGGTTAATGCTTACTGGCAGGGCCGTAAGCACATAATTAGCGATGGTCGTCGGGTTGATAGTAGTGGTCTTGCCTTTGACAAAGACCGCAATTTGATTGGCAAAATCAAGAGCAAATCTGAAGTACAGATGCTCTATGACAAAGAAGGCGATCGTTTAGCCCAGTTTAAGCCTGGAGATCAGGCTTACACTAAAGATCATAAACCGATCAAGAATGTTGATGTCGATAGCTTGATTTACTCTGAGAATGGTGGCTTATATGGAGTGCTACCAGAGAAGAAAATTGACAAAGTTTTTGATAGTGCTGGCAAGCAACTGCGCAATTTGGAACCTGGTGCGACTGCTTATGATGCCGATGGTAAGCTGGTTATGCGTGTCGCTAAACCGGGCGAAATTAAGTATGAAAAGAGTGTTGATAGCTTGATGGGTGGAGAAAAAGTCAAATACTTTGACGGAGAAAATTGGGTGCAATTGCGCGACCGCAATGGCTCGAAAATGGACGCTCCCAGTATCTTTACTAGTGAGCTAGAAGGAGTAAATAGACAAGCAACGGGTGTGAGTGACAATCACTTCGTTCTTACTGCCGGTGATAAAGCCAAGCAATGGTCTGGTCAGAGAGATGTAAGTACTGCAGATGAGCTTGCCGATGCTATTCTTGAGCTTGAGAAATCAGGTCAACTTCCTGCAGTTATGCAGGTGCACACTGCAAGACCGCCATTTTCTCAACTCTATGGCATAGAGTCTGCTGTGGGCATGGGCGGTGGTTGGCATGTGATTAACATCCATGGCTACGACCCAGTAACGCGCCAGGTTAAGTTCACAAATCAGTGGGGTAGCAGAAATGACTTCCTTGAGGAGGGCTATTCTGTTGATAAACTCTTCCGCTCAATGAAGGAACCAGCAATGCACAAATTTATGCGTTCAACTGGAGGGAAAGTGGTAAAAGGTACCGTGGCTGCGGGAGCCGTGGTTTACTCAGGTGTCGTGGTTCATGACAAGTTAAATAACCGTTGATTGCATTAAGAGAACAATGAATAAGACTGCCTTAAAATTGAAGAATCAAGGACAAATTAAGTCTATGGAGCTGCCCGACGGCTGGGTCGAGTGTCCATTAGAGAAACGCACTGCCACTGATTTTTTAAGAGAGTTTCGAGCGCAAGAAAGTGCCGAGGTGAAGTTGTCTTTTTATTATCGAGGTAAGCGCATTGCTCCTGATGGTGCCTTCGATTTTCTTAAAGTGTTGTCTCAACCAGACCATGAACTGTCAGAGGAGGAATTTAGTTCAGTAGATCTTGTCATTAGAAACGCCTCTGATCCTGATTTCTTTTTACTTAGTTCTAGCCGCACTGAAGAGATAAATGGCAAGCGTGTTTTAATCGTCGAGGGTATTTGGAAGAAAGGTGGACTAGTGGATTTGGGGCTATTTATCGACAGCGATAAAACTGGTTCAGCAGTGCAAGAAATTCATTTTGAGGCTCCACAAAGTGAGTACGAACTTTTTGTCGATAAGGCGGAGAAATCTTTAAAGACTATAGTTTGGCTTTAGATAAATTTGGAATTGCGAAAATGCCGTTAAGACCAGAACAAGAAAATGCTCAAGATAATAAGGCCGAAGCTGCAGCGGCTGATAGCAGTACTCCGCTATTGCAAGAATTCTGGCAGTCGCTGAAGTACAGTGCCATTCAGCAGCCTTATGATGGCATTTCCCAGGCTGTAAATCATTTTGGTGGCAACATCGCCAAGCGTAATCTAGTTGACGCCCCTGATGTTGCAGAAGTTGGTTCTTCTCAATGGATAGCACAACAAGCAGGGTCTGGAGTGGCTAAGCTTGGCGGTGTCTTGCTAATGCACAGAGGAATGAGTTTTGCCGGTGCTGCCATTGGTGCGCGCACTGCTTCGACAGTGGCACTGGGAGAATCGCTGGCAACTGGCCGCGTCACTGTGGGTAGTTTGGCAACTGCCGGAGGTCTCTACGAAGGTCTTGTCACCAAATCTGGAGAGAATTTCTGGACGGATAGATTGGGTAACGCTGGTATTGGCGGCACTTCTATGTATATCATGGGCAAGACACAGCTTGGTATTCAAGGCATAAGTAGTATAAAGAGTATGGCTTCTCATCTGCCAGAAGGACTTTCTGGCACAGTTGGTCGGCAATTGATGAACGGTGCTAGCGGATTTTTAGCCGGTGCTGCTGGTGGCGCATTCAGTGCCGAAGCTAGTTCTCTTCTTAAGCATGGCAAATTTGCTTCGACTTCGGAGTTAGCTGAGAAGACTTTCTCCAGTGCTGTCATGGGCGGTGTCTTCGGCACAATGACAAGGTCCTCTGTCGAGAATGTTGTCAGCCCTCAGCGCACAGGCGCTTTACCCGCCTTGCATATTGAAAGGTTACCGCTTCGCACCGAGCCGACCATCAATAAAGTGGCTGAGCTTGGACCTGACGTCTCGCTTCTTGTGCCGGGCAATGTCATTAAGGGGCAAGCTCCTAATTTGGTGGAATCCCTAAAATTAAGCAGACCTGAACCTCTGCCTGAGGTAACCAATTCAGGTAATATAAATCGACCTGTGCCCATTGAACCATTGCCTACCGTGCAGTCTAAGACGGCTTCTGCCGATCTACCTCAAAAATTCACAGATCAGCATACACCGGGTTCCTGATCATTCAAATTGATTCTATAACTTGATTCGTCCATAAAGAGAAAGGCCCGCATAAGTTGAAAAGTATGCATGAAGAGAGCACCGAATCTCTTTTGAAAAGAAAAGAAGCTTTAGATACCTTCCTCACCAATTGTGCTCTGGCTGGTATTGAGCCGCCTGAAGGCGACGCCGCTGACTTTGCTGAAGTGCAATCTGAGTTGGCTAAGCGTGATCTCAGCATGGTGCCTGTCAAACCTAAGTCATGGACTGATTGGCTGGGTGTCAGAATTGATGGCTTTATGCTTAACGGTCAAATTTCTAGTGGTCGTTTCTGTTTTCTCTTTCACGCCGAAGATGAGGCTGGCAATGAAAGGGTCTACAAAGTGGCTAAAGATCCAAGCGACATAGCCGAGCCTGAGAAATTTTCTACACAAGCACTCAAAGTTATTCCATTTCAAACTGGACCGGTTACACCAATTCCAGACCAGATGGTGCAGTTGCAGTTAACTCGCCTAACTGAGCTTGCTGGACCATTAGTGGTGCCGGTTGAGAGCAGTGGAGAGTGCCAAGAGCGCTCGTATTATTCAATGCCTGTATTGCGCGGGCTAACGTTGCGCCAGCAGCTCTCTGAACGAGAGATATCACAGAAGCAAATTTTGGCGCTCTTTCACTTGCTGGCTAGTTTTATGGAAGCCATGCCCAATGCCTATCATGGTGACTTAACACCAGACAATATTTTCATTGAGAGCGACGAAAATCATGATGTCAGTGGTATCAGACTGGTTGACCCTGGTTATTTTGGCCCTTTGCATTGCTTAGAAGGCGTATTTGATACTTGTATGATTTCGACACCAGCTTATTACCCCTTGCTTGTGCCCGATGATTTGATGGCAGTTGGTATTTGTCTGTGGGAAGCGCTGACTGGTGTCCATCCGCTTACGAGCAGTTCAGCAGTTGCACCTGATTCATCGGTTAGTGTTGCTCAAGATGTAGTTGATTTGATTAACTTTAGAAATTCGCTGTTGCAGCCTTATCTCACGCCCCTTATGAACGTTGTTTTGCCATGCGATTTAAATGGCGAGATCAGTGAGCGTTTACAGTCAGCAATTCTTTCGTGCATGCATTTTCGTCTCGATGAGACAAGAAAAATTGCCATCGACAATGGCTTTGAAGGCTTTGCTCAATTAAGAGTTGAGCTTGCGGCCTTGATCGGAGAAGGTTCTGCAGATTCGCCTCTGGCTTCACAGACTCCACAAACTGATTTCTCGGTTTAGACTGAAATCAATTACTGCTAAAAACTTCGCACGTAGCGCATTGTAATACTTACTGGTGTCACTAGCCCGAGATTGCGGTCGGGGTTGAAGGCTGCTGGTGTGTTGCCATTTGAGGGCCCGGGCACAGCGGAGCGGCTAGCGTTTATGTACCTTGAAAAAACAATCGGCACATCAATCATCAAGACATCTTTGCCGTTGGCATAAGTCAGCCCCGGGCCAACTGACATGGCCCAACCTGGTTGTCTGTAGCCACCGGCTGGTCCAAACAAATCGTGGGCTCGCACTCCTTCCCAGCGGCCAACAACCCGCATTCTAAGGCCCTTCAACTTCGGTTTGTTCCAGGTACCAGGCACCTTCATCGACACACCGGTTTGTACACTGTAAGCATCAGATACTGAGTTGGTTAGCTCATCTAAAAAGTTTGGCGTCAAGGGCACCCCAGCACTGCCAATGATTGACGAGGTGCCATTGGTGTTACGTGGGTTGGATAGATAAGAGCCTGCCACAAAGAGAGTCTTGCCCCGCAAGAATCTATTTACTCTAAAAGTCTTGTAGGCATCAACTGTAGCGATAATTCCTGTGCCACCATCGCCTGGCATAACAGCAGCTGGATAGACCGCGCGACTAGCAAAGTTTTGACCGTTGAGGTTAGGAATAACCCGGCGCTCGTCCCAATTGCCTGTGGGTATTTTCATGCCCAAGCCGACTATGCAATTTTCAAACGGATGGTCCTTAGGGTCGACTAGAGAGACTTGAGTGACTAAGGCCAGATCTCCCACTCCATTAATGTCCCAGCCCGCTCGTTGCCCTATACCAGGGCCTTTTGGTGGATAGATCATACTAAAATTGTTCATTGAAACTGGCAATGTGCCAACGATTGCCACTCGTCTGTTGATGTAATAGCGCGCTGAAACATCTAACACGCTCTGGCGCATGTAAGGTTTCCAGTTATTTGTAAAATTGGAATTGTAATCAGTGCCATTATATGACTTGTCGGCTCGCGCAGCGCGCCAGCCAACGGACAATTGAAACTTACCCGACCCTGCTCCCAGACCTGGGACCACACCGCGTGCGGCTGCTCAGCCCTGGCCCCAAGCGGCGCGTTCGCCTAGGCAGACAAAGAGTGCCAATACTATCAGTTTGAAAATAGGCTTGATATAGTTGCTTTTCAAATTCTCAGAATTGATCGTTTGACTTTGCGGTGAGGTTAGCGAGACGATAGAGTAAACGGGCCCCAACGTTAGCGTCCCATTCGTCTTCAACGTTGTTTGACGGTGCAACTTCATTGACATCAAAGCCGACGATCACGCGGCCACTTTCTGCAACCATGCGCACCAGATATAGTGCTTGTTCATACTCTAAACCCCCCGGTACTGGTGTGCCTGTATTGGGGCAGAGCTTAGGGTCTAGACCGTCTATGTCAAAGCTGACATAAACTTCGTTTGGTAGCTGGCTCACTATTTCTTGGCAGATGTGCATCCAGCTCATACCTTCAAACATTTTTGCCTTGATGTCGCGGTCATAGAAGCTGACTATTCGTCCGCCTGACGATAGCACCAGATCTGATTCCATTTCACAGTAATCGCGAATGCCAACTTGCACAAGCTTGGTCAGTGTTGGCTCTTTGATGGCGTTGAACATGATTGATGCGTGAGAATAGGTAAAGCCTTCGTAGGCATCGCGCAAGTCTGCGTGAGCGTCAATGTGCAGAATGCCAAATGAGTCGTGCCGTTTAGCTAGTTCGCGAATGAGACCAAGGGGGGTGCTATGGTCGCCGCCGAGCACTGCTGCAATGGCACCGCGGTCTAGTTGTTCAGCCGCACGCTCTTGCACCCACTGGTTCATTTTTTCGCAAGATGCATTTATTTTTTCTAGCATCTGCTTCATTGGTGGGTGATCGGCTGGTGTGTGGCCCTCTTCTAGCATGCCAATATAGTCTTCGGCTGTGGGTCGCATTTCGTCGTTGAGAGTGCGCAATTGGCTGGGAATCTCTTCCATGGCTAGGCCGATTTTCCAGGCATCGACATAGTCAGGGTCGTATAAGTCGACTTGGTATGAAGCAGCTAGAATGGCTTCTGGCCCGCCGGCAGTGCCTTCTCTGTATGATACTGTTACTTCCCACGGCACAGGTATGACTACTATCGTTGCTTCTTCGGCCGTGAAAGGCAGGCCGAAAATATTTTCGGTTTTTT